>NZ_JBFBLX010000036.1:0-1094 GCF_040702705.1 Micrococcus sp. NPDC078436 | reverse complement strand
TGTGATGTCCAGGGAGGTTGTTGAGCCTGGTGGCAGGCGCGGCGCCGATCGCGGAGTGGACGCGATGATGATTGTAGAAGTGCAGCCATCCAGGCAACGCGGCCCTGCGTTCCGTCTCTGAGCTGTAGAACCGGGCATAGGCCCACCCGTCAGCGAGCGTGCGATGGAACCGCTCAATCTTCCCGTTCGTCTGCGGCCGGTAGGGCCGAGTCCGCTTGGGCTTGATCCCGAGCTCGGTGCAGGCATCACGCCAGGCATGCGAGCGGTAGGCCGAGCCGTTGTCCGAGAGCACCCGCTCCACCTCCACGCCCAGGCGCGCGAAGTGGGCGACCGCGCGGCGCAACACCGCGATGGCCGTCTGGCTGCGTTCATCGGAGTGCATCTCCACATAGGCGAAGCGGGAGTGATCATCGATCACGGTGTGCAGAAAGCCCACCCCGAGCCGGGGCTGGTATCGGGCATCACGGGTTCCTTCGCGGTCCGAGGTCGCCGCGCGGTGCTTCAGGCCCTGCTGGCGCCCGACGAATCGGTGTCCGCCCCCGTCGGGGATGCGCCCGAACTTGGTGACGTCGACGTGGATCAGCGAACCGGGGTGGGGGTGCTCGTAGCGGCGGATCGGCTCGCCGGTGACCCGGTCCAGACGGGCGAGGCGGTTGATCCGGCAGCGCACGAGCACGGCATGGACGGTGGAGGCCGGCATCCTGAGTTCTCCGGCGATCTGTGCCGGCCCCAGGCGTCGGCGCCATCGGGCGGCCACGATCTGTTTCACCACCGCCTGCGGTGTTCTGGTCGGCATCGTGGACGGCCGGCTGGACCGGTCTGCCATCCCTGCAGGTCCCTCGGCCCGGAAGCGTGTGGCCCATTTGCGTGCGGTGGGTGGGGAGACCATGAACATCTTGGCCGCGGTGGCGACCGGCCAGTGTTCCTCGACGATGAGCTTGGCCAGGCGTAGGCGGGCGCGAGGGGTCAGGGCGGCGTTAGCGTGGGACATGAAGGCCTTCTGTTCGCGTGAGCGGTTTCTCGACAACTCCACTCTCGCAACAGGAGGCCTTCGCTTGTCAGCTGTTCACGCAACAACGTCCCTGGACATCACA
>NZ_JBFBLX010000035.1:0-1115 GCF_040702705.1 Micrococcus sp. NPDC078436 | reverse complement strand
TGTTGTGGGTCATGAGGTTCTTGCCACGGGGTACGGGCTGAGATGAGACGAGCGGGTCCCTGCCGCAGGATGGAAGTTCCTCAACAACCCACCTGCCAGAAGAGACCCGCTCATGACTCACGCTAACGCACCCCTGACCCCGACCGGCCGGCTGCGCATGGTCCAACGCCACCTGCACGACGGGATCCCGCAAGCACACGTGGCCGCCGAGTTCCGTGTGAGCCGGCCCACGGTCGCCACGTGGGTCGCCCGCTACCGCGCCCAGGGAGAAGCCGGCCTTCAGGACCTGCCCAGCCGGCCGCACCGTTCACCTGCCCAGCTCGATCCGGTCCTGGTGGCCCAGATCCACTCCCTGCGGCGGGAGCGCAAATGGTCCGCCCGCCGGATCCATCACCACCTGCGCACTGAAGGCCACACTGTGTGTCTTCGCACCGTGGGCCGGTGGCTGCACCGGGCCGGGCTCTCCCGGCTGCGTGATCTCACCCCGGCCGGGGAAGACCTGCGACAGAAGCCGCAGCGGATCATCGCCTGCACCCCGGGGCACATGGTGCACATGGACGTGAAGAAGATCGGGCGCATCCCCGAGGGGGGAGGCTGGCGTGCTCACGGCCGGGACTCCGAGAACGCGCGAGCGGCCAAACGCGGGCCTGGCCGCCGGGTCGGCTACACCTACCTTCACTCGGCGATCGACGGGTTCACCCGGCTGGCGTACACCGAGGCGTTGGAGGACGAGAAGGCGGTGACCACGATCGGGTTCTACTGCCGGGCGAGGGCGTTCTTCGCCGCCCACGGCATCACCGTGGACCGGGTGGTCACGGACAACGGGAACAACTACCGGGCCGGGGACTTCACCCGGAAGGTCGTCTCGCTCGGGGGCCGGCACCACCGGATCCGCCCCTACACCCCTCGTCACAACGGGAAGGTCGAGCGGTACAACCGGCTGATGGTCGACGAGGTCCTCTACGCCCGCCCCTACACCTCAGAGAACCAGCGGCGTGAGGCGTTGGCGGTGTGGGTGAACCACTACAACTACCATCGGCCTCATACCTCCTGCGCAGAGGCTCCTCCGGCCTCACTGGCCCCGGCCCGAGTCAACAACGTCATGCCCTCCTACA
>NZ_JBFBLX010000034.1:0-1237 GCF_040702705.1 Micrococcus sp. NPDC078436 | reverse complement strand
GCTCTCGGTTGAGGGCGGCGTAGTAGGCAGTCTCGTACTCGGCCGGGGTGGTCATAGCCAGGGACGAGTGGAGCCTTCGATTGTTGTACCACTCGACCCATCCGGCGGTGGCGTACTCGACGTCGGCGATGGTCTTGTACGGGCCGTTGTGGAAGATCGTGGTGGTGATGCACTCGGTCTTGTACAAGCCGATGACGCATTCCATGAGCGCGTTGTCATACGCATCGGCGACGGTCCCGATGGACGCGGCGATGCCCTCGGCGGCCAGGTGCTCGGCGAAGCGAAGGCTCGTGTACTGCGACCCGGCATCGCTGTGCGCGATCAGCTCGCCGGGCTGCACAGGGTGCCCGTGCCGGTCACGGTCCCACAACGCGATCCGCAGCGGGGTCAGGACCAGCGGGGTCGTCTTGGCCGTCGCGGCATGCCAGGCGAGGATTCTCTGCGAGTAGCAGTCCAGCACGAACGCGACGTATACGAAGCCCGCCCACGTGCGCACATAGGTGAAGTCCGCGACCCACTTCGTGTTCGGCGCGGCCGCGGTGAAGTCTCGATTGAGCAGGTCACCGGCACGGCAGCCGTCCTTGGCCGGGACGGTGGTGCGCACTGGCCTGCCTCGACGCACACCGTTCATCCCCGCAACCCGCATGAGCCGGTCCACACGACCGGCGCCGACCTGGTGACCTTCTCGACGCAGCCACGCGGTCATCTTCCGACGCCCGTACAGCCCTTCCGGGGTGCCGACAAGGTCGTGCAGGACGTTGAGCAGGACCGCGTCGGACGTGTCACGAGCCGACGCGCTGCGGCGGCGCCACGCCCGGTAGGTGCGTGCGGCGATCTGACAGCCCTCCTGACGGAGCACCCTGCAGATCGACTCGACCGCATGCCCCTTGGCGCGCATCTGATCGATGAATCCCATGATCATCGGTTGCGGGGGTCGAGCTCCCCCGCGAAGAAAATCGAGGCCTTGCGCAGGATCTCGTTGTCCTCCCGCAATCGCTTGACCTCGCCGCGCAGGCGCTTGAGCTCGGCCAGGTCATCGCTGGTCGGCCCGTCCTTGAGGCCGGCGTCGACGCGGTGCTGACAGACCCAGCGGCGCAAGGTCTCGCGCCCCACGTCGACCTTCGGCGACACCAAAGCCACGGCCTTCGTGACTGACCCGGCTTCCTCGACACGGTCCAGGACCATCCGCACCGCGCGGTCCTTCACCTCGGGATCGAACTTCTTCGGCATGAACAAC
>NZ_JBFBLX010000033.1:0-1275 GCF_040702705.1 Micrococcus sp. NPDC078436 | reverse complement strand
GGGACTGATGCGCGTGTAGGTGACATACGATCTGTGGTGTTCCCACACCGCAGGGAAGGATGTGCACCATGCCCGCCCCCTACCCCCAAGAGTTCCGCGACGACGTCGTCCGCGTCGCCCAGAACCGTGAGCCCGGCACCCACTTGAAGCAGATCGCGAAGGACTTCGGGATCAGCTTCTCCTGTCTGACGAACTGGATGCGCCAAGCCGAGATCGAAGCCGGCAACACCCCCGGCACCACCAAGGCCGAGGCCGAAGAACTCCGCGCAGCCCGCCGCAGGATCCGGCTGCTCGAGCAGGAGAACGAAGTTCTGCGCCGCGCCGCGGCGTACCTGTCTCAGGCGAACCTGCCGAAAAAATGATGTACCCGCTCGTGTCCGAGCTCGCTGTCGACCAGATCCCGGTCGCGGTGTCCTTGCGGGTCCTCAAGCTCGCCCGCCAGCCCTACTATCGCTGGCTTCAGAACCCTGTCACCACCGCGGAGGTGGAGGCCGCTCACCGGGCCAACGCCCTCCACGACGCCCACCAGAACGATCCCGAGTTCGGGTACCGGCTGCTGCGGGACGAGGCCGAGAATGCTGGCGCTCCGATGGCGGCCCGTACCGCCTGGCGGCTCTGCCACCAGAACGGGTGGCACTGCGCGTTCGGGGCCAAGCGCGGCAAGAACGGGCGCCGCCCAGGCCCGCCCGTGCACGATGACCGCGTCCGCCGGGACTTCTCTGCCGAAGAGCCCAACCGGCTGTGGCTGACCGACATCACGGAGCACCCCACCGGTGAGGGCAAGCTCTACCTCTGCGCGATCAAGGATCTCTACGCCGGCAGGATCGTGGGGTACTCCATGGCCGGCCGGATGCAGGCCTCGTTGGCCGTGAACGCGCTCGAGCAGGCCGTGGCCCGCCGTGGCGGCACCGCCGTGGTGGCCGGGTGCATCGTGCACTCGGACCGCGGCTCGCAGTTCCGCTCGACCCTATTCCAGGACGCCCTCACCGCCCACGGGCTGGTCGGGTCCATGGGCCAGGTCGGTGCTGCCGGGGACAACGCGGCCATGGAGTCCTTCTTCGCGTTGGTGCAGAAGAACGTGCTGGACCGACGCGACTGGGACACCCGGGACGAGCTGCGGGCCGGGATCATCACCTGGATCGAGCGGACCTACCACCGCCGCCGCCGGCAGGTGCGCCTGGGCCGATTGACGCCCGTCGAGTACGAGTTGATCATGGACCACACGCCCGCAGACCCGACGTGAAGACGCCTGTCACCTACACGTGCACCAGTCCC
>NZ_JBFBLX010000032.1:0-1444 GCF_040702705.1 Micrococcus sp. NPDC078436 | reverse complement strand
CTGAACTGCTCCCCGGAAGTTGGACTGGTTTCTACAGCGTAGCCAGGGCCGTGGCCCCGAGGGCCTGACACCGATACTGCATCGGGGTCAGGCCCTCGAGTCGTTCCTGGATCCGTTCGTGGTTGTACCAGTGGATATAGGCGTCGATCTGCTCGGTGAGGTCCTCGATCGTGGTGGGCATCCCCTCGAGGAACGCCTCGGACTTGAGGTGGCCGAAGAAGTTCTCCGCGAGGGAGTTGTCGTAGCAGTTGCCCTTGCGCGACATCGACTGGACCGCGTGGTTCTGGGCCAGCAGGGCCTGCCAGGAGCGGTGGCGGTACTGGAAGCCCTGGTCGGTGTGGACCATCAGCCCCGGTGCCGGGGCCGGCAGGGTGTCGAAGGCCTGCCGGAGGGAGGCGTTGGTGAACGCGGTGCTCGGGCTGGTGCTCATGGACCAGGCGATCACGGCGTGGTCGTGGAGGTCGATGACCGGGGAGAGGTAGAGCTTGGAGCCGGTCAGAGCGAACTCGGTGACGTCGCTGACCCAGACCTGGTTCGGTGCGGGCACCTGGAAACGGCGTTGGAGCACATTCGGGGCGCTGGCGCCCTCGTGGCCTGGGTAGGAGTTGTATCGGCGGCGTCTGACCTGGCATTTCAATCCCAGCTGACGCATCAGGGTCAGCACGGTCTTCTTCGCGACCGCCCAGCCGGCCTGGGCCAGGAGCAGGTGGACACGGCGGTGCCCGTAGCGGCCGCGCCCGGTGAGCACGGCCGCTTCGATGGCGGCTTTGAGCTCGGCTCGTGGATCTGGTGCGGTGGCTTTGCGGTGGTGGTAGAAGTACGTGGATCGGGCCAGGCCGGCGGCTTTGAGCAGGGCCGGCAGCCGGTGGTGGGCCCTGAGGCTGGTGACCGCGGCTGCTTTCAGCGCGGTCCTTGACGCCCCAGGGCTCGGAGTTTTTTCAGGTAGGCCACCTGCGCTCGGAGTTCTTCGTTCTCTCGGCGCAGGCGTTGTTCCTGACTGGGCTCGGGCTGGGTGTTCTTCGTGGAGGGCCGGCCGCGGGGACGGGGTTGGAGGCCTTGGGCGCCGTGAACGCGGTAGAGCTCGGACCAGCGTTGGACCAGTCGTGGGGTGCTCACATCAAGCTCGACGGCCAGATCGGTGCTGGCCTCCCCGGCGGCGTGGCGGGTGGCGGCTTCGAGCTTGAGCTCGTAAGGGTAGTGGCGTTTCGTGTTGCTGGGCACGAGCGTCAGACTGCCATGCACGCGCCAGCGATCCATCAGTCGGCGCACGGGCTGGTAAGCCACGCCGAGGTGATGGGCCACAGATCTGGCGTGGCGGCCTTGGGTGAAGAGGTCGATCGCTTCTCGTCGTTGCTCGTGGGTCAGTGAAGACGGTGCTGGCATGGAACTGCTCCCCGGATGGTCGGACTCATTTTCGGAGTCCAACTTCCGGGGAGCAGTTCAC
>NZ_JBFBLX010000031.1:0-1485 GCF_040702705.1 Micrococcus sp. NPDC078436 | reverse complement strand
CGACCCGGTACGACAAGTACGCGATCGTCTACCGGGCCGCCGTGGTGTTGAACGCTGTGCTCGCGTGGTCCAAACGATTGTCAGACATGCCCTAGGCCGATCAGGACGAGCGGGAACAAGATGGGGACTGCCGCACGAATAGGTGACACCTGATCTGGCTTGCCCGCAGGGCGGCCTGGAGGGATGTTGCTGTGCCTGCTCCCTATCCCCAAGAGTTCCGTGACGACGTCGTGCGCGTGGCCCGCAGCCGCGAAGAGGGTGTGACGCTCGCGCAGATCGCCAAGGACTTTGGCATCCATGAGATGACCCTGTCGAAGTGGATGCGCCAGGCCGACGTCGAGGACGGCGCGAAGCCTGGGACAACCAAAGCCGAGTCGGCCGAGAACCGTGAGCTGAAGAAGCGGATCCGCCTGCTCGAGCAGGAGAACGAGGTCCTACGACGGGCGGCGGCCTACCTGTCCCAGGCGAACCTGCCGGGAAAAGGCTCTACCCGCTCGTGAAGGAGCTCGCCGCCGTCGGGATCCCCGTCGCGGTGACGTGCCGGGTGCTCAAGCTCTCCCGCCAGCCCTACTACCGCTGGCTGGCGGACCCTGTCACCGACGCCGAGCTGGCCGAGGCGTACCGGGCGAACGCGTTGTTCGACGCCCATCAGGACGATCCGGAGTTCGGCTACCGCTTCCTGGTCGATGAGGCCAAGGAAGCCGGCGAGGTGATGTGTGAGCGCAGCGCGTGGCGGATCTGCCGGGACAACGGCTGGTGGTCGGTGTTCGGGAAGAAGCGCGGCAAGAACGGGAAGAAGCCGGGTCCGCCGGTGCACGATGACCTGGTGGAGCGGGACTTCACTGCTGGCGGTTCAAACCAGCTGTGGTTGACCGACGTCACCGAGCACAGGACCGCCGAGGGCAAGCTCTACATGTGCGCGATCAAAGACGTCTTCTCCGGGCGGATCGTCGGCTACTCCATCGACTCGCGAATGAAAGCCCGGCTGGCCGTCCAGGCACTGCAGAACGCCGTTGCTCGGCGCGGGGATGTGGCCGGTTGCATCGTTCATTCGGACCGCGGGTCGCAATTTCGATCCCGGAAATTCGTCCATGCCCTCAACCGGCACGGCTTGGTCGGCTCGATGGGCAAAGTGGGTGCGGCCGGGGACAACGCCGCCATGGAGAGCTTCTTCGCCCTGCTGCAGAAGAACGTCCTCGACAGGCGGTCCTGGACGACCCGGGATGAGCTACGGATCGCGATCGTCACCTGGACCGAGCGCACCTATCACCGGCGCCGTCGACAAGCCCGTCTCGGGCGGTTGACCCCCATCGAGTACGAGACCATGATGAAGCCCGCCGTGACCCTCCCGGCATAAGACCCCACCTGTCATCTATCGGTGCGGCAGTCCCGATCACGCAGGACTGGCTGCAGGTAGGTGTCGCGGTCTGAACCGAGAGGGGTGCGCCCGGTCGGGGCCGTTTGGATCGCTGCCGCTACGTCAGA
>NZ_JBFBLX010000030.1:0-2509 GCF_040702705.1 Micrococcus sp. NPDC078436 | reverse complement strand
GCTGGCACCCACATAGGAGCGGCACGAAACCCGGGACGCTTCACGATCGACGTGGCCATCCCGAAACTGCGCGCCGGCACGTACTTCCCAGAGTGGCTGCTCGAGCGACGCAAGCGGGCCGAGTCCGCGTTGATCACGGTCGTCGCCGACTGCTACCTCGCTGGGGTCTCCACCCGACGCATGGACAAGCTCGTGCGCCAGCTGGGCATCGACTCGCTCTCGAAGTCCCAGGTCAGCCGGATGGCCGCCGAGCTGGACGAGCACATCGACGCGTTCCGGCACCGCCCGCTGGGGGATGCCGGCCCGTTCGTGTTCCTCGCCGCGGACGCCCTGACCATGAAGGTTCGCGAGGGTGGTCGGGTGATCAACGCGGTGGCCATGGTCGCCACCGGCGTCAACGCTGACGGGCGACGTGAGGTACTCGGGCTGCGGGTGGCCACCACGGAGTCAGGCGCGGCGTGGAACGAGTTCTTCGCTGATCTGGTCGCCCGCGGCCTTCACGGGGTGAGACTGGTGACTTCGGACTCCCACCGTGGCCTGGTCGAAGCCATCGCGGCGAACCTGCCCGGGGCCGTGTGGCAGCGGTGCCGCACGCACTATGCCGCGAACCTGATGGCGGTGACCCCGAAGGCCATGTGGCCGGCGGTGAAGGCCATGCTCCACAGCGTCTACGACCAGCCTGACGGGCCGGCGGTGCACGCCCAGTTCGACCGGCTCTTGGACTACGTGGCCGAGCGGTTGCCCGCCGTGGCTGGGCACCTCGATGCTGCTCGGGAGGACATCCTCGCGTTCATCTCGTTCCCGAAGGACGTGTGGTCCCAGATCTGGTCGAACAACCCTGCCGAGCGCCTGAATCGGGAGATCCGGCGCCGCACGGACGCGGTGGGCATCTTCCCGAACCGGGATGCCGTGGTGCGGCTCGTGGGGGCCGTGTTGGCTGAGCAGACGGATGAGTGGGCCGAGGGCCGCCGGTACCTCGGTCTCGAGCTGCTGGCCCGCTGCCGCGAGCCCCTCACGCAAGAACCGGGCACCGTGATGGGCACGGAGGTGATGCCGGCCCTGGCCTGATTCTCATGCCTCGAAGACGGTTACACCACTTCCAGGGACTTGACCACATCCGGGGCGCCGCGTGCCACAAACGACGGTTCGTGGCGCCCAAGGCGAGCGCTCGCTGACTGTCAAGACGCGGCGAGGAGCGCACGCGAATCGCGAAGGACGGTTCCTTGGAAGGCTTGGGGCGGAGAGCGCCAGACGCCTCAGCTCCGGTTGGACTCGATCCATCCGTGCCGGCGGGCCCCCGGGTCCTGCCGTGTGCCGCGGTCGACCACGGTGAACCCCGCCGCGGTCATCACGCCCGCGAGCTCATCTACCGGCCAGTACCAAGCCGTGGTGACGGCGTGATCGAAGGCCTCCACCTGGTCTGACGCGAAGAAGCCCAGCAGCAGCGAGCCGCCTGGGCGCAGCGCCTGGTGCGCGCGCTCGAGAAGGGCAGGCATCTCCACCGGCGGCGTGTGGATGATTGAGTACCAGCCCAGGATCCCGTCGAAGGCGGCTACGGGCAGGGTCTGAAACGAGCCCGGTTTCACGCGTACCTCCGGGTGGGTTCGGCGCGCATGGGTGACGAACTCTTCGACCGGCTCGATGCCCGTCACCTCATGGCCCCGCGAGGCCAGGTGTGCGGTCCAGTGGGCCGGCCCGCAGCCGACGTCGGCCAGAACCCCATCCACCCGGTCGGCCCAGGCTTCGACCAGGAGCCTGTCGTCCTCGGCCACGGCGTCCATGGTCCCCAGCAGCTCCGTGTACTCGGCCGCGCGGGCGCCATAGGCGGCCGAGCTGGTGGAAAGTCCTTCCCGGGCGGCGTCGTCAGGGGTCACCGCTGCCCCTCCGCCGGCGCGAGGATCTGCCAGAGCTCGTGGTCCTGCCAGCGGCCGGCGATCCGCAGATACTGCGGGGCCAGGCCGTACCGCTGGAACCCGTGGTGTTCCAGCACGCGGCGGGAGGCGTGGTTGTGGGGGAGGATCTCGGCCTGCACGCGGTGTAGTCCGAGCTCGCCGAAGGCGATCTGCAGGGCCTGCCCGACGGCGGCGGTCGCCCCGCCGCGGCCGGCCGCCTCGCGGGCGATCCAGTAGCCGATCGAGCAGAACTGCCCGGCCCCGCGGACCACGCTGGCCAGGGTGAGACGGCCGAAGATCGAGCCCGCCGCGTCGGTGATGAGGAACGCGTAGGAGCGGTCGGCGGCCCGGTCGCGCTCTGCCTGTTCGAGGGCCTCGCGTTGGCCGGCCTCGGTGAACCATTGGGCGGGGCGCTCCGGCGCCCACGGGGCAAGGTGCTCGCGTTGGCTCCGTGCCAGCGCGGCGAGGGCCTCGGCGTCGTCGAGGACGGCGGGACGCAGACGGACGGGCATGGGTCGAGGGTAGCGATCGTGATCCCGTGCGCCGCTCAACCGAGGGGCGGGAGGGCCGGTATCAACCCTTCAGGCCCTGATCGACGTATGAATCAAATTGGCGCG
>NZ_JBFBLX010000029.1:0-4528 GCF_040702705.1 Micrococcus sp. NPDC078436 | reverse complement strand
CGATCACGGACCAGACCTCGTCCGAGATGACATCACGCGACATGTCCTCAGACTCGCGCATTCACGTCCCCGACTCCTTTAGCAACACGCCCTAGGTCGCGGGCGAGTACCGCCGGGTAGCTCGGGCCCTCGAGGAGTGTCATGAGGATGCGGGAGCGGGTCGGGTCGGCCATCGCCCGGCCCAGCCGGTTCATCACGTCCAGCCGCGAAGCAATAGTCAGCATGCGCTGACCATACAGAACCTGCTGACCTCCCGTGTGTGGCTCCCGCTGCTGATATCTGCACATCTGCATAGGTGTATGGTCGTGGCATGAGTGTGACGCCGTTGGATTCGTGTCAGGTCACCGCCGTCCATCCGGAGAAGGTGGCGCTGACCCGGGAGAGGATCCCCGACGAGCGCGAGGCCGGCAGGTTGGCCGGGCTGTTCAAGCTCCTGGGGGACCCGCGCCGTGCCCGGGTGCTGTATGCGTTGCTGGAGGCCGGCGAGCTGTGCGTGTGTGACCTGGCGGCGTCGGTCGATGTCGCGGAGGCGTCGGTGTCCCAGATGCTGCGGGTGCTGCGTACCGCTGGGGTGGTCGAGAACCGCCGGGAGGGGCGGATGGTGTACTACCGCCTCGCTGACGGGCATGTGCGGATGCTGCTGGACGTCTCCCGTGAGCACGCCCGCCACGAGGGGCAGGGCTGATGGGGGCGGGACACAGCCATGCCCCGGCGACCGGGCATGCCGGTGGCCGCTACCGTCGGCGGCTGGCGGGGGCGTTCGCCCTGACGGCGGGCTTCTTCCTGATCGAGCTGGTCGCGGGGCTGGTGTCGGGGTCGTTGGCGCTGCTGTCGGATGCCGGGCACATGGCTGCCGATGTGGTGGTGCTGGGTGCGGCGCTGCTGGCGACGCGCATCGCGAGCCGGCCGGACTCCACAGGGCGACGCACCTATGGCTCCTACCGGGCCGAGGTGTTCGCCTCGGCGTTGGCGGTGCTGGCGATGCTCGCGGTCGGGGTGTACGTGGTGGTCGAGGCCATCAGCCGGCTGGGCGACGCGCCGGAGGTGGCCTCCGGCGCCATGCTCGCGGTCGGCTTCGCCGGCCTGGTGATCAACATCATCTCCATGCTGCTGCTGCGCAGCGGGGCCAAGGACAGCCTGAACGTCAAGGGCGCCTACTACGAGGTGATCGCCGACGCCGCCGGGTCGGTGGGTGTCATGGTCGCCGGCGTGCTGATCATCCTCACCGGCCAGCCGATCTGGGACGTCGTGGTCGCGGCGCTCATCGCGGTCTTCGTCATCATCCGGGCGGTGGTTCTGGGCAGGCAGGTGATCGCGGTGCTGGGCCAGCACGCCCCGGAAGGGGTGGACCCGGAGGACGTCGCCGGTGACCTGGACGCGGTCGAGGGGGTGGAGGAGGTCCACGACCTGCACCTGTGGACCCTGACGTCGGGGATGAACGTGGCCACGGCCCACCTGGTCGCTGACCAGGGCGCGGACCACGGCGCCGTGCTTGCCGGCGCGCGCCGGGTGCTGCGCGACCGTTACGGTATCGCCCATGCCACCTTGCAGGTGGAGGGCGCCGGCAGCGACGGCTGTCACGACCTGAGCTGGTAGCACTCGGCACCGAAGCCCGCTCGCGAGAGCCGCACATGCTTGAGCAACGTCTTAGGAGCGCGCGATGACCGCGAAGCACGGCAAGGGCCCCGGGCCGGACGAGGGCCAGCGGCCGGCCCGGCGCGGGGTGGTGCTCACCCTGCTGGGGATCGGTCTGGTCGCCGCGGCTTACGTGGTGACGATCGTGGTCATGGTGGTGCGGTGACGCGGCCCAAACGGACCGCGGCCTCATGGCGGCGCCGCAAGGCGGTCATCGCGTCGTCCAGTGCTGTCCTCGTCGGGTCGAGCACGTAGAGGTCGTGAAGACGTCCAGATATAGGCCTGGGACGGGAGTTCTTGCATCGACTGAACTCCCCGGTGGTTGCAGGTCCGATACGCAGGGGTGCCAGTAAGTAGGGCTGATCGGCGACCATTTTCTTGTCTCGCGCCCCGGGGCGAGGCGGTCCCCTATCGGTGTCCCTGTGTGCGGGGCAGGTTCACGCCGCGCAGCAGGAGAGCTTGGCGATGTCGGTGGTGAAGGCCTGCGCGGTGAGCTTGAGGCCTTCGGCCATGGTCAGGTAGGGGCTCCAGAGGTTGGCGACCTGGCTGGTGGTCATGCCGGCCTCGAGCATGTAGACCCCGGCGGCGGCGAGGTCGCCGGCGTCCTGGGCCAGGGCGGTAATGCCGATGATGCGGCCGGTGTCGGCGTCGGTGACCATCTTGATGAACCCGCGGGTGTCGCGGTTGACGATCGCGCGTGGGACGTGCGCGAGTGACAGGACACGGCTGTCGTAGCGGATCCCGGCAGCGGAGGCCTGCCGTTCGGTCATCCCGACGGCGGCCAGGGCGGGGCTGGTGAACACGACCCGGGGCAGGTGGCGGTAGTCGACCTCGAGGCCGGCGCCGGTGAGGGCGTTGTCGGCGACGAGGGCGCCGTGGGCCGCGGCGACGTACACGAACTGACGGTGGGCGGTGACGTCACCGGCAGCCCAGACGCGCGGGTTGGTGCTGCGCAGATGGCTGTCGACGACCACCTCGCCGTGGTCGCCGGTGCGCACGTCGACGGTGTCGAGACCGAGCGTGGCGGTGACCGGGCGGCGCCCGGTGGCGACGAGTACCTCGGCCGCCCGGAGTTCCTGTGAGCCGTCAGTGGTGGTGGCAGTGACCGTGACCTCGCCGGTGGCCGGGTCGCGGCGGACCGCGCTGGGCACCGCGCCGCGGATGATCTGGATGCCTTCGTCCGTGAAGATCTCATCCAGGGCGGTGGACGCCTCGGGTTCTTCCTGGGACGCCAGCCGTGAGCGGACCAGCATGGTGACCCGGACGCCGAGCCGAGCGAAGAGCTGGGCCTGCTCCATCGCGACGTAGCCGCCGCCGATGACCAGCAGCGACTCCGGGACGTGGTCCAGTTCCATCGCGGTGGTCGAGGTCAGGTAACCGGCCTCCTGCAGGCCGGGGACCGGCGGCGCCCAGGGCCTGGAGCCGGTGGCGATGAGGTAGTGCGCGGCCCGGACCGTCTCCACCGTGCCGTCAGGGCCGGTGACGCGCAGTGCCGGCTCGCTGGGTGTGCCGACGAACGTGGCGTCCCCGGGGTGGAGATCCCATCCGTACTCGGTGGCCAGGTCCAGGTACTTCTCGCCACGCAGTGACCCGACGAGCCGATCCTTGCCGGCGATCAAGGCGGGCATGTCGACCGGCCGGACTTCGGGGAGCGGCAGGCCGGGGAACCGGGAGGCGTCGAGTGTGACGTGGCGGGCCTCGGCGGTCGCGAGCAAGGCCTTGGAGGGCACGCACCCGGTGTTCACGCAGGTACCGCCGACGGTGCCACGCTCGATCATCACCACCCGTCTGCCGAGGTTGGTGGCGCGGATCGCGGCCGCGAACGCCGCCCCACCGGACCCGATCATTGCCAGGTCATACGACCTGCTGTTAGCCGTTGCCGTCATGAACTCCTCCTTCATCGCCCTCAGGATCGACCTTCCAGTGCACTGGAAGGTCAAGGGGGAGAATGAGTGGCATGCGGATCGGTGAGGTGGCTCGGGCGTCGGGCACGACGAGCAAGACCCTGCGGTACTACGAGGAGGTCGGGCTGCTACCCGCCGCGGACCGCACCCCGGCGGGCTACCGGGACTACGGCGCCGAGGTGCTCGACCGGCTGGACTTCATCCGCCGGGGGCAAGCGGCCGGGCTGACCCTGGCCCAGATCGGTCAGGTGCTGGACATCCGCGACCGGGGGCAGGCCCCCTGCCGGCACGTCACCGACCTGCTCGACACCCGCCTTGATGTGATCGACCGGCAACTCGCCGAGCTCGCGCAGCTACGCACCACGATCGCCGACCTGCGCGAGGACGCCGCCGCCGGCGACCCGGCCACGTGCTCCCCCGAGGATGTCTGCCGCTACCTGTGACACCGAAGTTCACGGGCCCGTGGCAGCGCATGGCGGCCCACTCTGTTGCGTTGGGGTGTTAGACCTTTCGCAACGGTTCTGTTGCGCGGGGTGCACCCTATCGCGACGCCTATTCCTCCGGCCTGCCGTCGGCCGCTGTCCCGGTGAAGGATCCCCTTGCGGGCATGCGATCTGGGCTGACGCCTGTGACCGAGTGTTCAGTTCGCGCTGTATAGTTCAGTCCATGCTGACTATTGCTTCGCGTCTCGACGTGATGAACCGCCTGGGTCGTGCACTGGCCGACCCCACTCGATCCCGGATCATCTTGACCCTGCTCGACCATCCCGCTTACCCGGCGGAACTGGCCCGAGATCTGGACCTGACACGCCCGAACGTGTCCAACCACCTGGCATGCCTGCGCGATTGCGGGATCGTCGTCTCCGAGCCCGAGGGTCGTCGGACACGATATGAAATCGCCGATTCGCACCTGGCGCAGGCGCTGACGGCACTGGTCGATGCCACCCTGGCAGTGGACGAAGACGCCCCGTGCATCGATCCCGCCTGCTC
>NZ_JBFBLX010000028.1:0-4787 GCF_040702705.1 Micrococcus sp. NPDC078436 | reverse complement strand
CCCGATGTGCTGGGGCTGGGGCGGCCGACGGCGGGCTGACCCTGCTCAGCCGGAGGCCGGGCCGGCGTCCCGGATTCGTCACGCTGGCGTGACGACTCGTTCACGTTCGGGCCGCCGGTACGGACGGTCAGTCGCCGATGTCGAGGATGCAGAACTCGTTGCCCTCCGGGTCGGCCATGACGGCCCATCCGAGGTCGGCGCGACGGTCGTCGACCATAGCGGCGCCCATGCCCCGGGCGCGCTCGACCTCGGCGTCGCGGGTGGAGCCGCCCTCGACGGCGAGGTCCATGTGGGCGCGGTTCTTGACCGTCTTGGCGTCCGGGACGCGGTAGAAGAGGACCGTGTACCCGTGCGGCGTGACGAGGTAGCACTCGTCCGATCCCGGTTCGTAGGCATCGGGCTCGGTGATCTCCCAGCCCATCAGCTCGCGCCAGAACTCGGCGATCGCATAGGGGTCCAGGGCGTCCCAGGTGGTGTGCGAGAGGCGGAGGCTCATGGGGCCATCGGACCACAGGACACCCGTGCGGCGACAGGCCCCGCGGCGTGCCGGATGACCCCGGGTGACCTGGCCTGCGGGAGCTGCCCCAGCGTCCGGTGCATGGTCTCCGACGTCTCCTCCCCTTCGTCCTCCCGCGCGGCGGCGTCTTCGACCGCGTCGTCCTGGTGCACGGCTTCGACTCGGACGTCCACGCGCACTGGTTCGACTGGCTTGCGGGCCAGGTGCCGGGGCTCGAGAGGATCTCCCTGCCGGACGCCGGCGCCCCCACGGCGCTCGCCGCCGTCTCCGAGCTTCCGGGGCGCGGCGGGCACGACGGTCGGCTCAGCGCACCGTCTCGTCCGCCTCGCCCGTGATGCCCAGCTTCTCGGCGACGTAGTCGACGTCCTTGTCCCCGCGGCCGGAGAGGTTCACCAGGATGCGCTGGTCGGTGCCCATCTCCGCGGCCATGCGGATCGCCCGCGCCACCGCGTGGGAGGACTCGAGCGCCGGGATGATGCCCTCGAGCTTCGCGAGCCGCTGGAACGCGTCCAGCACCGCGGCGTCGTCCTCCGCCACGTACTCCACGCGGCCGAGCTGCGCGAAGCGGGCGTGCTGCGGGCCCACGCCCGGGTAGTCCAGCCCCGAGGCGATCGAGTGCACGGGGTCCGGCACGCCGGCCTCGTCCTGGAGCACCTTCGTGGCCATGCCGTGGATGATGCCGTCCACGCCCCTGCCCATCGTCATCGCGTGCTCGCCCTTGGCCCCGGAGCGGCCTCCGGGCTCCACGCCCACCAGCCGCACGTCGGCGTCGTCGAGGAACGCGGTGAACGCGCCCATCGCGTTGGACCCGCCGCCCACGCACGCGACGACGGCGTCCGGCAGCGCGCCGAAGCGCGCCTGGAACTGCGCGCGGGCCTCACGCCCGACGACGGCCTGGAAGTCACGGATCATCGTGGGGAAGGGGTGCGGGCCCACCACGGAGCCGATCGCGAAGAGGTACCTGTCCGGGTTCTGCGCGTAGACATCGAACGCGGAGTCCACGGCCTCCTTGAGAGAGCGGCCCTCCTTCTCCACGGAGACGACCTTGGCGCCGAGCAGGCGCATGCGCACCACGTTCGGGTGCTGCTTGGCCACGTCGATCGCGCCCATGTGGATCTCGCAGTCCAGGCCGACGAGCGCGGCCGCCGTCGCCAGGGCCACGCCGTGCTGGCCCGCGCCGGTCTCCGCGATGACGCTGTGCTTGCCCATGCGCTTGGCCAGCAGGACCTCGCCGAGGGTGTGGTTGATCTTGTGCGCGCCGGTGTGGTTCAGGTCCTCGCGCTTGAGGACGATCCGCGCTCCGCCGAGCTCGTCGGAGAGGCGCTCGAGCGGGGTCAGCGGGGAGGGGCGCCCGACGACGTCGCGCAGCAGGCGGGCGTACTCGGCGTAGAACGCGGGGTCATGGCGTGCCTCCGCGTAGGCCTCGGCGACCTCGCGCATGGGGCCGGCCAGCGGGGGCGGCAGGATCGCGCCGCCGTAGGTGCCGAACATGCCGTCCTCGGAGGGCGCGAGGTCCGGGGTGTGCACGAGGTCCGTGGCCTCGGCGAGGGTGCGGGGCTCGGCGGCGTCCGGCACACCGGCGGTGGTGTCGGCGCCGGCGATGTCCGCGGCGGTTCTCAGGGCGTTGTCCTCGGGATTGCGGTGCGTCATGGGGTCCTCCTGGTGGGTGGTGCCCGCCGGAGCCGCTCATGCGAAGAGCCGCCCGGCAGGCGGGCGGCTCGTGTGTCAGGTGCGCGTGACAGGGGCCGCCCTCAGGCGGTCCACCACTGCGCGCGCGTCTGCATGACAGTGAGGGTACGCCCCCGGGAAGGCGCAGGCTCATGCCCCCCCGTCCATGACGCCGACACATGATCACCATGCGAAACAACGTCTCACATCGTGGATGGGGATCGCCCGCTCGGTGAACGGCGATTCACTCTGTCTCCATGACGACCACCGCACCCGAGACGACCCAGACCGCCGACGCCCTCGCCGTGCTCGCCGCCGTGCCGGGCATGCGGTACGCCGAGTTCCTCACCGCCGCTCCCGCCGTGCCGGGCATCGTCGCCGTCGTGGCGGACGACGAGGCCGGCGCTGCCCTGGGCGTCGCCACCGACGTCCTCGCCGTGGACGCCGCCGACGAGAGCCTGCAGTGCCGACGGGCGCGCGTCGCCTTCCAGTCCGGCCGCACCGCCGCCTCACCCGTCCGCCAGGCGCTCGCGGCCCTGCTCGCGGACACCCTCGACCTGGACGTGGAGCCCACCAGCCCGGGCGCCGCCGGGGAGGGCTTCGCGCTCACCCCCGAGTCCGAGGACGAGCTCACCGCGTGGATGCGCGCCCACCTGAGCCTGCGCGCCTGGGTGACGCAGGATGCCGCATCGCTGGGGGAGGTGGCGCGGGAGGTGGCCGCCGCGCTCAAGCCCGCGCTGGACCCGGCCGACGCCCGCGTGGGCGAGCGCCTCGCGGCGATGACCGCCGCCGCCCGCCGCTCCGCGACGATCTGAGCAGGCCCCGCTGGGCCGGCGGCGTCTCCGTGGTGTTGTCCTGCGAGATCGCCCCGCACAGGGCCGCGCGGCCGCCGCGGTTCATGCCGCCGATCGCGGCCTCGAGGTGCTCCCCGCCCACGTTGTCGAAGTAGACGTCGATGCCGTCGGGGGCGGCGTCGGTGTCCACGACGGTGGCGTCCTGGCCGGCCAGCACGCTGTGCTCGCGCCAGCCGAGCTGGTGGAGGACGGGGGCGCCCACGGGCAGGTCCGCGTTCCGGGAATCGATCACCGTGCCGACGGCGCCACCCTCGAGCGGGGCGTCGATCTGGAACGGGGGCACGTAGGACTTCACGTCGTTCATGCGGCCGCGCATGTACGGGTCCACGGACATCACGGCGTTGGCCACGAGCACCTGGCCCTCCTCGAGCGGGGGGAGGTCCACGGTCTCGAGGCGGAAGTCCTCGGGCGTGGGGGCGCCGTGCGGGCGTGCGGCCAGCACCACGTGGCGTGTCCGCGCGGGGCGGTCGGCGGGGCGCGGCCTACCCTGGGCCCATGGACACCACCGCCGCGAAGCTGACCGGGCTCGGCTTGATCTGACCCATGACGCTCCTGGGCCGGATCGCCGTCGCCACCCTCTGGGCCGTCCTCCTCGCGGCCAGCGTCGTCGTCCTCGCCCCGGGCAGCGCGCCGGGGCAGTGGCTGGGCACGCGGATCCCCGTGGCACAGGCGCTCGCGTTCCCGGGGGTGTTCGGCGCGTCCGCCGTCGTCCTGGGCCTGGCGGCGCTCCTCCTCTCCGCGGCCCGGGCGCGGCGCGTGAGCCCGCGGGTCAGCGCCGTCGTCGCCGGACCGGCCGTGACGCTGATGCTGCTGGGCGTCCTGCTGAGCGCGTTCCCGGTGGGGCCGCCCTGGTCCGTGGGCCCGGCCGGCGCCGTCGGGAACACGGGTCCGATGCTGCGGGTCACCGTGTTCAACAGCCTCGACACCCTGACCGCGGCGGACGTCGACCGGCTCGTGACCCACCTCGACCCGGACGTCCTCGTGCTGCCGGAGGCCTCACCGGACCGCGTCCGCCGGGCCGTGGCGGGGACGGGCTTCGCCGGGGGTGTCCACTCGGCGACCGAGGCCGGATTCAGTGCCGGCCGGCCCGCAGGGGTCGCGCCGACGACGATCGCCGTCCACGCACGCCTCGGGGCCGTCACCCCCGGGGACCCGGTCCCGACGACGTTCGGCGCGGTCCGCCTCGACCCTGCCAGCCCGGCGTCTGAGGACCCCGGCCCCCACAGCGTCCTCCCCGCGATACTCGGGGTGCACACCGCCCCGCCCGTGCCCCGGTTGATGGATGCGTGGCGCGCCGACCTGGAGAGGCTGGCCGTCGCAGACGCCGATGCCGTGGCGGACGGCGGGCCACTGATCCTCGCCGGCGACCTCAACGCCACTCTCCGGCACGGGCCGCTGGCGGCCCGGACGCGACTGGTGGACACGGCGGCGCAGTGCCCCGGGAGCCCGGAGGGGACGTGGCCGGCCGAGCGGCCCGCCTGGCTCCGCACCCCGATCGACCACGTGCTCGTCACCCCCGACGTCGAGGTGGTCGACTGCGCGACGCTGCGGGTCGGTGCGTCCGACCACCTCGCCTACGCGGCGACGCTCCGCCTGGTGGGCGACCCTGTGGGCCGGGGTGGGGGTGTCGGTTGAGAAATGCCATGGGCTAGATGTGATGTCCAGGGACGTTGTTGCGTGAACAGCTGACAAGCGAAGGCCTCCTGTTGCGAGAGTGGAGTTGTCGAGAAACCGCTCACGCGAACAGA
>NZ_JBFBLX010000027.1:3472-5463 GCF_040702705.1 Micrococcus sp. NPDC078436 | reverse complement strand
TCGTGTGGTAAGGTTGCGAAACCGGATCACGTGAACAGCTGCTGAAGACTTCGGAAACGGGGTTGACAGGGTCTGATCGGATGGTCTAGGATGGAGAAGTTGCTCCAGAGCGAAACGTTCCGCGAGGCGGGATGGTGAGTCTGGAAGCGCCTGTTGTTTGAGAACTCAATAGTGTGCCAAGTTTGTTGATGCCAATTGTTTTAACACATTGGTTGACCATACACCCCGCACCCCCGTGTGAGTGGTGGTGGTCTGCCAGCGATTGAATTGATGTCATGACACTTATTTCCGGGTGTTGTGAGGTCGTTCTGTAATTTTTTTACGGAGAGTTTGATCCTGGCTCAGGATGAACGCTGGCGGCGTGCTTAACACATGCAAGTCGAACGATGAAGCCCAGCTTGCTGGGTGGATTAGTGGCGAACGGGTGAGTAACACGTGAGTAACCTGCCCTTGACTCTAGGATAAGCCCGGGAAACTGGGTCTAATACTGGATAGGAACGTCTACCGCATGGTGGGTGTTGGAAAGAATTTCGGTCATGGATGGACTCGCGGCCTATCAGCTTGTTGGTGAGGTAATGGCTCACCAAGGCGACGACGGGTAGCCGGCCTGAGAGGGTGACCGGCCACACTGGGACTGAGACACGGCCCAGACTCCTACGGGAGGCAGCAGTGGGGAATATTGCACAATGGGCGAAAGCCTGATGCAGCGACGCCGCGTGAGGGATGACGGCCTTCGGGTTGTAAACCTCTTTCAGTAGGGAAGAAGCGAAAGTGACGGTACCTGCAGAAGAAGCACCGGCTAACTACGTGCCAGCAGCCGCGGTAATACGTAGGGTGCGAGCGTTATCCGGAATTATTGGGCGTAAAGAGCTCGTAGGCGGTTTGTCGCGTCTGTCGTGAAAGTCCGGGGCTTAACCCCGGATCTGCGGTGGGTACGGGCAGACTAGAGTGCAGTAGGGGAGACTGGAATTCCTGGTGTAGCGGTGGAATGCGCAGATATCAGGAGGAACACCGATGGCGAAGGCAGGTCTCTGGGCTGTAACTGACGCTGAGGAGCGAAAGCATGGGGAGCGAACAGGATTAGATACCCTGGTAGTCCATGCCGTAAACGTTGGGCACTAGGTGTGGGGAACATTCCACGTTTTCCGCGCCGCAGCTAACGCATTAAGTGCCCCGCCTGGGGAGTACGGCCGCAAGGCTAAAACTCAAAGGAATTGACGGGGGCCCGCACAAGCGGCGGAGCATGCGGATTAATTCGATGCAACGCGAAGAACCTTACCAAGGCTTGACATGTTCTCGATCGCCGTAGAGATACGGTTTCCCCTTTGGGGCGGGTTCACAGGTGGTGCATGGTTGTCGTCAGCTCGTGTCGTGAGATGTTGGGTTAAGTCCCGCAACGAGCGCAACCCTCGTTCCATGTTGCCAGCACTTCGGGTGGGGACTCATGGGAGACTGCCGGGGTCAACTCGGAGGAAGGTGGGGACGACGTCAAATCATCATGCCCCTTATGTCTTGGGCTTCACGCATGCTACAATGGCCGGTACAATGGGTTGCGATACTGTGAGGTGGAGCTAATCCCAAAAAGCCGGTCTCAGTTCGGATTGGGGTCTGCAACTCGACCCCATGAAGTCGGAGTCGCTAGTAATCGCAGATCAGCAACGCTGCGGTGAATACGTTCCCGGGCCTTGTACACACCGCCCGTCAAGTCACGAAAGTCGGTAACACCCGAAGCCGGTGGCCTAACCCTTGTGGAGGGAGCCGTCGAAGGTGGGACCAGCGATTGGGACTAAGTCGTAACAAGGTAGCCGTACCGGAAGGTGCGGCTGGATCACCTCCTTTCTAAGGAGCATTAGTGCCCGTTGCATCACCGCGTGTGTGATGGCGGGTTGCTCATGGGTGGAACATCAACGAATGGTGCTGGGGAGTGTCCTGGTTCTGGCTGAGTACGCCGGCTGTTTGCAGCTGGTTGGAATGGTTGGGGCTGGTGATGG
>NZ_JBFBLX010000027.1:0-3375 GCF_040702705.1 Micrococcus sp. NPDC078436 | reverse complement strand
GGTTTCTGGTGTTGGCACACTGTTGGGTCCTGGGACAGCAGGCGCCTGGCAGCCTTTTGGGGTTGTTGGGTGGTGTTGTTTCTGTTTCCCTTGCTTGGTGAGTCGCATCGTTGTGGTGTGGTGAGCGGGTGTGGGGGTTGTTGTTTGAGAACTGCATAGTGGACGCGAGCATCTTATTTTTGTTGCTGCACTGTTGATCGCCGTGTTTCCCCCTGGGGACGTGGTGTGAGGTGTGGTGACGCCGAGAATGACATCTTAGTTATATTTGCTCATTTTAGGGCTTTCATGTGTGTGAAAGTTTCTAAGGGCGCATGGTGGATGCCTTGGCAACAGGAGCCGAAGAAGGACGTGGGAATCTGCGATAAGCCTGGTGGAGTCGATAACCGGACGTTGAGACCAGGATTTCCGAATGGGGAAACCCCGCACGACGTGTCGTGTGACCGCCCGTTGAACACATAGACGGGTTGGAGGGAACGTGGGGAAGTGAAACATCTCAGTACCCACAGGAAGAGAAAACAAAAGTGATTCCGTTAGTAGTGGCGAGCGAACGCGGATGGGGCTAAACCGTATGTGTGTGATACCCGGCAGGGGTTGCATGTGCGGTGTTGTGGGCCCCTCCTTGTCATGTCTGCCGGCATGGCGCGGTGAGGTGCGGGTGTATAGACGAACCGCTTTGGATGGCGGACCGTAGAGGGTGAGAGTCCCGTAGTCGAAATGCATTCCGCCGCCGTTGGAGGGTTGCCCGAGTAGCACGGGGCCCGAGAAATCCCGTGTGAATCTGCCAGGACCACCTGGTAAGCCTGAATACTACCTGTTGACCGATAGCGGATAAGTACCGTGAGGGAATGGTGAAAAGTACCCCGGGAGGGGAGTGAAATAGTACCTGAAACCATGTGCCTACAAACCGTCGGAGCCTCCTTGTAGGGGTGACGGCGTGCCTTTTGAAGAATGAGCCTGCGAGTTAGTGATACGTGGCGAGGTTAACCCGTGTGGGGAAGCCGTAGCGAAAGCGAGTCTGAATAGGGCGATTGAGTCGCGTGTCCTAGACCCGAAGCGGAGTGATCTACCCATGGCCAGGTTGAAGCGCGTGTAAGAGCGCGTGGAGGACCGAACCCACTTCAGTTGAAAATGGAGGGGATGAGCTGTGGGTAGGGGTGAAAGGCCAATCAAACTCCGTGATAGCTGGTTCTCCCCGAAATGCATTTAGGTGCAGCGTCACGTGTTTCTTCCCGGAGGTAGAGCTACTGGATGGACGATGGGCCCTACAAGGTTACTGACTTCAGCCAAACTCCGAATGCCGGGAAGTGAGAGCGTGGCAGTGAGACTGTGGGGGATAAGCTTCATAGTCGAGAGGGAAACAGCCCAGACCACCGGTTAAGGCCCCTAAGCGTGTGCTAAGTGGGAAAGGATGTGGAGTTGCTGAGACAACCAGGAGGTTGGCTT
Organism: Micrococcus sp. NPDC078436; assembly: GCF_040702705.1. Lineage (NCBI taxonomy): Bacteria > Bacillati > Actinomycetota > Actinomycetes > Micrococcales > Micrococcaceae > Micrococcus > Micrococcus sp. NPDC078436. The sequence continues at coordinate 1,932 of NZ_JBFBLX010000027.1, read as the reverse complement.
AGAAGCAGCCACCCTTGAAAGAGTGCGTAATAGCTCACTGGTCAAGTGATTCCGCGCCGACAATGTAGCGGGGCTCAAGTACACCGCCGAAACCGTGGCATTCAGCTTTTGTTGGATGGGTAGGGGAGCGTCGTTCACGAGGTGAAGCCAGCGAGTGATTTCTGGTGGATTGTGGACGAGTGAGAATGCAGGCATGAGTAGCGAAAGACGGGTGAGAAACCCGTCCGCCGGATGACTAAGGGTTCCAGGGTCAAGCTAATCTGCCCTGGGTAAGTCGGGACCTAAGGCGAGGCCGACAGGCGTAGTCGATGGACAACGGGTTGATATTCCCGTACCAGTGAAGAACCGTCCCTGCTGAGCCGGTGATACTAACCGCCCGAACCATCCCAAACCTGGTCTTTGATCAGGATGGTGGTGGGGAGCGCGGGACCTGAACCGGGGAGGCAAGCGTATTAACAGGTGTGACGCAGGAAGGTAGCCGGGCCAGGCAATGGAATCGACCTGGTCTAAGGGTGTAGGGCTGCTGGTAGGTAAATCCGCCAGCTTTGTGCTTGAGACCTGATGGGCGCCCACTTGGTGGGTGATCCGGTGATCCTATGCTGCCTAGAAAAGCATCGGCGCGAGGTTCAAACTGCCCGTACCCTAAACCGACACAGGTAGTCAGGTAGAGAATACTAAGGCGATCGAGAGAATCATGGTTAAGGAACTCGGCAAAATGCCCCCGTAACTTCGGGAGAAGGGGGGCCCCAACCTTGAGCATCACTTGCTGGTGTGAGGGGATCGGGGCCGCAGAGACCAGGGGGAAGCGACTGTTTATCAAAAACACAGGTCCGTGCGAAGTCGTAAGACGATGTATACGGACTGACTCCTGCCCGGTGCTGGAAGGTTAAGAGGACCCGTTAGCTTCGGCGAAGCGGAGAATTTAAGCCCCAGTAAACGGCGGTGGTAACTATAACCATCCTAAGGTAGCGAAATTCCTTGTCGGGTAAGTTCCGACCTGCACGAATGGAGTAACGACTTCCCCGCTGTCTCAACCGTGAACTCGGCGAAATTGCATTACGAGTAAAGATGCTCGTTACGCGCAGAAGGACGGAAAGACCCCGTGACCTTTACTATAGTTTGGTATTGGTGTTCGGTGTGGCTTGTGTAGGATAGGTGGGAGACTTTGAAGCGGGCACGCCAGTGTTCGTGGAGTCATCGTTGAAATACCACTCTGGTCACTCTGGATATCTAACTTCGGCCCGTGATCCGGGTCAGGGACAGTGCCTGATGGGTAGTTTAACTGGGGCGGTTGCCTCCCAAAATGTAACGGAGGCGCCCAAAGGTTCCCTCAGCCTGGTTGGCAATCAGGTGTCGAGTGCAAGTGCACAAGGGAGCTTGACTGTGAGAGTGGCAGCTCGAGCAGGGACGAAAGTCGGGACTAGTGATCCGGCGGCTCGTTGTGGAACGGCCGTCGCTCAACGGATAAAAGGTACCTCGGGGATAACAGGCTGATCTTGCCCAAGAGTCCATATCGACGGCATGGTTTGGCACCTCGATGTCGGCTCGTCGCATCCTGGGGCTGGAGTAGGTCCCAAGGGTTGGGCTGTTCGCCCATTAAAGCGGTACGCGAGCTGGGTTCAGAACGTCGTGAGACAGTTCGGTCCCTATCCTCTGCGCGCGTTGGAAATTTGAGAAGGTCTGTCCTTAGTACGAGAGGACCGGGACGGACGAACCTCTGGTATGTCAGTTGTACCGCCAGGTGCATGGCTGATTAGCTACGTTCGGGATGGATAACCGCTGAAAGCATCTAAGCGGGAAGCCGGCTTCGAGATGAGATTTCCTTGCCCCTTGAGGGTGTGAGGCCCCCAGCGAGAACACTGGGTTGATAGGCTGGATGTGGAAGCGAGGACTGAAGACTCGTGGAGCTGACCAGTACTAATAGGCCGATGA
>NZ_JBFBLX010000026.1:0-6691 GCF_040702705.1 Micrococcus sp. NPDC078436 | reverse complement strand
AGCAGCGGCAGCAGCATCGGGGAGTCCCCGGCTTGGCCGGGGGTGATCAGGCTGACCAGCGGCAGCCCGGTCCCATCGACGAGCTGATGGATCTTCGTGCTCAGCCCTCCCCGGGAGCGCCCGATGCCGTGATCGGCCGGCTCCTCATGCAGATTCCTGTAGTTCGACCCATCCCCCTGTGAGGCGGGTGATGTTCGTCGCGTGCTGATGCGCGCGGGCGATCGTGGAGTCCACCGAGACCGACCAATCGATCAGGCCTTCGGCGTCCGCGGCGGCGGTCAGCCTCGCCAGCACCGCATCCCAGGTGCCCTCTTCAGCTAAGCGCCGGTGCCAGGTCCACACGGTCTGCCAAGGCCCGTAGACCTCGGGCAGATCCCTCCATGCAATCCCGCACCGATATCGGTAGATGATCGCCTCCACCATCGTGCGGGCGTCCGAGAACGGCCTGCCGGCCCTGCCGGTCCGGGTCGGGAGCATCGGGGCGATCAACTCCCATTGGGCATCGGAGAGCATCTGGAAGCGGGACATGCCTTCCAGGGTGTCAGCTGGCCCCCTGGATCCATTCTCAGACACGCCCTAGGCGTCTTCATCCTGATCAGCGGCGGAGCCTTCGGCCTCTGAGCACACCCGTCACCGACCACTCAGGGCCCTCGTCCCCGTCCCATCGGCCCGGTCACTCCTCAGTAACCGGTCCGGTGGGGCGGGGTTTCTGGTTTTAGACGGGGGTGGTGAAGGTGCCGGCGAGGCTCTGCAGCTGGTACATCCACAGCATCCAGAGCCCGGAGACCATCAGAATCCCGACCCCCACCAGCAGGGATCCGCCGAGGATGTTGAATACCCGGATGTTGCGGCGGACGTAGGACAGGGCGTTGGTGACCCAGCTGATCCCCGCCGCGGCCAGCAGGAATGGGATGCCCAGTCCCAGGCAGTAGAGGAAGCCCAGCAGGGCCCCGCGCCAGGGATCGCCGGTGGTGGTGCTCAATGCCAGCACGGCGCCGAGTGTCGGGCCGATGCAGGGAGTCCAGCCCAGCCCAAAGACGACCCCGAGCACCGGGGCCCCGGCCAGGCCCGTCCGGGGGGCCAGGGTGGGTTTGATCGTGCGCTGGAAAAAGGGCAACTTGCCAACCATGGCCAGGCCCATAACGATCACCAGGACGCCCAGGACGCGGATCATCGGGTCCTGCCAGCGCACCAGCCAGTGACCGATCGTGCCGAAGGCGGCCCCGTAGAGGGTGAAGACCGCGGCGAAGCCCAGGATGAACAGCCCGACCCCGGTCAGCACCCGGCGGCGGTTGTCCGGATGTGTGGGGTTGGCCAGCCCGGAGACGTAACCGAGGTAGCCGGGCACCAGCGGCAGGATGCACGGGGACAGAAACGAGACGATCCCTGCGATCATCGCCAGCGGTGCGGCAATGAGCAGAGCCCCGGAGTTGACGGTCTCGGCGAAGTAGTTCCCGATGCTCACACCGAGCCCCTTCTCCTGCCGTCCGACAATGGGACGGGCAGGAGCCGGGATGGTTCGGTCAGCGGGACATCAGAGTGGGGCACGGTTGCGCGGACCTCCTGGGATCGGGCCATGGTGCCGGCCGCTTGCCGGGCGGCACCCCGACAAGGGTACACGCTATGCTGTACCGTTCTAGGCATGAGCACCACGACCCTCACTCATGTCTCGGCGTTGTCCCGACTGGGCCATGCCCTCTCTGATGACACCCGGACCCGGATCCTGCTGGCCCTGCGTGATGGGCCGGCCCGCCCGTCGGCGCTGGCCGGGGAGCTGGGGGTGTCCAAGCAGGTGATGTCCAACCAGTTGGCCTGCCTGCGCGGCTGCGGGCTGGTGACCACTACCGCCGAGGGCCGCAACGTCTGGTACGTCCTGGCCGACCCCCGGCTGGGCCAGACCCTTGGGGAGCTGCTGGAGTTGACGCTGACCATCGACCCGGATTGCTGCTCCGCTGCGGGATGCACCTGCGCATGAGCACCCTCACGCTGAGCTCCAAGCCCCTCACGGACGACCGCCGTGCGGTCCTGCACCGCCGGATCCGCTGGATCGTGGCCGGAACCATCACCTACAACGTGATCGAGGCGGCCATCGCCCTGGCCGCCGGCACCGTGGCCTCGTCCTCCGCGTTGATCGGCTTCGGCTTGGACTCCATCGTGGAGGTCCTCTCCGCCGCCGCGGTGGCCTGGCAGTTCGCCACCCCGGACCCGCACCGCCGGGAGAAGGTGGCGCTGCGCCTGATCGCCTTCTCCTTCTTCGGCTTGGCCGCCTTCATCACCGTCGACGCCGTGCGCACCCTGTTCGGGGCCGGGCAACCGGAGCATTCCACGGTGGGGATCGTGCTGGCCGCCGTGAGCTTGGCCATCATGCCGTTCCTGTCCTGGTTCGAGCGGCGCACTGGCCGCGAACTCGGGTCCGCCTCCGCGGTGGCCGACTCCAAACAGACCCTGATCTGCACCTACCTCTCGGCGGTCCTGCTGGTGGGCCTGGTCCTCAACAGCACCCTGGGCTGGACCTGGGCCGACCCAGTCGCGGCCCTGGTGATCGCCGCCGTCGCCCTCAAGGAAGGGGTGGAGGCCTGGCGCGGGGATGCCTGCTGCACCCCCGCCTCCGCGCTGATCGCCGGGGACCAGAACGAGAAGGACGGCGATGGCTGCGGGGCGGATTGCGCCTGCTGTGCGCATTGAGCATGCCTTCAGTATCGCCGGACAGGATGGTGACGTTCAGCTGATGATTCATCGAGTGGAAGAGACCCTGGTATGAGCGGACACGATCATTCCCATGCTCTTCCGGCGGCGGGCCGGCGGGGCCGGCTGGCCGTGGTCTTCTCCATCACCGCGACGATCATGGTCGCCGAGGTCATCGGCGCGCTGGCTTCGGGCAGTCTGGCCCTGCTGGCCGACGCCGGGCACATGTTTACTGACTCAGCCGGGTTGCTGATCGCCCTGACCGCCACGACCCTGGCGCTGCGCCCGGCCACGGACAAGCGCACCTGGGGGTACAAGCGCGCCGAGATCATCGCCGCGGCCGCGCAGGCCGCGGTGCTGCTGGCCGTGGGCGGCTTCGTAGCCGTGGAGGGCGTACGCCGGCTCATCGAACCCCCCGAGGTCGAATCCACCGCGATGCTCTGGTTCGGGGTGATCGGTTTGGCTGGCAACCTCATCGGTCTGGCGATCCTGGCCTCTTCCCGAGGTGAGAACCTGAACATGAAGGCCGCGTTCCTGGAGGTACTCAACGACGCCCTGGGATCGGTCGCAGTGATCGTTTCGGCGATCGTGATCGCCACCACCGGCTGGAATCGCGCCGATGCGGTGGTGTCCCTGTTGATCGCCGCACTGATCGTGCCCAGAGCCCTGATCCTGCTTCGCGACACCATCGACGTACTCATGGAGACCACCCCCAAGGGCTTGGACCTGGAGGCGGTCCGCATCCGGCTATCGGAGCTGCCGCACGTGCTGGAGGTCCATGACCTGCACGCTTCACGCATCGACTCCGACACCCCCGTGCTCTCCGCGCACGTCACCGTGCACAACGGCTGCCTGACCGCCGCGCACCTGGGCACTGTGCTGACCGACCTGCAACGGTGCGTGGCCCAGGATTTCCAAGTACCCATCGAACACTCCACCTTCCAAATCGAACCGGCCACCCACCCCCACACTGAGACCCTCCACCCCTGACCCACCCCTGCATCCCAGCCCCAGCTCATTCCCACCCCGACGGCACGGTGCCGTCGCCACCGACCGAAACGGATCCCTTCGTGAGCACACCGACCCGCAATCCGACCCCCTCTGACCCGTCAACACCGGGCACCACATCCCGCAAGGCCAAGACCATCGTCTGGGTCGTACTGGCCGCTGTGGTGCTGGCCGGGCTGATCGTCGGAGTGGTGGCCGCCAGCGGCCCCCGCGACGCCGCCCCCCAGGGCTCCGGGCAAACTGCCTCCTCCGGGACCGGGCAGAGCGCCCCCTCGGAGGCCACGCCGGTGATGCGCCCAGACAGCCGGGTACTGTCCAAGGCCCCGAACGAGCAGGCCGTGCTGGTGGAGTTCCTGGACTTCGAGTGCGAGGGCTGCAAGGCCGCCTACCCGGTCGTGGAAGAACTGCGCGCCGAGTACGCCGACACGGTGACCTTTGTGCACCGCTACTTCCCGCTGCCCGGACATCCCAACTCGATGACCGCCGCCGTAGCCGTGGAAGCCGCCGGCCAGCAGGGACAGTACGAGGCGATGTATCAGCAGATGTTCGACACCCAGGAGCAGTGGAGCCATACCACTGAGGACCGGAGCCCGGTGTTCCGCGGTTACGCCGAGGATCTCGGCCTGGACATGGCCGCCTACGATGCCGCGGTGGCTGACCCGGCCACCCGCGACCGCATCGAGGCCGACGTGGCCGACGGGACCGCGCTGGGCGTGCAGGGCACCCCGACCTTCTTCCTGGACGGACAGATGCTCACTCTGAACACCCTCGAGCAGTTCCGCGCCGAGGTCGACGCCGCCGCCACGACGGACTGACCGGGCCCATGAGTGTCCCCGACACCGACACCAATTCACCCGTGACGATCCCCATGACCACCACCGACCGCCCTGCCGGTACCGGGCAGGCCTCCGACGTAGCGGGGATACCGACTGTCGCCCGGCACCGTCCGTTCGGCCTGGTGCTGTTGATCACCGGGGTGGTCGGCTGGGTGGCCTCGGCGATCCTGGTGCTCGAACGCCTGGAGCTGTACGAGGATGCCGGGTACATCACCAGCTGTGACATCAACCCCTGGGTGTCTTGCGGGAAGGTGATGGGGACCTGGCAGTCCGAGCTGTTCGGCTTCCCCAACCCGTTGATCGGCATAGTGGCGTTCGCCGTGGTCATCACCACCGCCATGGTGACCCTCTCCGGGGCGAGCCCCGGGCGCTGGTACTGGGCCGGCCTGCAGGCCGGGGTCACCGCCGGCACGGTGTTCACCATCTGGCTGTGGTCCCAGGCGTTGTTCGAGATCCACATCCTGTGCCTGTACTGCATGATCGTGTGGGCGGCGATGATCCCGCTGTTCATCCTGCTCACCGTGCGCAACCTCGCCCACGGCGTGATCCCCGCGCACGCCGCGGTGGTGCGGTTCTCCGCCGGCTGGGCCGGAACCCTGGTGGCCATCGCCTATGTGGCCGTGGCCGCCTCGGTGTTCTGGACCTTCTTCCCGGCCCTCACCGGTTACTGACACACCAGCCGCACTACGGCCCGCCCACGCGCCCGCAACGAGGAGAAACCACACCATGGCCGAGACCGACGTGCTAGTGATCGGCGCCCGCCAAGCAGGGCTGGCGCTCGGGCACTACCTGAGGCGTGAGGAGCCGAGCTGTCGGCAAAGCCGGACACAGGTTGGGAAACCGAGAAGGGCAGGCAGTAGGTTCCTTGTCCAACAGGCCCTCTACCGCCACGTCGCGACAACCGGGCAGCTCCGTGAGGATGGAGGCAAGGTCCTCGCCCGGAAAGGAAGTACATGATCGGCTGGCTGGAGCGGTGGCAGATTCCCTTGTACCTGGTTGCCCTGGGAGCCGGTGCCGCTTGCGGAAGCGGCATAACCGAACCGACACCGTGTCCACGATCAAGGGCCAAGGCCCCACTCCTACTCCGGCCTCACCTGACCCCGCTCCGGCACCACCACCGCGGCCGAAGTCGCCGACGTTTGATCGCCTCGATGAAGGGAAATTCGCTATGCCGCCGATCGACCAGTGGGTCACGTTCGAACCCCTCACCGGCTCACCCGTCGGCATCGCCGCTCTGCTGTTCGCGGCACTGTATCTGCGAGGAGCGATCTGGATGTGGCGAAACAGGCGCCGTTGGGCGATCGCCCGCACAGCATCGTTCCTGATCGGGTGCGCCCTGATCTTCGCTATCACGATGTTCGGTGTGAACCGTCTCGCGACGGAATCCATCACAGCGCTGGTGTTCCAGCAGATCACCCTGCTGACCGTCGTTCCGCCGCTCCTCATCGCAGGGTCACCCGGGCTGCTGCTCCTGCGCAGCACACCGCACACCGGCCTCGGGCGTCTCGTGCTCCGTGCCGCGCACGGGGGACTGCGCTCACGATTCTGGAGCGCCGCACTGCACCCTGTGGTCGCCATCGTCATTGCGATACTGCTGTACCCGGTCCTCTACCTGACCGACGCGATCAGCGTCATCATGCGCATCCCCTTCGGCCAGGACGCCTTGCTCTTCGTCATCCTCGTCCTCGGCATCGTCTCGGCAACACCGCTATGGTCCTCCGATCCGCTACCGCGCCAACCCTCCTTCGCCGCACGATTCGTCGATATCGCCGTCGAGATCCAGATCCACGCCATTTTCGGCCTGATCCTGCTCCGTACCGCCACACCGCTGTTCAGCGCATACGCCACCCCCACAGGCAGCCATGACCCCGTCATCGACCAGGCGATCGCCGGCACGCTGGTATGGACCTACGCGGAGCTGCCGATGTTCGTAGTGCTCATCGTCTGCCTGTCCCGCTGGCGAGCCCGCGACGTGCGCACCTCGAGACAGCGACAGAAAGCCGAGGACGCCGAACTCGACTCTTACAACGAGTACCTCGCCAGCCTCTCCCGAAGACGGAACGAGAGCTAGGGCATGTCTGACAATCGTTTGGACCACGCGAGCACAGCGTTCAACACCACGGCGGCCCGGTAGACGATCGCGTACTTGTCGTACCGGGTCG
>NZ_JBFBLX010000025.1:0-13508 GCF_040702705.1 Micrococcus sp. NPDC078436 | reverse complement strand
CAGGTGGGTTGTTGAGGAACTTCCATCCTGCGGCAGGGACCCGCTCGTCTCATCTCAGCCCGTACCCCGTGGCAAGAACCTCATGACCCACAACACCTAGGGTGGCCCTCATCCGCGACCGCCCCGATCGCCATCACCCGAGGACACCACCATGAACGACCCGCACCGCTCCCTCGCCTCCGCCGCTCGCGCCTCGCGCCCGTTGACGACGACGGCCCTCGCCGCCGGCGGCGCCGTCGCCCTCATCGGATGCTCCCTCATGGACGCGAACGTGCCCCGCGTGAGCCTCCAGGAGGCCGAGGGCGTCCGCTGGTTGAGCGCGGAGAGACCATGGGAGCAGCCCGAGGGGCAGTCGAGCGCGTTGTTTTCCGGTCCCCTGGGCCTCACCGCTCAGGGGTGCCTCGCCGTGCTGCCGGACCCTCAGGTGGCGGCCAGTGATCGGCGGCCGACGCTGATCGCCCTGCCCGAGGCGTCCGTCGTGCTCGAGAACGGGCGGGTGGTCGCCGTGGACACCGGCGGCGGCCGGATCGTCAAGGCCGACGTCGCCACCGGCTTCACCGGCGGCATGGTCCCCTCCGCGGACCTCCCCCGGGACGTGCGGGACGCCGTCGCCTCCTGCGGGGTGCGCGACGAGGTCCTCGTCCCCGGCCCCCTCGGCTGACGCCCGGGGGCGCACGCCCGTACCCACGTACTGGTGAGGACACACCGTCACGGTGCCCTGAATCGGGCGGTTGAGGGCGTGTCCTCACCAGGAAGCCGGCGCAGAGGCCGGAGGCTCAGTCCTCGATGAGGTCCCGCACCTGCACCACCTGATCGCGGCCCGGGCCGACGCCGATCGCCGAGATGCGGCAGCCGGAGAGCTTCTCCAGGGCGAGCACGTAGGCCCGAGCGTTCTCCGGCAGGTCCTCGAGCGTCCGCGCGCGCGAGATGTCCTCGGTCCAGCCGTCGAAGTGCTCGAAGATCGGCTTCGCGTGGTGGAACTCGGTCTGCGTCATGGGCATGCGGTCGTGGCGCACGCCGTCGACGTCGTAGGCCACGCACACCGGGATCTTCTCGATGCCCGTGAGCACGTCCAGCTTGGTGAGGAAGTAGTCCGTGAACCCGTTGACGCGCGCGGCGTAGTGGGCCAGGACGGCGTCGTACCAGCCGGTGCGGCGCGGGCGCCCGGTGTTCACGCCGAACTCGCCGCCGGTGGTGCGCAGCTGCTCGCCCATCTCGTCGAAGAGCTCGGTGGGGAACGGGCCGGCGCCCACGCGCGTGGTGTACGCCTTCACGATCCCGATGGTCCGCGAGAAGCGGGTCGGCCCGATGCCCGCGCCCACGGACGCGCCGCCCGCCGTCGGGTTGGAGGAGGTGACGAACGGGTAGGTGCCGTGGTCCACGTCCAGGAAGGTGGCCTGGCCGCCCTCCATCAGCACGACCCTGCCCTCGTCCAGGGCGTCGTTGAGCAGGTTCACGGAGTCCACCACCATGGGGCGCAGGCGCTCCGCGTAGCCCAGGAAGTACTCGGCGATCTCGTCCACGGTCACGTCGCGGCGGTTGTAGAGCTTCACCAGGAGCTCGTTCTTCTGCCGCAGTGCGCCCTCGATCTTCTGGCGCAGGATGGACTCGTCGAAGATGTCCTGCACGCGGATGCCGAGGCGGGCCACCTTGTCCATGTAGGCCGGGCCGATGCCGCGGCCCGTGGTGCCGATGGCACGCTTGCCGAGGAAGCGCTCGGTGACCTTGTCCATCGTCTGGTGGTACGGCGCCACGAGGTGCGCGTTCGCCGAGATCAGCAGGTGGTCGCACGAGTGGCCGCGGGCCTCGAGCCCGTCGATCTCCTCGAACAGCGCCTCCAGGTTCACCACCACGCCGTTGCCGATCACGGGCACCGCGTTGGGCGAGAGGATGCCGGCGGGAAGGAGCTTGAGCTCGAACTTCTCGCCGTTCACCACCACCGTGTGGCCGGCGTTGTTGCCGCCGTTGGGCTTGACCACGTAGTCCACGCGGCCGCCCAGCAGATCCGTGGCCTTGCCCTTGCCCTCGTCGCCCCACTGGGCGCCGACGATCGCGATGGCTGGCATTTCTCACTCACTTCTGGCTCGCGGGCAGATACCCCCGGAGTCTAACAGTGGGCCAGGACACGGCCCCGGGGGCGACCGCGCCTCAGCGGCACCTCCGCCGAACGGCACCGCTGTCATGTCGCAGGAGCGCGGACGGCTCAGGCGTTCGCCGGGGCGTCCGTGCCTGCACCGCGGCGGCGCAGCTCGGGCTTGGGCGCGGCAGGGCCGCCCGCCGCCGGGTCCGCGATGTCCGGCATCGGCTCGTCCGGGATCACGACGTCGGCGCCCGCCTCCGCGGTCGGCTCGCCCTCTCCTCCGCACCCGCCGGAGCCGCAGCAGCCGCCGGAGGAGGAGGCGGCGGCGTCGTCCGCCCCCGGGGCCGCGGCCGTGTCTGCGCCGAGCACGGTGTAGCCGGCGTCGGCGATCATCTGCAGGTCCGCCTCGGCGTCCTGGCCCTCGGAGGTGAGGTAGTCGCCGAGGAAGATCGAGTTGGCCACCTGCAGGCCGACCGGCTGCAGGGAGCGCAGGTGCATCTCGCGGCCGCCGGCGATGCGCAGCTCCTTGTCCGGGCAGGCCAGGCGGACCATGGCCAGGATGCGGAGGCACTCGAGCGGCGTGAGCTGCTGGTGGCCCTGCAGTGGTGTGCCGTCGAAGGGCATGAGGAAGTTGACGGGGATGGAGTCGGAGTCCAGGTCGCGGAGCGCGAGGACGGCCTCGACGAGCTGCTCGTGCGTCTCCCCCATGCCCGCGATCAGGCCGCTGCAGGAGGACAGGCCGGCGGCGCCGGCACGCTGCACGGTGTCCACGCGCTGCTCGTAGGTGTGGGAGGTGCAGATGGACTCGTAGTGGGACTCGGCCGTGTTGAGGTTGTGGTTGTAGGCGTCGACGCCGGCGTCCTTGAGCTTCTCGGCCTGGCCGTCCTTGAGGAAGCCGAGGCACGCGCACACCTCGACGTCCGGGTGCTGGGCCTTGAGGTCGCCGACCATGCCGGCCACGCGGTCGACGTCGCGGTCCGTGGGGCCGGTGCCGGAGGCGACCATGCACACGCGCGAGGCGCCGCCGGCGATGCCCAGGCCCGCCTGGCGGACGGCCTCCTCCGGCTTGAGCCACGTGTAGCGCAGGATCTCGGCCTCGGTGCCGAGACGCTGGGAGCAGTAGGTGCAGTTCTCCGGGCAGAGGCCGGTCTTGAGGCTGACCAGGTAGTTGACCTTGACCGTGCGGCCGAAGTGCTTCTCGCGCAGGCGCGAGGCCGCCGCGACGATGCGGAACGTGTCCGCGTCCGGGGCGTCCAGCACAGCGACGGCCTCCTCCGCGGTGAGGCGGTGGCCGGCGTCGACGCGGGCGACGAGCGCGTCGTAGTCGAGCGGGGCGGCGGGATCGGCGCCGGACGGGGAGCCGTGGATGGCCCCGGCGACGTCGTCGGCGGTGGGGGCGTCCTGCGTGGCGGTCATGCGGGCCTCATTCGATGGGCGGGGCGCGGCCCCGTCGGTGGGAGTGACGGCCAATACTCTAACAGTGTTCAGTGAACGGTGTTCAGTGAATGGTGTTCAGGAACCACTCCTGCCCGCCCGGAACGGGCGCCGCCCTTGCGACCTACACGGTTGCCGGCTTCATCTCGGGGGCCGCCGTGAGCGATCTGGCACGCCCGTAGCCCCAGGGGTGCGCTTGAGGAGACGCATGCTCTATGTGCGGCCCTCACCGCAGGCGCCACCTACGATGAACACCATGCCCGCTTCTGCCCCCGCTCGACGCGGCCCCCTCACGTTCAACGCCATCATCGTCACCAGTGCGATCACGCTGACGGTGAGCGTGCTGATCATCGTGACCGGCGGCATCGTGCGTGTGACCGGGTCCGGCCTTGGGTGCCCTACCTGGCCTCGATGCACCACCGACTCACTGTCGGCCACTCCTGAACTGGGCATCCACGGCATCATCGAGTACGGCAATCGCCTCCTCACGGGAGTGCTCTCATTTACCGTCGTGGCGCTCATTCTGGCCGTTCTCCTCCAGAGGCACACCCCGCCAAGGTTGATCGCCCGCGCCGCCTGGGCTCAGCTAGGACTCGTGTTGGTCAACGCCGTCGTCGGCGGCATCACCGTGCTCACCGAACTGAACCCCTGGATTGTGGCTGCACACCTCGTAGCCGCGTTCGGTCTGCTCACCACGACCACCATCACCTGGCACCGAGTCCGTGATCACCAGCGGATTCAACAGGGTGAACGCCTGGCCTCCACCGCACAGCATCGCGGCCTGGCCTGGTCCACCCTCATCGCTACCGCGGTGCTCGTTCTGCTGGGCACCCTCGTCACCGGGTCCGGGCCCCACGCAGGTGACTCCGCTGAGATCGCCCGGATGCCTTTCGACTGGGTCGTGATCACCTGGGTGCATGGGCTTGCCGCCGTGGTCACCAGCGTTCTCGCGACGTGGCTCGCCCTCGCACTGCGGGCCAGCGCCTCCGGTTCTGTTGCGTCCACTCGGGCCTGGTTGTTCGTCATCGCGTTGGGGGCGCAGGCGATGATCGGGATTGTTCAGTCTCTGCTGTCCTTGCCTTCAGGACTGGTTGTCCTGCATTTGCTGGGTGCGGCCCTGGTCTGGACCGGCGCAGTCCGGCTCGTCCTCGACACCACGGCTACGCCCGGAACGCCTCCCCTCTACAATCAGGGGGAAGGGCCTGCCACGACCAATGCGTCGTGGCGCACGGTCGGCGCCAGCCCGACACGATAGGAACCCCACCCCGCTCCGCTTCACGTTGCGCGCCCCGTGAGAGGCCCGTGCAATCTTCGCTGCATCTCGACAACGGCTCGATGCCCACGCCCTCCAGTCGGTCATCGACGCCGAGCCGGGACCGCGGTTTAGTACCGCCAGTACCACTGGTACCTCTGTCGAGATGCAGCGAAGATTGCACAAACGCGCGAATATGATGCATACCCGCATCGGGGCCCCGGAGCTTGACCGGTGGGGTGCTCGTCCTGCGGCATCGGACCGCAGTTCGCGGCGGGGTGAAAGATCACGGGCACCTTGGGGTGTCGGTGGAACCGGCTAGGCTGGCCCGGCCCGAGCCCTCCCACGACTATAAGGCGCCGCCCAGTCATGCTCGATTTCACCGTCCTGCCCGCCTTCATCGGGGTCATCCTCGTCTTCCTGGCACCCCCGGGCCCGGACATGACCTACATGCTCGCCGTCGGGCTCCAGGGCGGTCGCGCGGCCGCGATCAGAGCGATCCTGGGCATCGGCACCGGCATGGCCGCCTACGCCGGCGCCGTCGCCCTCGGCCTCGGCGCCCTAGCCGCTGCCTACCCCGAAGCGCTGGCGTTCGTGAAGCTACTCGGCTGCGCCTACCTACTCTGGCTGGCCATCAGCACCGCCCGTCACGCCCGGACCGCCACAGCCACCCCTGCCGAGGCGCCGTCCCAGCGCTGGTACCTGCGGGGCCTGCTGGTGAGCCTGACCAACCCGAAGCTGGTCCTGTTCTTCCTGGCCGTGCTGCCCCGATTCATCGGTGAGGCCTCTAACACCACCGCCCAGCTGCTCATGCTCGGCGCCGTGAACGTCTCCACCGAAGTCCTCCTCTACGGTGCGATCGGCGTGGCCGCCAGCGCCCTGAGCAGTCGCTTCACCGAACGCCCCGGCGCGCAGACGGTCTTCAACTACATCGCCGCGGCGCTCTACCTGGCGCTCGCGCTGGTGATCGGGGTGGACGCGGTGCGCAGCCTCACTGCCTAGAACCGCGCCCAGCTGAAGTCGCCGGTCACTCGGCTCCACGCGAGTCGATGGGCCAGCGACCTTCTGGGTCCGTGCAGGGAAGAACGGAAGTGGTGTGCAGCCTTCACTACATCTCGACATCAGTACGTCTAACCCGCCCTGCGGACAGGCTAGATGAGACGTTACCTCTCAGCATGGAAGCCCCCTTCTCCATCGTAAGGGGGATCCTCTAGTGCCCGATCTCGACCACACTGGCTTCGCCGACACACGATGACCACCCGCTGCGCGGCCGCCAGTTAGGAAGCCATGCCCGTGAATCCGCCCCATCCCGCACTCTCCCCCATGTCCACCAAGCACCAGGCCACGGCTGCCGCGCGAGCCGGCCGGAGTGCACGGATCTTCTTCCTCCTCGCGGCCGTGTGCGGCCTGCTTCACGCTGCCCCCAGCTTCTACTGGGCCACTGGCGGCCGAGCGCTGCTCGAGACGGTAGGCAGCTTCGCCGTCGAGCTCGCCGGATCAGGTGAGTCAGGGGTGATCTGGATGCTCATCGCTGTCGGCCTCGCCAAGACCGCTGGAGCCCTCGTTCCGTTGCTCGACCACCTCCGGCTGCCGGCACACACGTGGGTCCGCTTCGTCTCCTGGGCTGGTGTCGCCGTGCTCCTGGCCTGGGGCGGAGCCGGCATGGTCGGTGCGTGGATTGGAGTGCTCACCGGGACCGCGTCGTGGGCTCAGCCTGCCATGGTCGGACACGGTCTGCTGTGGGACCCGCTGTTCGTGGTGTGGGGTGTGATGCTCGCACTCGCGCTGTGGAAGTCCCGTCCCGCCCAGAAGGCTGCTCGCGCCACGAGCGGTTGAGTCGCTGAACTGCGAACCGAGCCCGTTACTACGAGTACTTACCGAGCGCTCGGGCCGGGGATGGATGCAGCGACGATCGCTTCCTTGGGCAGGACAGTCGGCTGGGTGTACTGACCGGAGACGTTGGTGACACCGCCGGCGGTCAAAGGCCACTTTTCGCGGACCCCGCTGAATGCCTTGCTCTGTGAAGAGTTCAGCGGGTGTCCTGAGAAATCTTCACTGCGTCTCGACAGCTGAGAACGACGTCGCGACCAGGACGGGGCGATCGTTGTCGAGACGCAGCGAAGATTTCACGAACGCGCGAATATGTCTCATGACCGATTGGGCACCTGAACCCTTGACGCGAAGGCGGATCCCTACAGGAACGACATCGGGGCAGGGCACCCCCAGAGGGGAACCACGGTCAGCCCCTCCCCGCCTCGAGCTTGAGGCAGGATGGCCCCATGAACCTCTCCTTGGAGACCCCGACCGTCGATCAGCTCGGAGGGATCGCCGAGGAACTCGCGCGGTGGCAGCAGATCCCGTGGGCGGGCCAGTTGCACCCCGGTGACCTGGGGTGGCACTCCTCCGTCGGTCCCGAGCGCTCTGCGAAAGATCTGCGCGTCTGGAAGAACGGCGCCCGCCCGGTGGCTCTGGGCCTGCTCGACGGTCCGGGACTGATCCGTCTCGCCATCGCTCCCGAGTACGTGGCTGACACGTCCTTGGCGAAGGCGATGGCCTTCGATCTCGAGAACCCGTCCGGCCTGTCTCCCGAGGGCCTGGTGAACGTGGTCGAGGCTCGGGGCGCCTCAGCGCTTCAGTCGGCGCTGCGACGTCGCGGTTGGGCCGAGGACGAGGAGTGGACGCCCCTGGTCCTGGAACTGACCGGCGAGCCACGGTGGGAGCGGCTGGAGCAGAGCGGCCTGCGCACCGAGATCGTCGACGCGGAAGGGTCCGCTGAGTGGACCGCGGTGCACTGGTCCTCATTCAAGGGGACCCCGTACACGGACGAGGCTCGGGAGGCCTTCATGCGGCGGTGGTACACACTGATGACCGGTCCGTTCTCAGGCCGCGCGCAGAGCCTCATCGGATACGACTCCACTGGTGCGGCGGTCGCGGTGACGACCGTGTGGAGTGCCGGCGAAGGCCGACCCGGACTCGTGGAGCCCATGGGTGTGCACCGGGACCACCAGGGCAAGGGCTACGGGGTGGCCATCACCCAGGCCGGCGCCCAGGCAATGCACCAGGCCGGGGCCAGTGCCGCAGCTGTGGTTGCGGAGAACTCCAACCCCGCCGCTTTGGCGACCTACACGGCGGCCGGCTTCACCGCGGGGGCATCCGTGAGCGACCTGGCACGCCCGTAGACAGCACATGGCCGCTCGACGGGGACAGGCGCACGTGCTTCGCCGCCGCTAGGACAGGTACCGCGGGTGGCCGCGCCAGCGCAGGGCAGAAAATGCTTGGTCAGGGGCTCGCCCCGTTGTCATAGGAGCGCGGGTTGACCCTCACACTGTGGAACAGCATCGGATGGGACCGACATGTTGAGCATCGGACACATCGCTCACGGCGCCGGCGTCTCCCGCCGGATGCTGCGTCATTGGGAGCAGGAGGGTCTGCTGCAGCCTGCCACCGTCGATCCCGCCACCGGCTACCGCTACTACCAGGACACCCAGCTGGGACGCGTGCATGCCATCGCGGAACTGCGGCAGCTCGAGTTCGGCTTGGCGGAGATCAAACTGCTACTGGACCCCCGGGTCGAGCAGTCCACCCTGGAAGCCGTCCTGGCGGCGCAGGCCAGCACCCTTCAGCGTCAGATCACCGTGGCCTCAGCACGTCTGGTCCGAGTCCAGCAACGGTTGGACGCCATCCATCAGCATGCTCAGGAGATCCCCATGCGCCTCACCCTTCGCCCCCTGCCTGCACTCTCGATGGCCGGCTTCACCGCCACCGTTCTGGACGAGACGGAGATCCCGGACGTCGCTTCCGCGCTGCGGGCGAAACTGCCGGACTCCGCGGGGGCTGTCACCTGCCTCTACGACGGCACCCGCGACGACCTGATCACGGTCTCTGTCGGATCCGACCAGCCCCTCGAGGCGACTGAGACTCTCGGCCAGACCATCACTGTCTCTGCTGTCGACAAGGGTGCCAGCGTCCACTTCGATGCCCTGCCCGAGTCAGTGGCAGATGCGTGGGTCCTGATCGATGCCGAGCTGGCGAAGCAGGGGCTGACCACTTTCGGGGTCTATCGCCACCGCAACGAGCTCGATGGCGGGGTCTGGCTCGAAGCCCCCGTCCGCGAGCTGAGCTGACCGCCACCATCTGAGCCGGGCCGTGCGGAGTCTCGGTGGGAACTGCACGCGGTTCGGCTCTCGCCTGGCTCTATCGGTCACGCTTACCGTCCCTGCAGGTGGTTGAGGCTTTGGGGCATGGCTGTGAGACGGTCAGGCACCAACGAGTGCCAGGGCTACTTCTCAAAGAACCTGCGGAGTGGCCTTCTTTGCGAAGGGCTCACCGCGTGTCCTGTGCAATCTTCACCACATCTCGACAGGTCTCTTCGGCAGGCTCCCGGAACTGGAGACCCCCACATCATCGACGACCCCGCCATCCCGGCCCCGGTACACCCTCCTGAAACCAAGCTTCGCCCCACCAGCGCCGAGGACGCCGCCGACCTCGCCGCCGCCATGGCCGCCCGGGGCGGCACGCCGGCGGACCACGCGCCCGCCGCCCGCCGACTCCTCGACCGAGCCCCCGTTCTACTGCTGGCGGAGCGGGCCGGCTCGAACAGCCCCCGGGTCGTGGGACGGTCTGGCGCCACTCTTGCCGCCCTGCACCCCGGGGCCCAGCCCCGGTGGCTCACCGCCGGGCTGACGGTGACCCCCGAGGCCCGGCGCACCGGCGTCGTCCGGCGCCTGCTGCACGCGGTGATCGGGGTGGTCGCAGATCGCGGCGGCGGGGACCTCCACAGCGTCGTGAACGCCGGCAACGCCCCCTCACTCGCCCTGCACGCGTCCCTGGGCTTCGAGATCGTCGAGACCGGGCCGCGCTTCGCCGGGATCGAGTTCGCCGGCGGCGTCGGCGTCCTACTGTCCCGCCCGACGTGCCCCGAGAGTGCCCCCGCCTGCGCATAGAGTCATCGGATGGAACGCCCCGCGCCCACCGCCGAGATCTGCCCCGTCATGCCGGAAGACACGGACGCCGTCGTCGCCCTGTGGGAACGCGCCCTGCCCGAGTACGGCGACCCCACGCGGCCGCAGCGGGCGCCGCGACCGAGCATCCGCCGCAAGCTGGACTGGGGCGACGGCCTGTTCTGGCTCGCTGTGTCGGACGAGGAGGTCGTCGGCACGGTCATGGCCGGCTACGACGGCCACCGCGACTGGATCTACTCGCTGGCCGTCCACCCTGACCATCGGCGCGGAGGCCTCGGCACCGCCCTCGTGGCCCACGCGGAGCAGGAGCTGGCCCGCCTCGGATGCCCGAAGGTGAACCTCCAGGTTACGGAGACGAACGCCGACGGCGCCGAGTTCTGAGCGGCCACCGGGTACCAGCCGGACCCCGTGCTCGGCCTCGGGAAGCGACTCGGGGGATGACGACGCGGGAGCCGCGCAACGGCCGCGGGTCAGACGTCGGGGTGGACGAACGCGACCTCGTTCCACGTGCCGAACGCGACAGGGCCGTGGTGCAGACCTACCGATTGAGCAGTTCACCGCGTGTCGTGTGAACTCTCCCCGGCATCTCGACACCCTCCCTCGCCTACCCTGCCACCATGACCATCACCTTCACGCCCGCGGATCCGACCGGAAATGATCGCGCGGCGCTCATCGCCCTGCTCACGCAGAATGCCTGGCCGTTCCACATGCGGCCGCACCCGACCGCGCACGACGTGCAGGACGCCATCGACGCTGGCGCCTGGAACGACGAGGACAACACCACGTTCTGGATCGATCACGCCGAGCACGGCCGCGTCGGCCTGGTCCGCTTGGAGGACCTCACCGATCCCACCCCCCTGTTCGACCTGCGCGTGGCCGAGCGGTTCCGCGGACGCGGGCTTGGCGCGCAGATTCTCGCCGCGCTCACGCGACATGTGTTCGAGACGATGCCCGCGGTCGACCGGTTCGAAGGGCAGACCCGTGAGGACAACATCCCCATGCTGCGCGCCTTCCGCCGGGCCGGCTGGGTCAAGGAGGCGCACTACCGCCGCGGCTGGCCGGTCGAGGGCGGCGAGCCGCTCGCGTCCGTGGCGTACGCGGTCCTGCGCCAGGACTGGGAGACCGGCACGACGACGCCGGTCCCCGCCGACGTCGATGTCCCGTCCCGGAGGAAGCGCGATGTGGGAGCCGAATCGAACGGCCACATCCCCGACTGGCCGATGCGCACCGAGCGCCTCACGCTGCGCCCGCACCGGGAGGACGACCTCGGCTGGCTCCAGGAGATGTATGCCCAGCCCGAGGTGGTGCGTCACCTGCTGGACGAGCCGTGGGACGAGCCGACCGCCCGGCAGAGGCTGGTCAGACGAATCGAGTGGAACGACCTCGCCGGCCCATCCGGGGCGGCGTCGCTCGTCGTCGAGCACGCCGGTGTCCCCGTGGGGGACGTGATCCTGTGGCTGACGAACCGCGAGCGGGGCGTCGCGGAGATCGGCTGGGCCCTGGATCCGCGGCACGCAGGCCAGGGCTTCGCGAGGGAGGCCGCGGCGGCGATGCTGGCTCTTGGCCTCGAGGTCCATGGCCTGCATCGGGTGGTGGCGCAGATGGACGCCCGCAACACCGCGTCCGCCCGGCTGGCAGAAGCCATCGGCCTGCGTCGGGAAGCCCACCACCGGCAGGACTGGTGGAGCAAGGGCGAGTGGACGGACACGCTGGTCTACGCGACGCTCTCGAGCGACCGGGACTGAGGAGCCGCAAGGCGCTCATTCGCCTCCCTTCAGTGTCGAGGTGCATATTCGGTCGTTTGCGGCCGCGCTTCCACGAGCACGAGACCAGCCCCTCACACTCCGAGCGTCTCGCCCTATCTCCACTGCGCCTCTGCACGGCTATCTTCCTAGCCATGTTCACTCTCTGACGGCATCGCGCTGAACACTCCACCATCACGAGAGGAACAACTGTGCCCACTGACCTTCTGACTCTTCACTTGCCGCAGCTCTACCCTGCTGGCCAGCTCCCTGGAGGACTCGACTTTCAAGGGTTGGACGTTGGGATGGCCGACGAGCTGGCCCAGTGCTATCTGATGAGCTACCCACCCGACGTCGCTGCCTCCGATCTAGACGAGGCGCGCGAGGAGATGAACGCGACCTTCCGCGGTGACTACGGAAAGCTGCGCGCCGATGCGAGCACTACAGCGTGGATGGGTGGCCGTCTCGCCGGAGCCATCATGGTGGTCACCCACTCGATCTGGGACGCACACCTCACTGGTCCGTTCATCATCGACCTCTTCATTGATCCCCACGCACGCGGGAAGGGGATCGGGCGGGCTCTGGTCCAACACGCCATCGCAACCTGCTGCGACGCCGGTGACCACACTCTGAGTCTGCGCTTCGGACAGGGCACCTCCGATGCGGCCATGCGGATCTACCAGCGGCTCGGATTCCGCCCCGTGGGATAGGCAGATTCGGTCGTTTGTGGCGAACCGGTGCTGCAGGGGTGGGGCGCCGCTGTGACTTTCGCCTTTAAGTGGCGGTAGTTTTTCGGTAATCGGTGGCGGTCGGCGTTCAGGTGTTGCCGATCACGAGCGTGGATTGGGCGGCTTCGATGACGTCGTTGGTGATGGTGTCGAGCTCGTTGATCTTCAGAACACGCTGGATCTGAGGGAAGAGGCGTTCCAGGAGCCGGAAGTTGCCGCGGGTGATGCGGGTGATGGCGGCGATCGCCTGGGCGTCGGTGAAGTCCTCGGGATTTAGGGTTTTGCCCAGGGCCTGCCAATGGCGTTGGAGAACGAAGAGGATCTCGTCCTCTCCCAGGGGCCGGTAGTGGTGGGCGAATCCGACCCGGCTGTAGAACTGGGGGTAGTGGACGAACTGCTTCTCCAGACCGGGCATGCCGATCAGGATCAGGGCGATGTTGTCGCGGTCGTAGAGCTCGCGCAGGAGTTCCAGGGCGGTGGAGCGCAGTCGCTCGGATTCATCGACGATGATCAGTTCGACGTGGTTGACCCCGTGGTGCCAGCCTCGTTCCCAGCTCCAGCTGCCTGGTGTTCCCTTGTCCAAGGGTGTGAGGTGCTGGTCGATGCAGATGTTGACGCGGGCAATCGCCTCGTCCAGTTCGTGTTTCAGGCTTTTCGGGGTGGTCAGTACGCCGGGGGTGTAGAGCACGGTGCGGACCCGGGACAGGGTCGCGTAGATCTTGGCGTCCTTCTCTGAGCGGGGGCCCCAGTGGGTGAGCAGTTCCCCGGTGGTGTCCCAGCGGACGTAGTGACGGGCGGAGAGGGTCTTGCCGACGCCGGCGGCGCCGTAGCAGAGGCCGATGGTGCGTTGGCGGCGCACCGCGTCGGCGAACTCGGTGAAGCGGCGGTGTTCCTTGGTGATGATGAAGCGCGGACTCATCTCAGTCCTCCTGGTAGACCTTCAACTTCGACCGTGGTGAGTGCACTGCCGGGGTTTTCGGCAGCGGTGTCTGGGTGACGGGGGCGATGACGGCGATGCGTTCCTGGATCCCGGTGCGCAGGGCCCGGCGGCGGGCGTTGCGCGCCGACTGGACGTCCTTGAGGCTGACCGCCTCGGTCTGGTGGTCCGGGTTCACGGCCTTGCACAGGAACCCGTTGTGATCGAAGACCCGGATCTCGGTGATGTCGCGGGGGTCGTAGCGGATCACCACGGTCCGGCCGACATAGCCGGCCAACGTGAAGCGTCCCGGGTGCGATGCCGCTTCCTTTCGAGTTCGAGAGGATGTTGTTCATGCCGAAGAAGTTCGATCCCGAGGTGAAGGACCGCGCGGT
>NZ_JBFBLX010000024.1:0-14159 GCF_040702705.1 Micrococcus sp. NPDC078436 | reverse complement strand
CCTTCGTGACTGACCCGGCTTCCTCGACACGGTCCAGGACCATCCGCACCGCGCGGTCCTTCACCTCGGGATCGAACTTCTTCGGCATGAACAACATCCTCTCGAACTCGAAAGGAAGCGGCATCGCACCCGGGACGCTTCAATCGTGCCGGCGCGGGTGTCGAGGGGCCGGTGGCGGTACCCGTTGCGCTGTGCGGTGCGGGTATCAGAAGCGGTGCCGTACTCGGCGCCGCAGACCGCGTCTGCGTCAGCGCTGAGCAGGGCGTTGATCACGGTCTGCAGCAGGTGGCGCAACAAGTCCGGCGAGGCTTCGCCGATCGCTTCGCGTAGCAGGCGTTCAGGGTCGACAATGTGAGGAGCGGTCATCGTGGTGATGTCCCTTTCGAGAGTGCTGTGGAAGGTTCACTCGAAGGCTCCCACGGTGACCGCGTCCATGCTGGGGACGGTGTTGGCGGCCGGGGAGGGTTACACCACTATCAGGGACTCAACTAGTCCAGTCCTCGTCCCGGACACCAGGAGCAACTAATGACACGCAGAGCAACCCTCTCATTCACAGCAGTACTTGCCGCCGTCGCGCTCTGCGCCACCGGGGGGCCTTGACCCTTGATCGTGGACACGGTGTCGGTTCGGTTATGCCGCTTCCGTGAGGGTAGCTGACCTCGCGGCGTCGTAGGCGTTCTCGTAGCTATTTGGGCTCACCTGGCCGATCGTGGAGTGGCGTCGGCGGGTGTTGTAGCGGTTCGCCCATCGGAACACGGCCCGGTAGGCCGTGGCCTGATCTGGAAATGCGGCCCGGCCCTCGAGTAGCTCCCGCTTGAGCGCGGCGTTGAAACTCTCCGCGAGTGAGTTGTCGGCACTCGTGCCCACCGCACCCATGGACTGGACGACGGTGAGCTGCTCGCAGAGGGCCGCGTAGGCCTTCGAGGCGTAGACGCTGCCGTGGTCGCTGTGAAACACGGCGCCGGCGAGACTGCCGCGGTCGCGGGCCGCGGCGCGGAGTGCGTCCTCGACGAGTTCGGTGCGCATGTGGTCGGCGACCTGCCAGCCCGCGAGCTTGCGGGAGCCGAGGTCGATGCACGTCGCGAGATACAGGTTCGACCCGTCTGCGATCGGGAGGTAGGTGATATCGCCGACGTACCGGCGGTTCGGCTCCCCGATCGAGAAGTCCCGGCCGATCAGGTCGGGGAACTTCCTCCCGGACTGGTCCGGGATCGTGGTCTTCACCCGGCGTCGCAGCCGGATCCCCACCAGCTGGTGCTCACGCATCACGCGGGCGACGCGCTTGTGATTCACCCGCTCGGCGGCGGTGGTGACGCCGTCGTTGAGGTCGGCGGTGATCCGGGGTGCCCCGTAGGCGCGGTCGCCGCCCTGGGCGGGGTCCTGCAGCACCCTGATCCGTGCGGCGAGGGCTGTATCTTCGGCCGCTCTCGCCGCCCGTCCCGGAGCCGCCGCGAGCCAGGCGTAGAACGACGACCTCGCGATCTCGACGATCTCGCACAACCGCTTCACGCCGTAGGCGTCCTTGTGGTCCTCGACGAACTGGAAGCGGTTCACCAGTTCGTCTCCCCGGCGAAATACTTCGCCGCCTGACGGAGGATGTCCCGCTCCGTCTCGAGCTTCAGCTTCTCCGCCTTCGACGCCGCCAGTTCCGCCTCCAGCCGCACGATCCTCGCCGCCTGCGACTCCGACCGCCCCGACGTGGGCGGCGACATGGTGCCGGCGGTCGTCGTGCCCGAGCCGTGCTTCTCGACCCACTCCCGCAGCGCACCGCGGGAGATCCCGAGGTCCGCCGCGATGCCATTCAACGTCGCACCGGGCGTCGACTCGTACAAGTCCACCGCCCGCTGCCGGAACTCGTCCGTGTAGTTCTTCCTAGCCATCCCTTGGATTCTCGCTTCCCCATCATCGTGTTGGAATCAGCGTGTCCAAGATCAGGGGTCAAGCGCCGGGTGCGGCCCGGACCGCCCGGGAATCTCACTGATCGACGACGCCGGCACGCGACTCCTCGTGGCGGACGAGCCTTGGGTGCAACGTTCGGGCGAGTCCAGTCAGCTCGTGACCGGCCGCCTGGAGCTCACCGACGGCGGATGCCTGGTGGTAGCGGAAGAGGACACGGTCAGCGCACCGGATGCCACATCCGATCCCGTGGCCTTCCCCGCCGGGTCGCGGATCGAGCGGGAAGACGACCGGGTGGTGGGCGTCCGCACCCCGGACCGACTCATTCGCCTCGGTGAGAGCCGTGGCTACACGGGCGGCAGGGTCATCCTCGAAGACCTGAATCCCGAGGTGCGGACCGCCGTGAAGGGATGCCCAACACGGCACAACGTGTTCGTGACCGACGCAGCGGGGTGACCAAGGCACCCACGGAGGGATCAGTCGTGGATGGACCACGAGAACGTCCGACCCACTGCGGCTAGGGCCCGCCTGTTAGTCATGCTCGGGCCTAGGCTGAGTGACTTTGCGCCCGGAAGGGGCCGGCGGCGCTAACGGTCGTTTGTGACAAGGGGCCCCGCCATGCGCCGTGTGCGCCACCTCCGGCCCTGTCCGCCCGCCACATGACTCGCCACAACCAACCCGCCAGAGCGGCCGCCGCCCGTACGTTTCTGGCGAGCCCTGGGGCGCGCGGGGCGCCCGCCTGGACACCCAGTGTCACCCCGACCGGATCCCGCCCGATATGCGAAGAGTTCCCCGCGCGTCAGGTGAAATCCGCGCTGCATCTCGACGACAAAGGCCCTTGCCCACCGATCCGCGTCGTGACACAGTTCACGTCATGATGCAGCAGCAGTGACCCCGGGGGTCCGACGACCCACCACCGGCCTCCCCGCGCGCCCGTCTCGAGCACGGCTCGACGGGTGCCTCTGCGCCCACCCCTTTCTTCAGAAAGCAGTCACCGCATGCCTGACATCATCGAATTCCCCCTGCCCGCCTCGTCGGACGACCCCCACTGGCGGGCCTACTGCCGCCTCGGAGATGAGTACAACCACGAGCTGATCGGCACGACCGAGTGGGACGAGACCCCCACGAACGCGCTCATCCAGGCCGCCGCCGAGACCGACCACACGCAGCGCCGCTACCTGGCGTACGTCGACGGCGAGGCGGTCGGCTACGCCCGCGTCCTGATCAACCACGTCGACGACCCTGACGCGGCCGCCCTCAATGTCTACGTCCACCCGCGGCACCGCGGACGGGGCCACGGCCGCGCGCTGGCCGAGCGGCTCGTCCAGGACACCGCCAGCCTCACCCGTTTCGAGACCTGGCCGCTGACGCCGCGGCCGGTGGCCGGGCAACGGGCGCTCACCCCGCCCAACGGCGCCGGCGCGGTGCCCGCCGAGCATCCGGGTGTGCATCTCGCCCAGTCCTACGGCTTCGCGCTCGTCCAGATCGAGCGGGTGAGCCGGTATGACTTCGCCGATCCGGGGATCGACCCCGCCGTCGCCCTGGCCGAGGCCGAAGGCGTCTCGGCGGACTACGAGCTCCACGCCTGGGAGGGCGCGGCCGACGCGTCCCTGCAGGACGACCTCGCCGTCCTCAAGGCCCGCATGGCCACGGACGGGCCATCCGGGGAACGCACCGTGGTGGAGCAGGTCTGGGATGCGGCCCGCGTGCGTCGCATGGACGAGCAGATCCTCACGACCGGGCGGCTCTTCCGCGCGGTGGCGCGGCACCGTGCCACCGGTCGGATCGTCGCCCTGAGCGAGCTGGTGGCGCCCCGCTCGCGCCCGGACGGGCTCATCGACCAATGGGACACCATCGTGCTGCCCGAGCACCGCGGCCACCGCCTCGGCATGCGCGTAAAGGCGGCGAACCTCATCGCCGTGCGCGACGCGCTGCCCGAGGCCCGCGCGATCATCACGTGGAACGCCGAGGAGAACCGGCACATGCTCGACGTGAATGAGGCGCTGGGCTTCCGGCCTGTGCTGGCCGAGGCGTCCATGGAGGCGTCGGCACCGCTGCGACGTCGCTGACGGTCCGCGACCTCGGTGCCGCCTCACCCCCGCTCGAGCGTCCGCTGGGCCGCCTCCCGCACCGTCTGTGTGAGCCTCACCAGGCGCGTCACGGGCAGCGTGGCCGCCTGCCAGTACAGGGGCACGAGGACGTCGTCGAGCCCGGGCACGCGGACCAGCCGGCCGGCGCGCACGTCCTCGACGGCCTGGGCGTCCACGAGCATCCCCCACCCCAGGCCGGCCCGGACGGACCGGTGGAACCCGTCGAACGACGGCGCCAGGTGCGTGGGCGGGGCGGCGTCCAGCCCGGCGCCCCTCAGCGCGTGGCGCTGCAGGTCGTCCTTCGCGTTGTAGCGCATCATGGGCATCGCGTCGAGGTCGACGACGTCGCCCGCCGCGTGCCGGGCGAGCAGGGCGGGCGCCACGAGCGGGACGTAGCGCATGCTCCCCAGCGGTTCCGCCGCGCACCCCTGCACCGGCTGGGGCTCCGTGGTGACGGCGGCCAGCACCTCGCCCCGGCGCAGCAGTCGGGCGCTGTGGTCCTGGTCCTCGACGCGCAGGTCGAGGACCGTGTCCTCCCAGTCGGCGGCCTCCGCCAGGACCGGCCCGAACCACGTGCCCAGCACGTCAGCGGGCACGGCCAGGGAGGTGACGCTGCGTCCGGCCGCCGTGCGGCCCAGCCCGGCCCACGCCTCCTGTTCGAGCACCCGCATGTGCCGGGCCACGCGCACCAGGCCGACGCCGGCCTCGGTCGGCTCGCAGGGTGTGCCGCGCCGGAGCAGCACCTGGCCCACCTCCCGCTCCAGGGCGCGGATGCGCTGGCTGACCGCGGAGGCGCTGACGCCGAGCTCGTACGCGGCTGCCTCGAACGAGCCCTCGTCCGCGATCGCACGCAGCGCCTGCAGCTGGTCCAGGTTCATGAAGCAGAGCTTAGGCGCCTGCAGTTCTCTTCGTTTGGCTCAGGCCCGGCCGGGCCCTAGCGTCCTCACCCATGTGGACCCTCGCCGGCATCGGCCTGCTCACCGGACTCGCCCTCATCGTCGCCATCGGCGCCCAGAACGCCTTCGTGCTCCGCCAGGGCGTGCGCCGGGAGCATGTGGGCGCCGTCGTGCTGGTGTGCATGGCCTCGGACGCCGTGCTGATCCTGGCCGGAACCGCCGGGGTGGGCGCGCTCGTGCAGGCCGTGCCGTGGCTGCTCGAGGTGCTGCGCTGGGGCGGCGCCCTGTACCTGCTCTGGTTCGCGGTCTCCTCCCTGCGTGCCGCGCTGCGCCCGCAGGGGCTCGTGGCCGAGCAGGCGCCGCGCACCGCGGGGTCGGTCATCGCCACCACACTCGCGCTGACCTGGCTCAACCCGCACGTCTACCTGGACACCGTGGTGCTGCTGGGCAGCCTCGCCAACCAGCACGGTCCCGACGCGCGGTGGGTCTTCGCCGCCGGCGCCGTCGCCGCCTCGATCCTGTGGTTCACCGCGCTCGGCTACGGCGCGCGCCTGCTGGCCCGGGTGCTCGCCGACCCGAAGGCGTGGCGCGTGGTGGACGTGGTGATCGCGGTGGTCATGGCGGTGCTCGCGGTCCGGCTCATCGCCGGTTCCGCCGTGTGGGGGTGAGCCGATGCCGGCCCCCTCACTCCTCGCCCAGCTCCTCCCGGAGGATCCGCGTGCCGGCCACGAGCGCCGCCGTCTTGTCCCGCGCCACCGAGCGAGCCAGCGGCGCCATGCCGCAGTTGGTGCTCGCGATCAGCTTGTCCGCGTCCACGAACTCGAGGGTCTCCCGGAGGGTCGCGGCGACCTCCTCGGGCGTCTCGATCTCGTCGCTCGCCACGTCGATCGCGCCGACCATCACCTTCTTGCCGCGCAGCAGGCCGATGAGCTCCGCCGGCACCCGGGAGTGGTGCCGCTCCAGGGCGATCGTGTCGATCGTGGACTCGCGCAGCAGCGGGAACGACGTCTCGTACTGGCGCCACTCCTCCCCGAGCGTGGCCTTCCAGTCGTTGTTCGCCTTGATCCCGTAGCCGTAACAGATGTGCACGGCCGTCTCACACGTCAGGCCCTCGGCCGCACGCTCGAGCGTCGCCACGCCCCAGTCGCGGACGTCGTCGAAGAACACGTTGAACGCGGGCTCGTCGAACTGCACGACGTCGACGCCCACCGCCGCCAGCTCCCGCGCCTCCTCGTTGAGGATGCGCGCGAACTCCCACGCGAGCTTCTCGCGGCTGCCGTAGTGGCGGTCGGCGAGGGTGTCGATCATGGTCATCGGCCCGGGCAGGGTCCACTTGATGGGCCGGTCCGTCCGCGCGCGCAGGGCCTTCGCGTCGTCCACGAACACTGACGACGGTCGGCCCACCTCCCCGACGACGGTCGGCACGCTCGCGTCGTACCGGTCGCGGATCCGCACCGTCTCGCGCCGGTCGAAGTCCACACCGCCGAGGTGCTCGATGAACGTGGTGACGAAGTGCTGGCGGGTCTGCTCGCCGTCGCAGACGATGTCGATGCCCGCACGCTCCTGGTCGGCCACGGCGAGGGCGAGCGCGTCGAGCTTGCCCTCGCGCAGCCGCTCCCCCTCGAGCTTCCAGGGCGACCAGAGCGTCTCCTCCTCGGCGAGCCAGCCGGGCTTCGGCAGGCTGCCGACGAGGGCGGTGGGGATCAGGGTGGTCATCGGGTCTCCTCGGTGTCTCGTGCGGCGTGGGCGGCGGCCCAGCGCTCCAGCAGGTCGCGGTGCGGGCCCACGAAGTGCTCCTGCGTGTACTCCCCCTGCTCCCGGCCGAGGCGGGCCCGCTCCTCGCGGTCGTAGGCGATCCGGGTCTGCGAGAAGTCGCCGTGGTCCAGACGCGGCCGGTAGACCTCGCCGGCCCCGGCGTTCGCGTTGTAGATCTCCGGCCGGTAGATCCGCTGGAAGGTCTCCATGGTGGCGATCAGCCCGGCCAGGGAGAGGTTCGCGTGGTCGTTGAGCAGGTCGCCCCGCGAGTAGAACGCCAGCGGCGCCACGGACCCGCGCGGCAGGAAGCACCGGATCCCCAGGCCCATCCGACCGAAGTAGCGGTCCGTGCGGGAGGCTTCGTCCTGGCGGTACTCGACCCCGAGCACCGGATGCTCGTTCGTCAGCCGACGGTAGGTGCGGCTCGTGGACACGCTGATGCAGATCACGGGCGGCTGCGGGAACCGCTCCCGGTACGCCTGCGAGTCGAGCAGGTGCCGGAACAGCCGCCCGTGGAGGTCGCCGAAGCCGTCAGGCTCCTCGGTCCCCGGCGACGTCGCCGCGTGCGCGGGCAGCACCACGGAGAAGTCGTGGTCGCGGACGTAGGAGGAGAAGTTATTCCCCACACTGCGACCGAGCACGGCGCCCGTCGCGCGCTCGACCACCCGCACGTCGAGCATCTCCATGAGCGGGAAGTCGACGTCCGCGCCGTCGTCGGCGGTGAAGTGCACGTCGATCGAGACGATCTCGATCCGTGCCGTGTAGCGGTCCCGCTCCGGGTTGTCCCAGGGGGCGAGGTCGTTGAGGCGCCCGTCGATCATGGCCAGGGCGGCGCGCAGGTTCTCCCGCCGGTCCGCGCCGCGAGCGAGGTTCGCGAAGTTCGTGGTGGCGCGCGTGCTGGCGGCGGGCGTGTAGTCCTCGTCGAACGGCGTGGTGTGGATGCTGAACGTCAGGTCGTCCACTCGGGTGGGCACGGTGCTCGTGACAAGGGTGGCGTGGCTCATCGGGTCCTCTCCGGGGTGCGGGCGCGGGTGGTGCGGTGGTGGGCGGTGGCGGGACGGGGCACCGCGGACGACGACGGCGCCCCGCGGCCGGCGGCGACGCGTGCGGCGCACTCGAGGCCGGCCTCGAGGTCCGCCTGCAGGTCGGCCACGTCCTCGATGCCGACGGAGAGCCGGACCAGGTCCGTGGGGACGGCCAGGGGCGTGCCCCGCACGGAGGCGTGGGTCATTTCGGAGGAGTAGCAGAGCAGCGATTCGACCCCGCCGAGGCTGACCGAGAGCGCGAACAGCTCGGTGGCCTCGGCGAACGCGCGGGCCGCGGCCTCTCCCCCGGCCAGCCGGATGGAGACGATGCCGCCGAAGCCGTCCATCTGCCGCGCGGCGAGCTCGTGGCCCGGGTGGTCGGGCAGCCCGGGGTAGAAGACCTGGGCGACCTCGGGGCGGCCCTGCAGCCAGCCCGCGAGCGCGGCGGCGTTGGCGCCGTGCCGGTCCATGCGCAGGCCGAGCGTCTTGAGGCCGCGGGCGGCGAGGTAGGAGTCCTGCGGGCCGGCGACCGCGCCGGCGGCGAACTGCTGGTAGGCCACCGCCTCGGCCAGCGCCCGGCCGCGGAACTCGCGGTCGGCCACCACCACGGCGCCGCCGAGCACGTCCGAGTGCCCGCCGATGTACTTGGTGGTGGAGTGCACCACGACGTCCGCGCCGAGGTCCAGGGGCCGCTGGAGGTAGGGCGAGGCGAACGTGTTGTCCACGACCAGCAGCGCACCGGCGTCGTGGGCGATCTGCGCCCAGGCGGCCAGGTCCGCGATGCCGAGCAGCGGGTTGGACGGCGTCTCCACCCACAGCAGCGCGGTGCGGCCGGGGCGGACGGCCGCGGCGACCGCCGTCGGGTCGGTGATGTCCACGGGGGTGTTGGACACGCCCCACGGCTCGAGGACGGTGGTGATGAGGCGGTGGGTGCCGCCGTAGCCGTCGCCGCCCAGCACGATGTGGTCGCCGGGGCGCAGCACGGCCCGCAGGAGGGCGTCCTCGGCGGCGAGCCCGGAGGCGAACGCGAACGCCCGGTCGCCGTGCTCGAGGGCGGCGAGCTGGGTCTCGAAGCCGTTCCGGGTCGGGTTGGAGCCGCGGCTGTACTCGTGCCCGGCGCGCAGCACGTTGATGCCGTCCTGCACGAAGGTGCTGGTCTGGTAGATCGGCGGCACCACGGCGCCGGTCAGCGGGTCGGGCTCCTGGCCGGCGTGCACGGCGGTGGTGGTGAAGCCGCGGACGGCGGGACGGGAGACGGAGCGGGTGGTGTGGTGGACGGCGGTCATCTCAGCGCACCTCCTGGGTGACGGCGGCGGTCTCGGGGACGGCGGGCGTGGTGGCGGGGGCGGCCGGCCCGGCGGCGGTCACCACGGCCAGGGCACGGTCCAGGTCCGCGATCAGGTCGTCGGGACACTCCAGCCCGATGGAGAGCCGGACGGTGGTCTCGGCGATCCCGGCGTCCTCGCGCTGCTGCCGCGTCAGGCGACAGTGCGTCATGGTCGCCGGGTGGGAGACGAGGGACCGGGCGTCGCCGACGTTGACCACGAGCTGGAACAGCTCGAGCGCGTCGAGGAACGGGGCCACGGCCTCGGGGCCGCAGGCCAGGTCGAAGGAGAACACCGAGCCGACGCCGTCCGGGAAGTCGCGGGCGGCCAGCGCCGCGCTGGAATGCCCGGCCACGCCGGGGTGGTGCACCCGCGCGACGGCGGGGTGCCCGGCCAGGTGTTCGGCCACGGCCAGGGCGGTGGCGGTGTGGCGGGCCACGCGCAGGTCGAGGGTCTCGAGCCCCTGGATGAACTGCGCCGCGCTCGCGGGGGCGAGGGTGGGGCCGAGGTCGTGCAGGAACTTGCTGCGGGCCAGCGTCAGGTAGGCGCCGCGGCCGTGCCGCTCGACCAGCGTCTGCCCGCCGTAGCGGGCCTTGGGCCGGGCCAGCTGCGGCCACCGGTCGGGCGCCGCGCCGTAGTCGAACGTGCCGCCGTCCACGATCGCGCCGCCGAGCACCGCGCCGTGCCCGCCGAGGAACTTGGTGGCCGAGTGCACGACGACGTCGGCGCCGTGCTCCAGCGGCCGGTAGAGGGCCGGCGTCGCGAGGGTGCTGTCCACCACCACGGGCACCCCGGCCGCGTGGGCGAGGTCCGCGAGCGCGGGCAGGTCCGGGAGGGTGGCGAGCGGGTTGGTGATGGCCTCGAGGAAGAACGCGCGGGTGTCGGGCCGGACCGCGGCCGCCCACGCGGGCGGGTCCGCCGGGTCCGCGAAGGTGACCTCGATGCCGAAGTCCGCGAACGTGTCCGTCAGCAGGTCGACGGTGCCCCCGTACAGCTGGCTGGAGGCGACCAGGTGCTTGCCGCCCTGCAGCAGCGCCAGCAGGGACAGCGCGACGGCGGCCTGGCCGGTGGCCGTGGCGATCGCACCGATGCCGCCCTCCAGCGCGGCGAGGCGGTTCTCGAACACCGCGACGGTCGGGTTGCCCGTGCGGCTGTAGGTGAAGCCGGGGGTCTCGAGCCGGAACATCGATGCCGCCGTGGCGTGGTCCGGGAAACGGAACGCCGTGGTCTGGTGGATGGGCGGGACGACCGGCCGGTGGGGCGCGGCGGGCTCGTAGCCGGCGTGGACTTGCTGTGTGGCGTGACGGGGCATCTGCTCTCCTCCATCGGTCCTGGCGGTAGCACCGGGCCTGCCGTTCCCGGGGGTCCGGGGGCGGCGGGCGGGTTGCTGCGGCGTCGTCGAGCCAGATCTCTCGGCCGCTCTGGATGGGTGGTGAGCCCATCCCACGCGGCGGGCCGCCGCGAGTCCAGCGGGCGGCCGGCTCGCACGTCATATGAGCCGCCACCGCGCCATCCGGGACCGGCCGGAGCCTCTCCGGGGTGCGGCGGGCCGGGGCAGACCCGTGTGACGGACGGGCGTGGAGGGGGGGTGTGTCAGACTCCCGGGCATGACGCAGAGCACACCGGGCGGACCGGCCACGGGCCTGCCCGACTTCCGTCCCTCGGGCAACCAGGGCGTGGACCCGGCGCTGTACGAGATCGAGAACGCGGCCATGGACCGTGAGGGCGCCCTCTGGGCGGCGCTGCAGGAGGCGGCGCCTTGGGCCGGGCGGACGCTGCTCGACCTCGGTGCGGGCACCGGCTTCTGGCTGCCCCGCTACGCCGACGCGGCCGAGACGATCGCCGTCGAGCCGGACGCGCGCCTGCTGGGGGCCGCCCGCGCCCGCCCCGGCGGGGCTCGCGTGCTGTACGGCTCGACCGAGCGGATCCCGCTGCCGGAGGCGAGCGTCGACGTCGTGCATGCCCGGTTCGCGTACTTCTTCCCGCACCCGCGCTGGGACGTCCGACCCGGCCTGGACGAGGTCACCCGGGTGCTGCGGCCCGGCGGCGCGCTCGTGGTGATCGACAACGACACCGAGCGCGGCCAGTTCGCCGAGCTGCTGCGGGCGAGCACGAACGCCGCGGCGCAGGGCCAGGACACGTACGCCCGCGCGTGGTGGGCCGGCGTCGGGGCCCAGACCCGCGAGGCCATGAGCTCGTGGACCTTCGACTCCCGCGCCGACCTCGAGGCCGTCCTGCGGCTGGAGTTCGAGCGAGGGGTCGCCGACGCGTGGCTCGCCGAGCACCCCGCAGCGACGTCACTGAGCCACGGCTACCTGCTCCACGTGTGGCGGTGAGCACGAACCCGCGTCGTCAGACGCCTACCCCCCGCGGCCCTGACACTGGGACGCCCCCGCCGCCGGAAGGACGGGCGCGGTGGCTGGCCGCCGTCGGGCCGGCCGCGCGGTGGGTGGATGCGGGGCGCGACGACGTCGACTGAGGCCGAGACGCTGACGCGGACACCGAGGTCGCTTAATGTGTGGCCATGGTCACCCGCCCTGTGCTCCAGCAGCCGGTGATCGACGCCGTCGACATCCGTTCCGTCGCGGAGTTCTACCGCGAGCTCCTCGGCCTCCACTACCGCGCGGGCGACGAGCTCGCGGACGGCCGCGAGCCGGACAGTGCGGACTGGCTCGTGCTGCTGGACGACGACGGCCGCCGCGTCCTGACATTCCAGCGCACCGAGGAACTGAAGCCCAGCACGTGGCCGTCACCCGAGGTGCCGATGCAGCTGCACCTGGATTTCACCGTGCCGGACCGCGATTCCCTCGACGCGGCCCACGGCCACGCCCTGCGCCTGGGCGGGCGCCTCGTCCAGGACCGCTCCGACGACGAGGACGAGCCCCTGTACGTGTTCGCGGACCCGGCCGGCCACCCCTTCTGCGTCTTCGTGGGGTGAGCGCGGCAGACCGCGGGGGCGGTTTCACGCACATGCCGAAGACAAGAAGCCGGTTCAGTGCCGTCGGTAAGGTCGTCGGGTGATCCCGCAACCCACAGATCGACTCACGTTCCGGTGCATGACCGACGCTGACCTCGACGACATGTGCCGGCTCCTCGGAGACGCGGAGGTCATGCGCTACTACCCGCGAGCCAAGTCGCGCAACGAGGTGCAGCGGTGGATCAACTGGTCGAAGGACAACTACGCCAAGCATGGGTTCGGCCTGTGGGTCATCGAACACCGGACCACCGGCGACTTCATCGGTGACTGCGGCCTGACCTGGCAGAACGTCGACGGCCAAGAGGTCCTCGAGGTCGGCTACCACGTCCTGCCCGAACACCAGGGACAAGGACTGGCAACCGAGGGGGCCTCTGCCTGCCTGCGACACGGGTTCGAGACCCTCGACGCAACGATGGTCACCGCGATCATCAACCCCGACAACGTGGCTTCCCGTCGCGTGGCCGAACGAATCGGCATGACCGTGTGGAAGTGCACGCGTGATCCCAGTGGGGCGCCGATCGTGGTCTACAGCAGCCACGACCACGAGGCATGACCCACTGAACTGCCGCAATGGGTGCGTACCCATTGAGCAGACATGCCCTAGGTGTACTGATCGGACAGGTTGATTGATCGGGCTTGCCGTGTTTGGGGGGCTCGGCTCGCGAGACGGCCGAAGTGAGCTGGCTCGACACAGTTGAACTAAACAGGTCATGACATCTTGGGCGTGAACCTCCACAAGGGACCCAGTATGTTTGTGACCTACTTCACGTTAGGCTGAGTTCATGCCTGAGCATCCCGTATCTGACCTTGCCCACGCGTTTGGTCTTGTCGATATTGCCGAGAAATCGCTGTCCCCTTGGTCGCCGGTCTACCGGGCACGCGTCATCCCGCGCGGTCACACGGAGGCCCGAGACGTTGTTGTGAAGAAGACGGCGGAGGCCCGCGAACGAGCCGAAGGTATGGCGGCGTGGACTCGCATGCTGATGGCGAATGGTTTCCCTGTGGTTGCCCCGATAGGTCTCGACGCACCCAATCCCCAGGCCATTGGCGAGGACTGGTACGTCGTGTATCCCTTCATCGAAGGGCGCCCCTACGCGGCCGGCGACGACGTCGCCGCGCTCGGTGATCTGCTTGGGCGGCTCCACGCGACTCAAGTCCGAACTGGCATTGTCGGCGGGCTACGGACATATTCGTGGCCAGAAGCAACGCGCGACGACGTCGACGCCGATCTTGCAGCTTTCAGAGAGCAGCTACCCCGCGTCCTCGGCGCAGAAGATGCAGCTAAGTCCCTCGCGGCCCTCCACTCCCTCGCGGACCGCTGGTGGGACCACTCATTGCCCGCATTGCGAGCCGCCGATGACGAACACGCCTTGCCCTATGCGAGCGTAACGAGCGACTACAAGGCCGCGAACGTGATCTTCAGTGCCAGCGGCCCCACGGTGGTTGACCCAGACAACGGGGGCTGGGAACCGCGACTCTTCGACCTGGCTATGGCAGTAGTGCTTCTCCACAACGAGTCACCGTCAGCTCCGGCTCGGATGATGACCGCACAGGAGTGGAACGACTTCTACTCTTCCTATGCTCGACACATCTCACTCACCTCAACCGAACGGAAGCTCTGGCCCGCAGCGCTAGACCACATGGCCTGGGAAGAAGGCACCTGGGCGCTCGAGGACAACGAGGACGCGGCCTACGCAGACGCACGACAGGGCGGGTATCTCCGCGACCTGGCCACCATGCCCATGGAGCGATTCCAACTACCTGCTGCCTGACAGGCTCATCCCAACCGCCTCGCGCGCGGACGGAATAGAGATGCGCGCCCGCGGCACATTCGGTCGTTTGTGGCGAGGGACCCCGCCATGCGCCGTGCGCGCCACATCCGACCCTGTCCGCCCGCCACATGACTCGCCACAACCGACCCGCCAGAGCGGCAGCCGCCCGTACGTTTCTGGCGGGCCCTGGGGCGCGCGGGAGCGCCCACCGGGACACCCAGATTTCACGCCGACCGGATCCCGCCTGATATGCGAAGAGTTCACCGCGCGTCGTGTGAACTCTTCGCTGCATCTCGACAGATGCAGCGAAGATTTCGCAAACGCGATTCGGGACTGATGCGCGTGTAGGTGACATACGATCTGTGGTGTTCCCACACCGCAGGGAAGGATGTGCACCATGCCCGCCCCCTACCCCCAAGAGTT
>NZ_JBFBLX010000023.1:0-18114 GCF_040702705.1 Micrococcus sp. NPDC078436 | reverse complement strand
ACCACCCCGGCCGAGTACGAGACTGCCTACTACGCCGCCCTCAACCGAGAGCTGGCACCCACATAGGAGCGGCACGAAACCCGGGACGCTTCAACGTGGGGGAGATATATCGCAGGCCTTGGAAGTGGATGCCGTCGCGGCGCACGACTCGGGACTGGGCGACGGTGAGCAGCAGTCCATCTAGGGCCTCCAGGGACTCTGGCAGCCGGGGTAACCAGCCTTCGGCAACCCACGCGGTGCGCGGGGTGGTGCCCAGCTCGCTGTGCCCACCGTCGTTGTAGGCGACGATGAACTCTTCCAGCGCTCGGTCCAGTTCGGCCAGGGACAGCTTCGGTGTGGGGGCAGGCTGGCCGCGGACGGTGTGTCCCGGCAGCGTGGTGAGCAACTCGGTGTTCACCGTGCTGAAGAACCGCTCGATCTTCCCGCGGCCCTGGGGCCGGGCGACGGTGGAGTGGATCAGGCGGATGTGCAGGTCCACGGCCGTGGTGCGGAGCTGGTGGCTGGTGAAGTCCGACCCGTGGTCAACGTAGAGCACGTCCGGGACCCCGCACATGGGCCAGTCCGGTCGGGTCTTGGGCCAGATCCCCCGGCGCAGGGCCAGCGCGGTGTTCATGGCCGAGGGCGCCCCGAGGAAGACGGTGTACCCGCAGACCGCGCGGGAGTGATCGTCGAGGATCGTGGTCAGCCAGGGCCGGGCCGGTTTGCCGTTGGGGCCGACGATGAGCAGGTCCAGCATGGTGTGGTCGGCCTGCCAGAGCGCATTGGGCCGGCCGGCGGACCAGCGCAGGGCCAACTCGTATTTGTCCCGGTAGGCGGCGGTCCCCTCCAGGGCGAGGGTCACCATGCCCGGATCCAGGGCTTGGACGATGGACCGGACAACACCGTAGGAGGGCACCGGCCAGCCGCGCGCGGAGCAGATCGGCGTGATCCGGCGGCGCAGGGTGCTCATGGCTGGCCGGGGTCTGGACAGGGCCAGCCCCTCGATCAGCGTCACCAGCTCGTCCGGGACCCGGTGGCTGCCGGCATCGGCGCGTGGGCCGGTCTGAAGCCCGGTGTAGCCGTGGGTCTTGTACCGGGCATGCCAGCGCTGCAGGGTGCGCAACCCGATGCCGGTGTCCTGAGCCAGCGTGGTCAGGGCGATGCCATCTTCGACGTGCAGTCGAAGAATCCGCCACCGCCTGGCCGCGTCCATGGCCCCTACAAGACCTTCTTGACCCGCCGGCGCCGCACCGGCTTGGGCCCGGCCGGCTGGTCATGGCCCCGTTTGAGGGTCCGGTACACGGTGGTGCGGCTCACCCCAAGGACCTCGCCAATCTGGGCCACGGTCAGCTCCTGCTGCTCGTACATCCGCCGTGCCTGCCGGGCCTGGTCCGCCGACAGCGACGGCGGACGACCCCCCGCCCG
Source organism: Micrococcus sp. NPDC078436 (assembly GCF_040702705.1). Classification (NCBI taxonomy): domain Bacteria; kingdom Bacillati; phylum Actinomycetota; class Actinomycetes; order Micrococcales; family Micrococcaceae; genus Micrococcus; species Micrococcus sp. NPDC078436. Next base: position 16,710 of record NZ_JBFBLX010000023.1, on the reverse strand, counting down.
GCCCCGTGCCCGGGCCGCCGTCAACCCGGCCTGGGTGCGTTCGCGAATCAGGTCCCGCTCGAACTCCGCCAGGGCCGCGAAGACATGAAACACCAACCGGCCCCCAGAGGACGTCGTGTCGATGGTCTCCTGCAGGGAGCGAAACCCTACGCCCCGGTCGGCCAGGACCTGAAGCTGGTCGATCAGGTGCCGGATCGACCGGCCCAGCCGATCCAGGCGCCACACCACCAGGGTGTCCCCGGGGCGCAATTGATCCAGCAGCTTCTCCAACTCCGGGCGCGAGGCCAGGGCCCCCGAGGCAGTATCGACAAACACCCGAAAACAGCCGGTGGCCTTGAGCGCATCGATCTGCAGCGCCGCATCCTGATCGGTCGTCGACACCCGCGCATAGCCCAGCAGCTCACCCATGCACTGAATGTACCGGAACCCGTCGCGCCCCGTCTGTATCCGGGCATAGATTCCGCGACGCAGTTCCGCTACAAAAAAGAGATGCTTCACGATACTTCCCGCATAGTTGGCAGTGATGTAGCGGAAACGGTCGATTTAGGAACGGATGAGGCCGCCGCCCGTCGGTCGCTTTAGACGCCGAGGCAGATACGCTTGCGGTGCCCGGCCCTGGTGCTGGAGGTGATCGGCATGGCTCGCACTCGCCTCGCTTACCGGCGCCTCGTGAACGTATGGACCCACTCGGTGATGCGCCTGATCGGAGCTAACGCTGACGAAGTGGGGGTGGCGTGCTGGGCGGGGCAGGCAAGGATGGCCTCGGCGATCTCAATGGGGATAGCTGCCGGAGGGTGGGGCGTATCGAGGTCGATCGAGTGGGTCAGCTGTTCGCTGCCGTTGGAGACGGTGACCAGCGCCGCGGTCCCGGTCCGTTCAACCCGCTGGTATCTCCACGGTGTCCGACCCGGTGAGCGGGCGCGGGAGAGACTGGCCTTGTCCGCGGAGTACTTACCCAGATCGTGCAGCACGTGGGTGATGGTCTGCCGATCGGCGTCCACGCTGATCGTGCAGCTACCCCCGGGCAGGCTCAGCCGGGCCAGGTCATGGTCGGTGAAGTCGATCCGGTGACAGGGCGGGATTGTGTGGCTGCGTTCGGCGCCGGAGAGCTCGGACAGGAAGGTCCCGATACGGTCCATATGTACCCCTTCAAGGGTGGATCGGTCAGGCCACGATGAACGTACTCGGCGCCGGCGGTGGCACCCCCAGATGGAGCCCGCGGTGTGTGTCACAGCGTGCCGCACCGGTCGGTTCCGGCAGTCCGCGGCGAGGCGGCGGGAGCCGGGGCACGTGGTGTTGCGGAAAGGGTGAGGACTAAGTGGCGCTGCGGAGCTCGTCCCAGAGGGCCTTCACTCGGGTATCGATGGCGTCGACGATGGCGCGCACGCCGTCGGGGGTCTCTGCGGCGGGGTCGGCGATCTCCCAGTTGAGGTAGCGCTTGCCCGGGTAGACCGGGCAGGCGTCCCCACAGCCCATGGTGATGACGTAGTCCGCGGCCCTCACCACATCATCGGTCAGCGGCTTCGGGTACGCCCCGGACAAATCGATCCCGCGCTCGGCCAGGGCCTGTACGACCAGGGGGTGGATCTCGGAGCCGGGCAGGGACCCCGCCGAGCGGACCTCCACCTTATCCCCGGCGTGGTGGGTGAGCAGGGCCGCGGCGATCTGGGAGCGGCCGATGTTGTGCACACACACGAAGAGCACCTGCGGAACCGGGGAGGCGATCTTGCCCTCGGACTGGGCCAGGGCCCGCAACCGGTTGTCGGCGAAGTGGCTGGCCGTGGAGGCCAGGTAGGCGCGCACCTTTGCGGTGCGCGAGAGGGTGGCGTAGGACTCGAAGACGTAGCGTTCCACGGTCTCCGGGGAGAAGACCCCGGCGTAGCGTTCGGCCAGGTGCTCGGCGGAACGCTGCAGCACGTGGGTGTCCAGGGTGGTCGGCTCAGACATGACGGCTCCTCAGGGTCAGCGGGCTGGTCAGCAGCAGGTGGCGGCCTGAACCGGCAGCAATACCGGCAGTCTGGACGCGGGTGCGGGCAGGGTTTGGGGGGTCGGGGCGCAACAGCCCTGGTCGGCGGTGTCGGCGGCTGTGGCGGGGGCCGGGGCGTCGCAGGATCCGCCGAGGTCGGTGGAGCAAACCCCGGTCTCGGGCAGCTGCAGCTCGACGTTGTCGGCGGCGGTGCGGTCTCCGGCCAGGGCGGCGGCGGCGTCGACGTTGTACCGCCACGGGGAGAACAACCGGGTGTGGCCCCACTCCCGGATCGCCGCCCCGACCACGGGGCCGGCTTCCAGGACCAATGGGGTCAGGCCGCGCTCGGCCAGGTGGGCGGCCGCGGCCAGGCCCACGGGGCCGGCCCCGATGACGACGACCGGCAGGCCGTCGGTGTCCGCGCCAGTGGTGTCAGCCATGGGTGGGTTCCTCGACGAGTGCGGTGGCGATGCTGTAGGCATCGTGCAGGGCGGCCAGGTAGCGTTCGGCGTCCAGGGCGGCGGCGCAGCCGGTGCCGGCGGCGGTGATGGCCTGGCGGTAGCGGTGGTCCACCGCGTCCCCGCAGGCGAACACCCCGGAGAGGTTGGTGTGGGTGGTGCGGGCGTCCACGACGATGTACCCCTCGTCATCCAGGTCCAGCTGGTCGGCGACGAGTTCGGTGCGGGGCAGGTGCCCGATGGCCACGAACACGCCGGTGGCGGCGACCTCGCGGGTCTCCCCGGTGATGGTGTCACTCAGGGTGACCCCGGTGACCTTGTCGGTGCCGTGGATGGCGGTCACGGCGCTGTTGTAGGCGAAGCGGATCTTGGGATTGTCCTTGGCCCGGGCGGCCATGATCCTCGAGGCCCGCAGGGCGTCCCGGCGGACCACGACGGTCACGGACTTCGCGAAGCGGGTCAGGAACAGGGCCTCCTCCATGGCCGAGTCCCCGCCGCCGACCACGATGATGTCCTGCTCGCGGAAGAAGAAGCCGTCGCAGGTGGCACACCAGGACACCCCGTGCCCGCTGAGCTTCTTCTCCTCGGGCAGGCCGAGTTCCCGGTAGGCCGAGCCGGTGGCCACGATCACTGCCGGGGCCCGGTAGGTTTTCCCGGCCAGGGTGGTGACCTCCTTGAGGTGCCCGGACAGCCGGACGGACGCCGCGTCGTCGTACTCGATGACTGCCCCGAAGCGGGCCGCCTGTTCGGCCAGTCCGGCCATCAGCTCCGGTCCCTGGATGCCGCCGGGGAAGCCGGGGAAGTTCTCCACCTCGGTGGTGTTCATCAGGGCCCCGCCGTGGGTGACGGAGCCGGCGATGACCCGGGGGGCCAGTCCGGCGCGGGCGGCGTAGATCGCGGCGGTGTACCCGGCCGGACCGGACCCGATGATGATCAGCTGGTCCGTGGCCTGCTCAGTGCTCGTGGTGTCCGTGCTCGTGGTGCTCATGGAGTGGTTCGCCTTCAGTTCGCGGTGGACTCGGCCGGGAGCAGTTCGGTGATGAGCTGCTGGATGCGGGTCTTGATCTCGTCGCGGATCGGGCGCACGCCCTCGACGCCCCGGCCGGCCGGGTCGTCCAGCTTCCAGTCCTCGTAGCGCTTGCCCGGGAAGAACGGGCAGGCGTCGCCGCAGCCCATGGTGATCACCACGTCGGAGTCCTTCACGGCCTGCTCGCTGAGCACCTTGGGCTGGTTCGCACTGATGTCGATGCCCTCCTCGGCCATGGCCTCCACGGCGGCAGGGTTCACGGTGTCGGCCGGGGCAGAGCCGGCGGAGCGGACCTCGATCCGGCCCCCGGCCAGATGCTGCAGGTAGGCGGCGGCCATCTGGGAGCGGCCGGCGTTGTGCACGCACACGAACAGCACGCTGGGCTTGGTGGTCTCCGGGGTGGTCTCTGCGGTCATCAAGTCATCCATTTCAGTCAGGAGGTGAAGGGCGAACGAGGGATCAGGAGGCGGGGCTGCCGGTGAGTTCGGTGAGCAGGGTCCGCACGCGGGCGTCGATGTCGTCGCGGACCAGGCGCATCCGTTCGATCCCCTCGATGCCGCGGGTGGAGGGCTCATCGGTGTGCCAGGTGACGATGGTCCCGGCCATCCCGTCCACCGGCTCGACCCTGGCCTCGTCGCCGAGCACGACGACCCGGTCCACCCGGGCCAGCAGGTCCGGGTCGATGGGCTTGGGGTGCCCGGCGGACATGTCCGCCCCGGCCTCGGCGATCACCTCAGCGGACAGGGCGTTGATCGACTTCCCGGGCTTGGTGCCGGCGGAGTGGACCTGAACGGCGCCGGCGGCGTGGTGTTCCATCAGGGCCGCGGCCATCTGGGACTTGCCCCCGTTCTTGGCGCAGACGAACAAGACGGACGGCCGGGAGGCGGACTCTGGGGTGGTCACTGGTGGTCTCCTGTCGGGGGGTGCGGGTTCAGGCGCGATGCGCGGCGGCGGCCTGGGGTCGGGCGGGGACGGTGGGGTCCCCGGGGAAGAGCTTGCGTCCGGCCCACAGGGAGACGTAGACCAGGCCGACGAGCACGGGGACCTCGATCAGGGGTCCGACGACGCCGGCCAGGGCCTGGCCGGAGGTGACCCCGAAGGTGCCGATCGCCACGGCGATGGCCAGCTCGAAGTTGTTGCCCGCGGCGGTGAAGGCCACGGTGGTGGACTTGGCGTAGTTCAGGCCCACGGCCTTGGAGGCCAGCAGTGCGATGCCGAACATCAGCACGAAGTAGGCCAGCAGCGGCAGCGCGATCCGGGCAACGTCCCAGGGGTTGGAGGTGATGGCCTCGCCCTGCAGGGCGAAGAGCAGCACGATGGTGAACAGCAGCCCGTACAGGGCCCAGGGCCCGATCCGGGGCAGGAACCTCTCCTCGTACCAGGTGCGCCCCTTGGCCCTCTCGCCCAGGAGGCGGGTCAGGAAGCCGGCCAGCAGGGGGACGCCGAGGAAGACCAGGACACTGAGCACGATCGCCCACACGGAGAAGTCGGCGCTGGTGGTGGGCAGGCCCAGCCAGGACGGCAGCACCTGGAGGTAGAACCAGCCCAGCGCGCCGAAGGCGACGACCTGGAACACGGAGTTGATGGCCACCAGCACGGCGGCGGCCTCCCGGTCGCCACAGGCCAGGTCGTTCCAGATGAACACCATGGCGATGCACCGGGCGAGCCCGACGATGATCAACCCGGTGCGGTACTCGGGCAGGTCCGGCAACAGCATCCAGGCCAGGGCGAACATCAACGCCGGACCGACGATCCAGTTCAGCACGAGGGAGGTGATCATCAGCCGCTTGTCCCCGGCCACCCGATGGGCCTCGTCGTAGCGGACCTTGGCCAGTACCGGGTACATCATCACCAGCAGGCCGATGGCGATCGGCAGGGAGACCTCCCCGATCTTCACCGCCTCCAGGGCGGTGTTCAGCCCGGGGACGAAGCGTCCCAGCAGGAGGCCGGCTGCCATGGCCAGCAGGATCCATCCCGGGAGCCAGCGGTCCAGGAAGGACATCTCCTTCATCACGCCGTGCTGGGGCGCGGGTGCGGCGGTGGTGACGCTCATGAGAGCCCATCTCTCGTATCGACTGATATCGATGCGAACACTACCGGGACATATCGATCTACGTCAATGTAAGATGGGGTGATGGTCGCGACAACTACTCTTCCCGCCCCCGAGGGCGCCGATGCGCCGGGTTCGGTGGCGTGCTGCTCCCTGTCCGCGGGCCCGATCAGCGCCGCACAGGCCCAGCGCACCGCCGGGATGCTCAAGGCCCTGGCCGACCCGATGCGGCTGCGCCTGCTCTCCCACGTCGCCGCCCAGGGCTGTGACGCGGTGTGCGCCTGCGACCTGACCGAGGAGCTCGGTATCAGTCAGCCCACGGTGAGCCACCACATGAAGAAGCTCGTCGAGGCCGGACTGCTCACCCGCGAACAACGCGGGCGGTGGGCCCACTACAGCGTCGTCCCGGCGGCCTTCGCCGAGCTGGGCCGGATGCTGGAGCTGGGTTGACCCCGCCGGCCCCGCCAGCAGACCCGACAGCAGCGTCCGTGACGGCCAGTGCGGTCGACGTCCTGGTGATCGGGGCAGGCCAGGCCGGGCTTGCCGCCGGGTTCTACCTGCACCGGATGGCCCGCGACGCCGCCCGGGGCCGCGGCGGCCCGGCGCCCAGCTTCGCGATCCTGGACGCCAACGAACAGCCCGGCGGGGCCTGGCAGTACTACTGGGACACCCTGGAGTTGTTCTCCCCGGCCGCCTACAGCTCCCTGCCCGGCTACCGCATGCCGCCCTGGACCGGGGCGGGCCACCCCTCGGCCGAGCACGTGGTGTCCTACCTGACTGCCTACGAACACCGCTACGGGCTGCCGGTGCACCGGCCCGTCACCGTGCACGCCGTCGAGGACCACCCCGACGGCGGCTACCTCACCCGCACCGACCGCGGCACCTGGGAAAGCACAGTCATCATCAACGCCACCGGCTCCTGGCGCCGCCCCTTCGTGCCCCGGATCCCCGGCGCGGAACGCTTCGCCGGGACCCAGCTGCACACCACCGGCTACCACAGCCGGGCACCCTTCACCGGCCAGCGGGTCGTGGTCGTCGGCGGGGGCAACTCCGGGGCGCAGATCGCCGCCGACCTGCTCCCCGCGGCGGCAGCCGTGACCTGGGTGACCCGCCGGCCCCCGCGCTACCTGCCCGACGACGTCGACGGCCGGGCCCTGTTCGCCCTGGCCACCGACCACGTCCAGGCCCTGCGCCGGGGCGAACCCAGCCCCGGCGGGGTGGGCTCCCTCGGGGACATCGTCGCCGTGCCCCCGGTCCGGGCGGCCCGCGACGCCGGCCGACTGGAGGCCCAGCCGATGTTCTCCGGTTTCACCCCCACCGGCATCCGGTGGGACGACGGGCGCACCCTCGAGGTGGATGCGGTGCTCTGGTGCACCGGCTTCCGCCCCGATCTGGCCCACCTCCGCCCGCTGTGCCTGCCCTTGAACGGCGCCGTCCCGGCCACCGCCGACGATGCGCCCACACGCTCACCCGACCGGCCAGGGCTGTTCCTCCTCGGCTACGGGGACTGGTGCGGCCCGGCCTCGGCCACCCTCATCGGGGTCGGTGCCCCCGCCCGGGCCACCGTTGCCGCCGTGGCCGAACACCTCACCAGAACATCCCAGGCCCGGGCACCGTCCGGGCGCCTCGGCTAACCGCCCAGAACGACGTCGAGAAAAGTGGCGCGAAACCCTTGACCTTGGAGTGGGCTTTAAGGTTTACCGTCTGTGCATGACGACCCAGACGGCGGTTCAGGACGGGATGCGGATCGGCGAACTCGGCGCGGCCACCGGGTTGAGCACCGAGACGATCAGGTACTACGAGCGGGCCGACCTCCTGCCACCGCCCTCCCGCACCCCGGGCGGCTACCGCGCCTACGGCCCCGAGGCTGCGGATCGGCTGCGCTTCATCCGCGGCTGCCAACGCCTGGGCCTGCACCTAGAGGACATCCGCAACCTGCTGGCCATCCGCGACACCGGCACCTGCCCGTGCGAGCCCGCCGGGGACCTGCTCACCCGGCGCCTGACCGAGCTGGACGCCGAGATCAACCGTCTCGAGGCACTCCGGACCGAGATGACCACCATGCTCGACGCCCTACCCGCCGGGGAATGCTCCCAGCCAACCCCCGGCACCTGGCTCCAACGGGAAGGAGGTGACCCACGGTGAACGACTGCTGCGACGACCCGACCTGCCAATCAGAAACCTGCGGCTGCAACTGCTAGGAAACCACGAGTAGGGGGCCGAAGGCCCCCTACTTTTCCATCCGGCCAGACCGCCACCGACCATCGAAAAAACGCCGCCATCTAAGAGCGAAAGCCACACGCCGCGTTGCGGCCGCCGCACCCTCGCCACGTGACTCGCCACAAGCAACGCGCCAGAACGGGATGAGGTTCTACGTTTTTGGCTGACCCTCCGCCTTCGGGAGGCGCAGGTAGTCGCGTACGCATTTTTCGCACGGTTCGGATTCCGCGTCTTCTACGAAAAGTTCGCCGCGAGCCGTGCGCAGTCTTCGTTGCATCTCGACAACGGCCGCAGCCCGCTCGATCCTCGCCTGCTCCACCGCGTCCAGGGCGGCACGATAGGCCGCGCCCTTCTCGCAGCAGCCCCCGAGGCAGCAGTCCTCATCGAGGTCGAAGTCCGCCGGGTCCGGGAGCGCGGGCTCCGGAGGCAGGCCGTTGACGTCGGTGGGGTCCGGTGCGGCGGTCATGGGGCGGTCCTCACGGGGTTCGGTCGGGTCGGGCGCACCCGAGCAACGGCGGGTGCCACCGGAGGCGGCGACGCCGCCGAGCTCAGCCTGCCATCAAGGTGGCGGGTGCGGGGGCGGCGCCGGCACTCCACCCCGGGCGATGCGTCACCGCCCCTCCGTGAGCCCCCGCCGCCAGAGCTGCCTCCAGAGCGCGGGCCGCCTCCGCCAGGCGGCCCTCAGGAGACGAGTGCAGGATGACCACTCGAAGGATTCGCACGACACCGGCCGTCGACCGTCGGACGACGGGCGCCGTTCACGTTCCCGCCCCGGCCCCTCTCTCAGCTGACCCCGTGTCGACCGACGTCGAGCTCCAGCGCCCCCGCCCTCCCGCTCCTCGGCCACCCTGGTGGAGGTGGCCCGAGCGCGCGGGCGAGCGTGTCTCGTACCCACCCGCGCCGCCGTCGTCCCCCACCGGCGCGCCCCGCCGCGGCCAGCTCCTCTCCCGCCCCTCCCAGCCCGGCCTGACCCTCTACTGGGCGGCCGTGCTCGGGCAGGAGTGGACGGGCGAGCGGATCGAGGCCATCCAGCGGGCGGTGCGCGAGGACTACCGGCCGCGGTGACGGGGTCGCCCGCCCCGCCAGGCTCCAACGTCAGCCCAGTCGGCCGCCCGACTCGTCCAGGTAGCACGCCGCGCACAGCGACTCGTAGGTGACCTCGACGCCGTCGATGGCCACCTGGTCCCCCTCGAACACGAAGCGCCCGGCGCCCGTGGCGGCGTCCACCACCTTGCGGGTGTTGAAGACGGCCTTGCGCCCGCAGCGGCAGATGGTCTTGAGCTCCTCGAGGGAGTGCGCCACCTCCAGCAGGCGGGCGGAGCCGGGGAACGAGTGCGTGCGGAAGTCCGTGCGGATGCCGTAGGCCATCACCGGCACGCCCTCCAGCACCGCGATGCGCAGGAGGTCGTCCACCTGGCGCGGCTCGAGGAACTGCGCCTCGTCCACGAGCAGGCACGCCACGGGCGCCGCGTCCACGTGGTCCAGGAGCGCGTCCGGGTCGTCGCCGGCGGCGTGCCGGCGGAACAGCTCCACGACGTCGGCGCCCGACGGGATCACGAAGTCCACCGGGCTCGAGACGCCCAGGCGGGAGAGGATCCGCGCGTCGCCCTTCGTGTCGACCGCCGGCTTCGCCAGCAGCACGCGCTGGCCGCGCTCCTGGTAGTTGAAGGCCGCCTGCAGCAGTCCCGTGGACTTGCCGGAGTTCATCGCCCCGTAGCGGAAGTAGAGCTTGGCCACGTCGTCGTCGGCGTCCCTGGAGTGCCTCACGCCGGCCTCAGGCCCGCGCGGCCCCGCCCTGCTGGGAGGCCTCGATCTGCTCGGCGGCCGTGGGGTCCGAGTCGCGCAGGAAGGTGCGGATGCGCTCGACCTCCTCGGACTCGCCGATGCCGGCGGCCGCGCGGCCGAGGGAGTACAGGCTCAGGAGGAAGCCGCGGTTCGGCTCATGGCTCCACGGCACGGGGCCCGCACCGCGCCAGCCGGCCTTGCGCAGAGCGTCCAGGCCGCGGTGGTAGCCCACGCGGGCATACGCGTAGGAGTCCACGGCACGGCCCTCGCTCCAGGCGTCCTCGGCCATGAGCGCCCACACGAGGGAGGAGGTGGGGGCCACGGGCACGATGTCCTCCGGGAGGTCGCCCGCCTCGAGCCGGGCGAGCACCTCCGGCTCCTCCGGCAGCCGCGTGGCCGCGGGCTCCATCAGGTTGCGGCCGATCAGGGACTCGGACATGCGGTGCTCCTCTTCCTCGGGTGCCTCGGGCGTTCCGCGTGGGGTCACCGCGCGGAGCGGTCTCGCCCGCGAGTCTATCCAGCGGTCCGGTACCGTAGGGCGAGCATCCGGCCGGGAGGCATCTCTCCGCGCGCCCGGCCCGCGATGCCGTCGAAGGAGCCCACGCCATGTCCTACCCCGAGTCCCCGCGTCGCCGCGCCGCCGCGGCCGCCGGCACCGCCGCCCTCGCGCTCGTCCTGGCCGGCTGTGCCGCGGGCGGAGAGTCGGGCGGCACCACCCCGTCGCCCAGCCCCACGGCGTCCGCGTCCGCCACCGGCGCCGCCTCCACCGCGGACCCCACCCCCACGGACCCGGCCGCCGCCGCCGCGTCCCGCGTGGCCGCCGCCAGGGCTTCGGCCGCCGCGGAGGGGACGCGCCGCCCCGAGCCCCGCGAGGCCCTGCAGACCGTGGGCCCCGGCATCAAGGACGGCGCCGCCTCCGGCGGCTGGCAGTCTGTGGCCGCCGCGAAGAACAACACCGTCGCCGTCATGAACTGCACGCGGGACGTGCTGGACCAGCGGACCATGGACGCCGTCGCCACCCACATCCCGAATCCGTCGGCCATCGGCTTCGTGGACCAGTACGCCTCGCGCGACGCCACCCACGAGTTCCTGTCCTGCGTCTACCAGGGCGACTCGAAGCGCAGCACCGGCATGCCCGTGGTCACCGTGAGCTACCAGCACAACCTCGACGGCGAGCGCCTCGACTGGTGCCGGCCCGAGCCCGCCGCCGTGGCCGACGAGTACTCCTTCGACGAGGCCTCAGGCAAGGGCCTGCTCGCGCTGCTGCGCCCGGGCATGGTGGGCGGCCAGGACGGCGCACCCCTGCTTCCCCAGCGCACCGGGTGGGCCTGCACCGAGGACGGCACCGAGATGGTCTCCGTCAGCTTCGGCGCCATGGAGGGCTACGGCGACGCCAACGACGGCCTCACCCAGGTGGAGGACTCCCCCGTCGCCCAGAGCACGACCGTGGTCACCCAGGCCCGCGACCACCTCGCGGACACCGTGCTGAAGGACCCCTCGCACTACCGCGAGATCATCCAGAAGAGCTCCCCGTTCTTCCTGGACGCGCAGATGGACGAGGAGTCCCTCCAGGCGGCCCGCGCGCTGCCCACCGGGCGGATCCCCGAGGACCAGCTCACGGACCAGTCCACGATCGACCGCCCCGAGGGCGCCCCGGGCCCCGTGGCCCCGGGCCAGCCGCCCCGCCCGTTCCAGGGTGCGGCGGCCGCCGCCGCGGCCTCCTCGAGTGCGGCCGCCGCCGCGGAGAGCGCCGCCTCGCCCTCGGCCACCCCCGCTGAGGGGACGGGGGATCCCTCCGCGGAGCCCGCCGCCTCCACGGCCGCCTCGCCGGCGCAGTCCCCCAGCATCCCGGACTGAGCCTGAGACCCGGGGGCACCCCGCCCCGGTTGCCCCGCCCTCACCGACGACGCCGGCCGGCCGCCTCTCGAAGAAGGCGGCCGGCCGGCGTCGTCGGCGGCGGTGCGGGTCAGCCGATGGTGCGTCCCGCGGCGCCGAGGTTCTGCGCGGCCAGGGCCACGCGCTCGGCCATGGCGGTCTCGGCCTTGGCGCCCCACACGCGGGGGTCGTACATCTTCTTGTCGCCCACCTCGCCGTCCACCTTGAGCACGCCGGCGTAGTTCTCGAGCATGTGGCCCACCACGGGGCGGGTGAACGCGTACTGGGTGTCCGTGTCCACGTTCATCTTCACCACGCCGAAGGAGACGGCGTCCGCGATCTCCTGCTCGGAGGAGCCGGAGCCGCCGTGGAACACGAGGTCGAACGGGCGCTGCTTCCCGAACTTCTCGCCCACCGCGGTCTGGATCTCCTCGAGGATCTCCGGGCGCAGCTTCACGCCGCCCGGCTTGTACACGCCGTGCACGTTGCCGAAGGTCAGCGCGGTGAGGTAGCGGCCGTCCTCCCCGGTGCCGAGGGCCTCCACCGTCGCGATGCCGTCCTCGATGGTGGTGTAGAGCTTGTCGTTGATCTCATGGGCCACGCCGTCCTCCTCGCCGCCCACAACGCCGATCTCGACCTCGAGGATCTGACGGTTGGCGCGGGTGCGGGCCAGGAGCTCCTTCGCGATGCGCAGGTTCTCCTCGAGGGTCTCGGCGGAGCCGTCCCACATGTGGGAGTTGAAGAGCGGGTCCCGGCCGGCCTTGACCTCGGCCTCGGAGGCGTCCAGGAGCGGGCGGACGAAGCCGTCCAGCTTGTCCTTGGGGCAGTGGTCCGTGTGCAGCGCGATGTTCACGCTGTACTTCTTGGCGACCTCGCGGGCGAACGCGGCCATGGCGAGCGAGCCGGTGACCATGTCCTTCACGGAGGAGCCGGAGAAGTAGGCGGCGCCGCCGGTGGAGACCTGGATGATGCCGTCCGACTCGGCCTCGGCGAAGCCGCGGATGGCGGCGTTGAGGGTCTGGGAGCTGGTGACGTTGATGGCCGGGTAGGCGAAGGGGCCGTTCTTGGCGGCGTCGATCATCTCGGCGTACTTGTCCGGGGAGGCGATGGGCATGCTTCTCAAGCTCCTCATGTCGCGGGGCGGCGGATCGTTCTGCTCGTCATCGTAACGGGGCGGGTGCAGGCGCGGTCAGGGCTGGACGACGATGCCCTGCGCCCCGGTAGCGTCGGCGGCGGACCACCCGTCACCCCGCCGCCACGAAGGAGCCGCCATGCGCGCCGAACAGGTCACCGATCCCCTCTGCTACCACGGCGAGGGCCCCGTGTGGGCCGAGAGCTGGGGCACCGCCTCCGAGGGCCTGGCCGCCGGCGGTGGGCTGCGCTGGGTGGACATGCTCGCGGGGGACGTGCTGTCCCTGCGCGCGGACGGCGGCGTGGAGCGCACCCACGTGGGCGACGTCGCCGCGGCCCTGCGCCCGCGCGTCGGGGGCGGCGCCGTGATCGGCGTGGAGCGGGGCTTCGCCCTCATGTCTCCGGACGGGGAGCTGACCACGCTGCCCGAGCTGTGGCCCGAGGCCGACGGGATCCGCATGAACGAGGGCGGCTGCGATCCGGACGGCCGCTTCCACTGCGGCACCATGGCCTACGCCAAGACCCCCGGTGCCGCGACCCTCTACCGACTCTCCCCCGGCCCCGAGGGCGGCGCGGGCGACGTGGACGCGGTGCTCACCGGCGCGACGACGTCGAACGGCCTGGAGTGGAGCCCGGACGGCTCGCTCGCCTACTACGACGACACGCCCACCCGGCAGGTGGCGGTGTTCGACTACTCCCGCGAGGAGGGCCTGACGAACCGCCGCGTGCTCACGGACGTGCTGGACGGCGAGGGCAAGCCGGACGGGCTCACCGTGGACGCCGAGGGCGGGATCTGGGTGGCCGTGATCAGCCACGGGCAGATCCACCGCTACACGCCCGAGGGGAGGCTCGACGAGGTGGTGGAGGTGCCCGTGCAGAAGACCACGGCGTGCACCTTCGGCGGCGAGGACCTGGGCACCCTCTACATCACCACGTCGTGGGAGAACATGGAGCCGGGCGAGGACCCGCTCGCCGGTGCAGTGTTCGCGGTGCGCCCGGGCGTGAGCGGGCTGCCGGTCCGCCCCTTCGCCGGCTGACTCCACGCACCCCGCCGTCGTGCACGAGACGGGAGCCATTCACCCCGCCGTCGTGCACGTGACGGGACGCGACCCCCATCACGACGACGCCGCCGGGCCCCCGTGCTGGCGGATCCAGCCGTGCATCGCGATGCCGGCGGCCACGCCCGCGTTGATCGAGCGGGTGGAGCCGTACTGGGCGATCGAGAGGACCGCCTGGCTCGCCGCCCGCACCTCCTCCGAGAGCCCGGGGCCCTCCTGGCCGAACACGAGCACGCACGATCGCGGGAAGTCGAACGTCTCGAGCGGCACGGACTCCGGGAAGAGGTCCACCCCGATCACGGGCAGCCCCTGACCCGCGGCCCACGCCGTGAACTCCTCCACGGATGCGTGGTGGTGCACGTGGAGGTACCGGTCCGTCACCATGGCCCCGCGCCGGTTCCAGCGGCGCCGGCCGATGACGTGCACGCCCGCGGCGTTGAACGCGTTCGCGGTGCGCACCACCGTGCCGATGTTCAGGTCGTGCTGCCAGTTCTCGATGGCCACGTGGAACGGATGCCGCCGGGCATCCAGCTCGGCCACGATCGCCTCGAGCCGCCAGTACCGGTAGCGGTCCAGGACGTTGCGGCGGTCGCCGCCGGCCAGCAGCTCCGGGTCGAGGCGCGCGTCGTCGGGCCACGGCCCCTCCCACGGGGGCACGCCCACGGCGCGCTCGGCATCCGGTCCCTCTCCGTCCCGGCCCCCGTCCCCGGGAACGGCGGAGGAGACGGGCGCGCCGGGGCGAGCGCCGCCGTCGTCATGCTGCCGGGGCGCGCTCAGCGGCGGCCGGCCTTGCGGTCCACGAGGGCCCACGAGCCGAGCGCGGACGCTCCGGCCACGGAGAGCACCGCGGGCCACGCGCCGATCCTCTTCGCGAGCGGGTGGGAGGCGCCGAAGCCGCCGAGGTACAGCGCGGAGAGGGCGCCGGCGACGCCGGGGCCGCCCTTGGCCAGCCAGGTGCGGCCCGCGTAGCCGCCGGCCGCGGCGAGCACCACGCCGCCGAGCGGTCGGATGCCGGTCTCGCGGGCGGTCAGGTAGCCGCCGACCAGCCCGAGGGCGGCGATCGGGGCGGTGGTGACGGCGTCGGCGGGGAGGAGGGTCTTGCCGTCGCGGACGACGGGACGGCTCTGCTGCTTGCTCATGGCTCCACCGTACGCCGCCGCGCCCCGCGCGCCGGGGCAGAATGTCCCGGTGACCACCATCGACAACGCCGTCTACGTGGACGGCAAGCGCGTCCACACGCCGACCAGCCTCGACGACACCTGGGAGTCCTGCGAGCGGGAGGGGGGCATGGCGTGGCTCGGGCTCTACCGGCCGAGCGAGGCCGAGCTGCAGGAGGTGGCGACCGAGCTGCACCTCCATGAGCTGGCGGTCGAGGACGCCGTCAACGGCGGCGAGCGGGCGAAGCTCGACCACTACGGGGACGGCTGGTTCATGGTCCTGCACCCCGCGCGCTACGACGACCAGAAGGAGCTCGTGGTCATCGGCGAGCTCTCGGTCTTCACCGGGGAGAACTTCGTGGTGACCGTCCGCCACTCGGACGAGCCCGACCTGGCGGGCATCCGCGCGGCCCTGGAGGAGCACCCGGACCGGCTGGCCCTCGGGCCCTGGCAGGTCTCCTTCGAGATCCTGGACCGCGTGGTGGACGACTACTTCCCGGTGATGGACGGCCTCGAGACGGACGTGGACCAGATCGAGGACCAGCTCTTCCGCCGGAACAGGGGCGTGTCACGGCGCATCTACAAGCTCTCGCGCCAGGTGATCCACGTGCAGCGCGCCATCAAGGAGCTGCCCGCCATGGTGCAGCAGATGCAGCGGTCCGTGGAGAGCGCCACGGGCGCGAAGCTGGACGGCTCCCACGCCGCCCACGTGGACGACGACGCGGCCGTGGAGACCCTGCGCCGCCTGCGCGACGTGCACGACCACGTGGTCCACCTCAACGACAAGGCCGCGTCCCTGCGCACCGTCCTGGAGAACGCGCTCGCCCTGGACTCGACCCTCGCGAGCAAACGGCTGGCGGAGCAGTCGATCGCGCAGAACGAGCAGACGAAGAAGATCTCCTCGTGGGCGGCCATCATCTTCGCCCCGCAGCTCATCGGGTCCATCTACGGCATGAACTTCGACCACATGCCGGAGCTGCACTGGTTCTGGGGCTACCCCTTCGCCCTCGCGCTCATGCTGGCGGTGGCGGTCACGCTCTACGTGCTGTTCAAGCGCAACGACTGGCTCTGACCCCCCGTTTCGCTAGGGAAATCGTCGCCTCCAGGCCAACCTGCTGGGATGGAGGCGACGATTTCCCTCACGAAAGTGACGGGGTCAGTGGAGGCCGAGCTCGTCCTTGCCGAAGGCGTACAGGTAGGGGACCCCGGCCTCCTCGGCCACGCGCTCGGCGGCACCGGTGGCGCGGTCCACGATCACGGCCACGGCCTGCACGTCACCGCCGGCGCGACGCACGCCCTCCACCGCGGTGAGCGCGGAGCCGCCGGTGGTGGAGGTGTCCTCCAGCACGACGACGCGGCGCCCGTCCACGCCCGGGCCCTCGACCTGGCGGCCCATGCCGTAGGACTTCTGCGCCTTGCGGACCACGAACGCGTCGAGCGCGCGGCCCTGGGCCCCGGCGGCGTGCATCATCGCGGTGGCCACGGGGTCGGCGCCCATGGTGAGGCCGCCCATCGTCTCGTACTCGATCCCGGCGTCCTCGAGCAGGCGCAGCATCACGCGGCCGATCAGCGGGGCCGCCTCGTGGTGCAGCGTGACGCGGCGCAGGTCCACGTAGTAGTCCGCCTCCTTGCCGGAGGAGAGCGTCACCCGGCCGTGCACCACGGCGAGCTCGGTGATGAGCTCCTTGAGTCGCTCGCGATCCTGCTCGGGGGTGGGGTCGGCGGTCTGGGTCTGCGCGTCGGTCATGCGCCCAGCCTAATCGGGGCCGATCGCGCCCATCTCGGCCGACCGGCTCCGGCCGGGCACAGTTCTGCCAGGCAGCCCCCGTGGTTGCCTGGCAGAACTGTGCCCGGCCGCGGGGGGGGGGGGGGCCCCCCGCCCCCCCCCCCCCCCCCCCCCCGGCCGGGGGGGGGGGGGGGGCCCGCCGCCCCCCCCCCCCCCCCCCCCCCCCCCCCCCCCCCCCCCCCCCCCCCCCCCCCCCC
>NZ_JBFBLX010000022.1:0-24137 GCF_040702705.1 Micrococcus sp. NPDC078436 | reverse complement strand
GGCCGATTGACGCCCGTCGAGTACGAGTTGATCATGGACCACACGCCCGCAGACCCGACGTGAAGACGCCTGTCACCTACACGTGCACCAGTCCCGTCCTTGGCCCTGGGGTACATCGGGGTCGTCGCCATGAACGCCTCGGCGGTCACCCTGATCTTCCGTGTGACCTTCCCGGGGCTCCTCTCGCACGGCAAGCTCTTCGAGGTCGCAGGGTGGGAGGTCTACCTTGCGGAGGTCCTGGTCTCGGTACTGTTCATCTGGGCCTTCGCCCTGTTGAATATGAAGGGGGTGGAGTTCACCGGGCGGTTCCAATTCTGGGCGGTCGTGACCATGCTCACCTGCATCGCCATACTTGGAGTGTCAGCCGTGTATGCCTTCCTGACGAAGGACATCGAGCTGCCGGCGGCAGTCCCCGCGGGTCACTCGCTGCTGACCAGCGTCTTCGTCATCCTCGCGATCGCGCCGTGGGCTTTCATCGGGTTCGACACCGTGCCGCAGATGGCCGGGGAATTCGGCTTCGCCCCGCGCAAGGTCGTCGGGCTGATGGTGACGGGCATCGTCACTGCAGCGGTGGTGTACATTCTCATGTCCCTGGTGACGGCGATCGCGGTGTCCTCGCGGGCCGCGGACTACAGTGACAGCGCCTGACCACCGGCAGAGGCACTCACGGACCTGTTGGGCGCCATAGCCATGGTCCTGGTGGTGGCGGCGGTCTCCGCGGGCGTGCTGACCGGAGTGAACGGGTTCATCGCGGCATCCTCGCGGGTGCTGTACACCATGGGCGAGGCCAAGATGATCCCACGGGCCTTCCGCTCGCTGTCCCGGGCCTCCGGCACCCCGGTGTTCTCCATCCTGGTCATCGCCACACTGTGCTCGTTGACCCCGTGGTTCGGCAGGGCCGCCTTGAGCTGGCTGGTGGACATGACCTCGGCCGGCATCACCGTCGCGTACTTCTTCGCCTCGATCTTCGTCATCTCCCTCGCCTCCGGCAGGATCCAGTCGGCGGAGGCGATGGCTCCCTCCGCCGGACTGAAGATCCTCGGCATGGCCGGCGCCCTGATCGCTGTCCTATTCCTCTCGTTGTTGCTCGTCCCCTCCTCTCCCGGGGCCTTGGGCACCGAGTCGCTCTTCGCCCTCATCGTCTGGGCCGTCCTGGGCGGTGCACTGCTGGGCTTGAGTTGGCCATGCTTCAGAACGACGGACATCGACGCGCTCCACCGGGAGTACACGGAGGCCGGACAGCAATGACAGGCCCCATGTGAGCCGTGCACACGGCTGCCATGGCCACCTGCAGAAAGAGGCCGGCTCGGGGAGGACATCCCCGTGCCGGCCTTGTTCCTCGCCCCGAGAGAGACGACGGCGCACTCCTACTGTCAGCGGCCCCCGTCTACAAGGGCCGACGGATCGTCGATGTCACTGACGAAGAACTTGCGCTTACCCGAAGCCAGCACCGGCATCTCGTCGACGTACTCGAAGCGGCACTCGACAACGTCACCGACCCGCTCGTCCAGGGCACCGCGCAGGGTGCGCTCGATCTCTGCCGACGGCTCTGCGTTGAGGAGCCAGGTGAACCGCCCGATGTCCTGCTGGCGCAGCTGGAACTGGCGGAGCTCGGAAATCTGCGCGGCAGGGCCCCAGATCGCCAGAGCGTGGAGCTTCCTCGGCGCCGCAGCGGTGCCTCCCACCAGCACATCCAGGCGGCGGCCGTGGAGGTCGACGATCGTGTTCCGAACGGCCTGACCCTGGTCGTCGAGCTTGAACCGCGCCATGTCACCCGTGTCGTAGCGCAGCAGAGGCATGGCCAGGTTGTGCAGATCGCTCACCACAAGGCGACCCAGCTCGCCCGCTGCGGCCGGCTCGTCGGAGTCCTCCTGGAGGATCTCCACGTGGTACGAACTGGTGTCGAACTTGTAGGCGCTCCAGTCGTCTCGGTCTGAGATGCTCATGGCTCCCATCTCCATGCTGGAGTACCGGGCATAGGCTTGGACGCCGAAGAGGCGACGTGCCGCCGCGAAGAAGTACGGGGTCGGTACTTCCGCTGCGGAGATCAGGGTGCGGACATTGCCCGGGGCGAACCGCGCGCCTTCGGCTTCGAGGGTGCGCATGACCATCTCCAGGTACGACGGGTAGCCCAGGAACATGACGTCTTTGCGCTTCTGCACCCAGGCCTTCAGCGGCGCGATGTCCGCGGGGTCGAAACGGTCCGCATGCGCTGGGTAGTGCTCACGCAGGATCTGCACCGCACGGCTCCTGGCCGAGATGCAGCCCCACTGACGCGCCCGCACGATGGGTGCGAACGGGTCGGCGCCGGCGTACGTGAGCGATGCCGCCACCCCGGCCTGGTTGCGCCGGGCACGGGAACGGTCCAGGTAGACCGTCAACGGAATGCCGGTCGACCCGGACGTCGTCCGCGACACGAGCTGGCTGCGGTCCACCCCACGCGCAGGAAATCCTCGACTCCGCTCTTGACCATCAGGTTGTCCACCACGGGCAGGTCCTCGAGGGAGGAGACCTGAGCGGAGTGGCGGGTGTAGAACGGCATGTTCCGCACGGCGTGTTCGACGATCCGGTCGATGCGTTGCCGTTCCGCGGCACCCGCCGGTTGTTCGAGAGCGGCGAGGATCTCAGACTCGATGTCGTCGAAGGTGCCCGTGGTCAGGGCTCGGGCCACCATTCTGCGCAGTGCAGACTTCATGGATGATCCTCCACTTCAAAGGGCTGGGGCGGGGCCTCCGGCATGTTGCAGGGAGCGCCGCACCCGCATGGCAAGAGGCCTGCGCCTCAGCGATAGTACTGAGAATATCCGTCGATCTGCGACACCGGAACGTCGTTGAGGACGACGCCGTAGACGGAGGCGTCGGCCGCCTCGAGGGTCGACAGCGCCTCGGTGAGCTGGTTCTGGCGCGCGACCCCCGAACGTGCCACCACGATGGCGCCGCCGGCCTGGTGGCTGAGGACTGCCGCGTCGGTCACGGGCAGCAGCGGTGGGGCATCGAGGATGACGTACTCGAAGTGCGCCTCGACGAGGGCGAGAAGTTCCGCCATGGCCTCCGACCCCAGCAACTCGGACGGATTCGGAGGAACCGTTCCGGCGGTGAGGACCGACAGGTCGTCCACGGACAGCAGCACGTCGTTGAGGTCGGCTCGGCCGGTCAGCACATCGGACAGGCCCAGTTCGTCGTCCAGGCCCAGCCTGACGCCCACCTGCGGGCGGCGCAGATCCGCATCAACCAGCAGGACCCGGGCGCCGGTCTCGGCCAGGACCTTGGCCAGATTCGTCGAGGTCTCGGTCTTGCCCTCACCCTGCACCGATGAGGTGACAACGATGGAGGAACGTCGTTCACCGCCGAGAGCGACGAAGCCCACGGCGGTGCGCAGCTTCCGATACGACTCGGCGCTGGCCCAGGCCGTGCCTCGGGCGGGAACGGCCCCGTCCTTGGCCCGGTCCGAGCCCCTGTGGCGGACCACGGAGGCCAGGACCGGCGCGTCGGTGATTTCCTCGAGGTCATCCCTTGTACGGATGCGGGAATCCAGCAGGCGTCGCACCAGCGCCTGGCCCAGCCCGAGGACGACGCCGGCGATCAATCCCAGGGCGATGTTCACCACGGGACGTGGTGACACCGGGCGGGACGACTCTGCCGCCGGCTCCACCACAGTGACGGTGACAATCTCGTCCCCGTCAGGACCGGTGGGCACGACGTCGCTGGTGACGTTCTTGAGGCTTGCCGTGATCGCGTTGGCGATCTCGGCGGCACGTCCGGCGTTCGTGTCAGTGACCGTGACATCAACGATGGAGGTACCGGCGGGAGACGACACCGAAACGCGACTCCGCAAGGCCTGTGGTGTCACGTTCAGGCCCAGTTCATCGATGACTGGGTCGAGGACGAGGGCACTGTCGGCGAGGGCGACGAAGGAGGAGACCTGCCGCTCGGCGTAAAGGGCGCCCGAGGACAACTCACCGGGTGAGGCCGCCGTGTCCACCGCGATGAGCGCCGACGATGTGGAGCTGTACTTCGGCGTCTGCAAGAACGTGAACACGAGAGCTGCTCCCACGCAAACCGACAGCACGGTCAGAATGCTGCGCCAGTACTTGCGGAAGGTCTGGAGGTACTGCTGAAGATCCATCACGTTCCCTTGGTCGACACGTCTTTTGAGGTTCGCCACGACATGGAGCAACCTATGACACCGTTCGATTCGCCGCGCCTCTTGCCCAGCGAGGACCTCACCGGTGAGACCTGGCTCGTCAATCCCGCATGTGAACTCGGCTCACCTTATCCCAGGTCCGGAGCAATGAGAGTGATCCGCGGGGCACCCTACGCCGCGATCATCCGATGAGTCGGAGGCCACACGGGTATCTTGTGTCCCAGGCCCTCCGGTGAGGAGCGTGCCCAGGCGCGTCCACGACGATAAGGAGTCAATCCGATGACACGATTCCAGTGGCAACCCGGCGGTGGAGACCGTCATGCGCTCGGGCACGAAGGCCCCTTCAAGGTCCTTTTCGTCTGCACGGCCAACATCTGTCGCTCCGCCTACGCCGATGTGACCAGCCGCGCACGCGACATCCAGGGCGTCGAGTTCGGATCGGCAGGGACACGTGCGCTCGTCGAACATCCCATCGATCCGCCCATGGCCGCAGAAGTCCACGCCGCCGGAGACCCGTCCCAGCACGTCGCACGCCAGCTCACCCGAGGCCTTCTGGAGGAGGCGCATCTCGTGCTGACCATGGGCCCAGACCACCGGCGATGGATCCTCGACGCCTGGCCCCAACACGGGCGCAAGGTGTTGCTGCTGGGCCAGGCGGCGCGCATCATGTCAGACCTGCCCGCAGACCTGGAGCGGGACCGCCTTGTCGGACACCTCTGGGCGCGTCGCTCCACCGATCCGAGCGACGAGGTGCAGGATCCATACAAGCGAGGCCCCGAGGCCATGGCGACCGCCGCACGGCAGATCGATGCGGCCATGGACGTCATCGCACCCGCGCTGGAGCACATCGCCCAGCGCTGACGCGCCCCTCTCCGAATGGCCGCGCGGCTCCGTGGGGCATCTTCCCCGTCAGGACGCGCCCCCCGCGTAGCCCGAGGGATTGGCCTGCTGCCACGCCCAGAGATCTCGCACCATGGCGTCAGTGTCACGGCTCGCCCGCCACCCCACGGTCGCGGCGATGGCGTCCACCGACGCGCATGACGCAGCGATATCGCCGGGTCTGCGGCCGACGACCTGGAACGGCACCGGGCGGCCGGTGACGCGTTCGAAAGCCTGGATCATCTCGAAGACCGTGACCCCTTCCCCGCGGCCGATGTTCCAGACCCGCACGCCGACCTCGTCCCCGGGCTGGGCGATCATCCATTCGAGGGTGGCCACGTGGGCCTCCGCCAGGTCCATCACGTGGATGAAGTCCCGCACGGCACTGCCGTCACGCGTGGCGAAGTCAGCGCCGAAGACGTTCAGCTGTTCGTACCACCCACCGGCGACTCGCGCCACGAACGGCATCAGATTGGCGGGAACGCCCTGCGGGTCCTCCCCAAGACGACCCGAGGGGTGCGCCCCGACGGGGTTGAAATAGCGCAACACGGCCACACCCATGCGACGCCCCGCCGCGTGCATGTCCCAGAGCACCTGCTCCGCCATGAGCTTGGAGTGCCCGTAGGGGGTAACCGGCGCGACAGCGGCATCCTCCCCCACTGGGACCGGCGCTTCATCCCCGTAGACCGTGGCGGAGGACGAGAAGAGGAAGGCGCGGGCACCCGCGGCGCCCGCGACCTCGGCAACGGCGGCGGTGCCGGCGACGTTCACGGTGTAATACGACGCCGGGTCGGCGAGCGACTCCGACGGTGACTTCAGTCCGGCGAAATGGACGACGGCATCGGGGCCAAACGCCAGGACGGCCGCGCGGTAGGACTCGGGCTCACGCACATCGGCACGGTGGAGCCTGAAGCGCGATCCGCCGAACTCCACACCAGCCAGCTCCGCGACACGCTCCAGGGGCACGATCGTGCTCGAGACCAGGCTGTCAAGCACCAGAACGTCGTGACCGGCGTCGAGCAGCACACTGACGGTGTGAGAACCGAGGAATCCGGCGCCGCCGGTGACAAGTACGCGCATGCGGCCGATTCTATCGGGTGACCTGAGTACCCTCGCCGTGCCCCCTCCCCCCGCTTCAGACGCTGACGACCTCGACCGGCTGTCCCGGGTCCGCGCCGAACCATGCGTCGGAGGGGGCGACGCCGTCGCGCACCAGGCGTGCACCGAGCGCGGCCACCATCGCCCCGTTGTCCGTGCACAGGTTCACGGGCGGGACGGTCAGCTCGATGCCGGCGGAGCGGCACCGGTCGGCGAGCAGGGCGCGCAGGCGCGAGTTCGCCGCGACGCCGCCGCCGAGCATCAGGTGGGTGAGCCCGTGCTCACGGCAGGCGCGGACGGCCTTGGCGGTGATCACGTCCGCGACGGCCTCCTGGAAGGAGGCGGCGATGTCCGCGCGCGGCACCTCGAGGCCGCGGGCCTCGAACTGCTCCACGGCGCGGGAGACGGCGGTCTTCAGCCCGGAGAAGGACCAGTCGTGCCGGTGCGGGCCGGGCTCCTCGGCGCTGCCGACGAACTTGCCCGCGGTGAGCCCGCGCGGGAAGCGGAAGGCCGTCGGGTCGCCCTGGGCGGCGAGCCGGTCGACCACGGGGCCCCCCGGGTAGCCCGCCCCGATGAGCCGGGCGACCTTGTCGTACGCCTCGCCGGCCGCGTCGTCGATGGTCGAGCCCAGCAGTTCGACCTCGGAGCTGATCCGACCCACGCGCAGGATCTCGGTGTGCCCGCCGGAGACGAGGAGCGCGCCCAGGTCCGCGGGCAGGTCGTCCCACTGCGCGGGCCGCACGCCGTCCAGCATGCCGACGCCCACGTGCGCCACGAGGTGGTTGATGCCGTAGAGGGGCGTGCCGAGGGCCGTGGCGAGCGCCTTCGCCCCCGCCACCCCCACCATGAGCGCGCCCGCCAGACCCGGGCCGGAGGTGACGGCGATCGCGTCGAGGTCCTCGAGGGTGACGTCGGCGGTGTCCAGGGCACGGCGGATCGTGGGCACGAGGGCCTCGAGGTGCGCGCGGGCGGCGATCTCCGGGATCACGCCGCCGAAGCGCACGTGCTCCTCCACGGAGGAGGCGACCTCGTGGGCCAGCAGGGCGGTGCCGCGGACGACGCCGACGCCGGTCTCGTCGCAGGAAGACTCGATGCCGAGGACGAGGGGGGCTGCGGTGGCGGTGGGCATGGGCTCCAGTCTAGTGAGCGGCCCGGTCACAGGGCCTTGCGCATGATCACGGCGTCCTCGCCGCCCGGGTAGTAGCGGCGGCGCACGTGCAGCTCCTCGAAGCCGTGGCGGGTGTAGAGCCGCCGGGCCGCGGCGTTGGAGGCCCGGACCTCGAGCATGAGGGCGCCGGCGCCGCGCACCGCGGCCTCCGCGGCCATCCAGCGCAGCTGGGCCGCCCCGATCCCCCGCCCCTGCGCCGCCGCGACCGTGCCCACGGTCTGCACGTCGGCGACGTCGCCGGCCACCATGATCCCGCCGTAGCCGACGATCTCCCCGGGGGCGGGGCCGTCGTCGCCTGTGACCTCTCCGGGTGCGGGCACGTCACGGACGACCACGCGGTAGTCCCGGGTGGGCGGGCGGCCGTGCACGTCGCGGCCGCCGGCGGGGCCGGTCTGGGCCAGCTCCTCCTCATAGAACCGGGGCGGCCACGCGTCCAGCGGGAACAGCACCGGCTCCAGGGCCATGACCTCGGGGATGTCCCAGACGGTCATGGGGCGCAGCAGGTGGCCGGGCGGCAGGCCGTACTCGTCCTCAGCGGGGTGCCCGTCGCCGGCTGGGGCCGGCTCAGCCGGGCTCACGCGCCCGCCCGCTTGCGGGGGCCGGGGACCTTGGCGTCGGACTCGCGCAGGTAGAGCGGCTCGGCAGGCACGAGGCCGCGACCGCGCCGCAGGGCGAGCTCGGCCACCTGCCCCACCCCGACGGCGGACGGCGTGGCCGTCTCCCAGTCCGGCACCGCGCGCAGCGCCTCGGGGTAGAGCCCGGCCCCCGCGCCGTAGACGGGCAGCGGGGTGACCTCGTCCGCCGGCGAGACGAAGGGGCCGTGCAGCAGGGTCGGCTGCCCGCCGACCTGCGCGTAGTGGGCCCAGTAGACCTCGCGGCGGCGGGCGTCCGTGGCGACCACGAACTCCTCGATCCCGTGGCGGAAGGCGTCGACGCCGGCCACGTGGGCGAGCGCGTCGAGGCTGCGGACCCCGTGCACGGGCACGTCCCACGCCAGGCCGAGGGCGGCCGCCGTCGCCAGGCCCGCGCGCAGTCCCGTGAAGGGCCCGGGGCCGACGCCGACCGCGAGCGCGTCCAGCGCGGTGCCGGTGACGCCGGCCTGGCCGAGCACGGTCTGCACCGCGGGGGCGAGCACCTCGGCGTGGGCGTGGGTGTCGTCCGTGGCCCAGCGCGCGAGCTCCTCACCGTCCCGCAGGACGGCGACGGAGGCGGCGGCGGCGGAGTCGATCGCGAGGAGCAGGGCCATGGCGGCCAGTCTACGGAAGCACGACGCCGGCCCAGCGCGGGCCGCGGCCGGTCACGATGGCCGAACGCAGCTCCTCGGCCTGGCCTCCGTCCTCGTCGGAGAAGTCGGTGACGATGCCGTCGTCGCCCTCCCCCGCCGAGGACGCGGGGGCGTCCTCACCCCCGCGGGCCCGGACGATCTCGATGTCCAGCCACGAGGCGTCCGGGTCCTCGGGGAACCCGGCGAGGGACTCGGCCATGCCCCGGCCCCACTCGACGACGGTCACGGAGCGGTCCACGCTCGCATCCAGGTCGAGGTCCGTGAGCTCCCCCGCCGAGCGCAGCCGGTACGCGTCCACGTGCACGAGGTCCGGGGTGCCCGCCGGGGCGTCGGCCGGGGCGGGGTGGACGCGGGAGAGGACGAACGTCGGCGAGACCACGCCGGAGGCCACGCCGAACCCGCTGGCCAGCCCCTGGGTGAAGGTCGTCTTGCCCGCGCCGAGGTCGCCCGTGAGGATCAGCACGTCGCCGGCGCGAAGCACCCCGGCGAGGGCGCGGCCGAACGCCCGGGTGCCGTCCGCCCCGTCGAGGGGCACGGTCGCTGTCAGCGCGGGCTCCGGCAGGGTCGGGCCGGGGGCGGGGATCTCGTGGTCGCTCATGGGCGGGCCTCCTGGGTCGGCGTGGGGTCCACGTGCGTCCGGTCCACGCGGCCTCCGATGCGGGTCACCAGCTCATAGTTGATCGTCCCGGCCGCGGCGGCCCACTCCTCCACCGGAATGCCGGAGGCCGGCCCGAACAGCTCGACGGCGTCACCGGGCGCGTCCGTGGCGTCCGGGCCGAGGTCCACCACGAACTGGTCCATCGCGATGCGGCCCACCACGGGCACGGCCCGGCCCCCGACGTGGACGCGTGCGCCCTCGGCGACGCGCGGGACGCCGTCGGCATAGCCGACGGGCACGAGCCCGAGCACGGTGGGCTCCGCCGTGATGTGGCGGAACCCGTAGGAGACGCCCTGCCCGGCGGGGACGGCCTTGACGTTGGCCAGGGCGGTGACGAGGGACATGGCCGGGCGCAGCCCGAGTTCGGCGGCGGTGACGTCCGCGAACGGGGAGAGCCCGTACAGGCCCAGGCCGACGCGCACCATGTCCAGGTGCGTGTCCGGCCGGGCGAGGGTGGCCGGGGTGTTGGCCAGGTGGCGCAGCAGCGGGCGGCCGAGCGCGGCGGCGGCCTCGGCGGCCATCCGTTCGAACCGCAGCAGCTGCGCCGTGGTCTCGGCGGCCCGGTCCGGCTCGTCCGCCACGCCGAGGTGGGAGAACACGCCCTCCACCCGCACGAGGCCCGCGGCCTCGAGCGCGGCGGCACGCGCGACGAACGCGGGCCACCGCTCGGGCGTGCAGCCGTGGCGGCCCAGGCCGGTGTCCGCCTTCAGGTGCAGGACGGCGCGGGCCTCGGGTCCGGCCCCGTCGCGGGCCCGCAGCCCGCGGACGACGTCGGCGACGGCGTCGAGGTCCCAGCCGGAGACGCCGAGGGTCACCTCCGCCTCCACCGCGGCGGCGAAGTCCGTGGCCCCGGTGTGCAGCCACGCCAGCACCGGCAGGCGCGCCCCCGCCGCCCGCAGGGCCAGGGCCTCGCGCACGTGGGCCACGCCGAGCCGGTCCGCGCCGGCGGCCGCGGCGGCGTGGGCGACGGCCACCGCGCCGTGGCCGTAGGCGTCGGCCTTCACGACGGCGGTCAGCAGCGGCCGGCTGCCGTCGGGGCGCCGGATCCGCTCTCGCAGCACGCCCACGTTGTGCCGGACGGCCGCCAGGTCGATGCGTACGGCGCGCTCCGTGTCCGCCGGGCTGACGTCGGCGCGGCTCATCGGACGGCCTCCGGCTCGGCGTCGTCCGGCCACCACACGCGCGCGGCGCGTGCGCCCAGCGCGGCCGGCAGCGTGGCCGTGGTGATCCGCCCGGCGCGGGCCTGGTCGGCCCCGGCCTGGGCATGCAGCCAGGCGGCGGCCGCCGCGAGCCGGGCCGTAGGCGCCGGGCCGGGGTCCTCGCCGGCCCGGCGCGCCCGCGAGCGCCGCGCCACGTCGGCGGCCAGGACGGCGCCGATCGTCCCGGCGAGCACGTCGCCGGTCCCGCCCATCGCGAGTTCGGGCCCGCCACCGGTCACGACCCACGCCTCGCCGTCCGGGGCGACCACGAGGGTGCGCGGGCCCTTGAGCAGGACCGTGGCGCCGTGTTCGGCCGTCCACGCGCGGAGGGCGGCGAGCGGGTCGGACGCGTCCGCGCCGTCCGCGGGGACGCGCTCGCGCAGCCGGGACCACTCCCCGGCGTGCGGCGTCAGGACCACGGGCGTGCCGGCCGCGCGTAGCGACCGCAGCTCGGCGGCGGTGACCAGGTCCAGGGCGGAGGCGTCGGCGACGAGGGCCGCCTCGGGCCGCTCCTCGAGCGCGGCGAGGACGCCGGCCCAGCGCCGCCGCGCGTCGTGCTCGGTGTCCAGACCGGGGCCGGCCACCCAGGCGTCCGCGCGGGAGGGCTCGGGTCCCTCCGCCGAGACCAGCGCCTCGGGGTGGGCGGCAAGCACCAGGTCCCGCGTGGCCTTCGGGCCGGCGTGGTGCACCATGCCCGCGCCCGCCTCCAGGGCACCGACGCTCGCGAGCACGGCGGCCCCCGGGTACCGCTCCGACCCGGCGACGACGGCCACCACTCCCCGCGTGTACTTGTGGGCGTCGACCGCGGGGGCCGGGTGGGCCGCCCGGGCGGCCGCCTCGTCCATGACGCACAGGCGCGCGGCCGGCGACGTCGGCAGGTGCGGGGCCAGCCCGATGTCCGCGACGTGCACGACGCCCGCGAGCGCGGCACCCTCACCGAGGACGAGCCCGGTCTTGAGGGCGCCGAACGTGACGGTGGCGTCCGCGCGGAGGGCCTCCCCGCGCACCTCGCCGGTGTCCGCGTCGACGCCGGAGGGCGCGTCGCAGGCCAGCACCAGCGCGTCCGCCGGCAGCGCGCGGGCGGCAGCGGGCAGCTCGAACTCGCCGGCGAAGCCTGTGCCGAGCACCCCGTCCACCACGAGCGCCGCCTCGGAGGGCACCGCGTCGGCGCAGCGCCCCCCGGCCGCCCGCAGCGCGGCCCAGCCCTCGGCGTGCCAGCGCGGGGCGCCGTCGTCGTCCCGGCGGACGGGCACGGCGACCGCGGCCACGCCGCGGCGCCGCAGGAACGCGAGCGCGAACAGGGCGTCCCCACCGTTGTTGCCGGGGCCGACGAGGGCGGCCACGGTCGCCCCGGCCACCGGGCCGCGCTCACGCAGCAGGGTGGCGGCGTGCTCGGCCAGGGCCCACGCGGCGGACCGCATCAGCTCGGGGCCACGGCCGGCGGCGAGCAGGGGCTCCTCGGCCGCGCGCACGGTCGAACCGGGCACGGCGAGGCGGGACAGGTCCTGGGCGGTCATGCGGATTCCTCCTCGGCCGCGCGACGCTCGGCGACCACGTAGGCGGTGGCGACGTCCCCGTCGTGGCTGAGGGAGAGGTGCCAGTGTGTGATGCCCTGAGCTTCGGCCTGGGCCTGGACGGTGCCGGTCAGGTGCACGGTGGGGCGGCCGTCGCCGTGGTCCGGACGCGGGATCCAGCAGTGGTGCCACATCATCCCGGGCGGTGCGCCCATGGCCTTGGCGATCGCCTCCTTGGCTGCGAAGCGCGCGGCCAGGGAGCGCAGCGGCAGGTCCCGCTCGTCCTCGGTGAACAGGCGCTCGCGCAGGGCGGGCGCCCGCTCCAGCTGCGCGCGGAACCGCGGCACGTCCACCACGTCCACGCCGATGCCGACGATCACGCCGACGTCTCCGCGAGCGCGACGCCGACCGGCCGGACGCCAGCCGTGCGCACGGCGGCTTCGACGGGCATGCCCAGGGCTCGCTTGGCGAGGTCGAGCGGCCAGCGCACCACGCCGGGCAGCTCGTCGCCGCAGCCGGGCGTGAGGCCCGCCTTGCCGTACGCGAGGACCGCGTAGGCCGCCTGTCGTGCGCGGACGCCGTCGTCGTATCCGGCGTCGAACTCGTACATGGACACCGTGCCCTCCTCCTCCGGCCAGCACCGCCGCGCGAGCAGGCGGGCGCGTTCGAGGTGTTCGCCGAAGGTGAGCACCCCCAGGTCCTGCAGGCCGAGGGCCCGCATGCGCTCGCCCGCGAACATGACCTCCCCCTGGGTGGTCACCGGATCCGGGGAGAAGCACTCCACGGTGACGCCGTGCAGGCGGGGGTCGGCCTTCGCCGGCTCTCCGCACAGCTTCTCATGGCCGTCCGGCCCGAGGTGCGCGGAGACGAACACGCGGTCGGCCACGCCCGCGCCGAGCAGGTCGAGCGCCGCGTCGTAGACCGCCGGCTGGCTGTAGAGCACGAGCAGCGCGTCCACGCGGTCGGGCCCGTCCGGGTGGGGCTCCAGGGTGCGCCGCACCGCCCCCTCCACCCCGACGGCGAGCGCGCCCGCCAGGATCAGGGCCAGCAGGGCGAGCACCCACCGGAGGGCACGGCGCCGGGCGGCCGGGGCCGCGTGCCCCGGCGCCGCCACGGGCTCCGTGTCCGTGATGCCCACGCTCACGCCCCGGCGTCCCCCGGGACCTCCCGCAGCACCATGGTGGAGCGCGGCGGCAGCTCGACCAGCTCGCCGGCGCGCACGATCGGATGGGTGCCCTGGGGCGCCACGTGCGAGGACGTGTCCAGGACGATCTCCCAGGCCGCGGGGAACGTGGGGCCGGGCAGGGTGTACGGCACCGGCTCCCACCACGCGTTCATCAGCACGTAGAAGTCCCGGTAGGGCTCCTCCTCCCCGTCTCGGCGCGGCAGCGCATGGCCGTTGAGGTAGAACCCGATCGAGCGGGCCTCGTTGCCCCAGTCGTCCTCCGTCTTGGGCGAGGCGTCCGGCTCGAGCCACACGATGTCCGGCAGGGGCGCGTCCACGTCGCGGGCGGCGGGGCGGCCGTCGAAGTGCTGGCGTCGGCGGAACACCGCGTGCTCACAGCGCAGCCGGATGAGCGTGCGCGTGAACTCCACGAGGTTCGCGTCCACCGTGGACCAGTCGATCCAGGCGATCTCGTTGTCCTGGCAGTAGGCGTTGTTGTTGCCGCCCTGCGTCCGGCCGAGCTCGTCGCCGTGGCTGATCATCGGCACGCCCTGGCTGAGCAGGAGCGTGGCGAGGAAGTTGCGCTGCTGCCGGGCACGGAGGGTGAGGACCTCCGGATCGTCCGTCTGCCCCTCGACGCCACAGTTCCAGGAGCGGTTGTGCGAGTCGCCGTCCTTGTTGTCCTCGCCGTTGGCGGCGTTGTGCTTCTCGTTGTAGGAGACGAGGTCGCGCAGGGTGAAGCCGTCGTGCGCGGTGACGAAGTTCACGGACGCGCCGGGGCTGCGGCCGTCGCCCTCGTACAGGTCCGCTGAGCCGGTGAGGCGGGTGGCGAACTCGCCGAGGGTGCCCGGCTCACCGCGCCAGAAGTCGCGCACCGTGTCCCGGTACATGCCGTTCCACTCGCTCCAGATGCCGGGGAAGTTGCCCACCTGGTAGCCGCCCCACCCCACGTCCCAGGGCTCGGCGATGAGCTTGACCATGCGCAGCACCGGGTCCTGGCGCACCACGTCGAAGAAGCCGGAGAACATGTCCGGGCCCTTCTCCCCCTCCACGCGGGTGAGGGTGGTGGCGAGGTCGAACCGGAAGCCGTCCACGTGCATCTCGGTCACCCAGTACCGCAGCGAGTCCATGACGAGCTGGAGGGCCTTGGGGCTGGAGAGGTCCACCGAGTTCCCCGTGCCCGTGTAGTCCATGTAGTGGCGCTCGTCGCCCTCCACGAGGTGGTAGTACCCGGCGTTGTCGAAGCCGCGCAGGGAGAGCATGGGGCCCTTGTCGTTGCCCTCGGCGGTGTGGTTGTAGACCACGTCCAGGATGACCTCGAGGCCGGCCGCGTGGAGGTCCTTGACCATCTGCTTGAACTCGCGCACCTGGCCGCCGAGGTCGTCTGCCGCCGCGTAGGCGGCGTGCGGGGCGAAGAACCCGATCGTGTTGTAGCCCCAGTAGTTGTCCAGCCCCTTCTCCTGGAGCGTCGCGTCGTTGACGAACTGGTGCACCGGCATGAGCTCGACCGCGGTCACGCCCAGGTGCGTCAGGTGCCCGACCACGGCGGGGTGGGCCATGCCGGCGTAGGTGCCGCGCAGCTCCTCCGGCACGTCCGGGTGCAGCCGGCTCATGCCCTTCACGTGCGTCTCGTAGACCACGGTGTCCGCGAGCTCGGTGTGCGGCGGGGCGTCCTCGCCCCAGTCGAAGTCGTCGGCCACCACCACGCCGAGCATGGTCGAACCCAGGTTGTCGGTGGTGTCCATGCGGTCCGGCTCGTCGAAGTCGTACGAGTGGTGCTGCTGGCCCCACGCGTACTCGCCCGTGAAGGCGCGCGCGTAGGGGTCCACCAGGACCTTGGCGGGGTTGTGCCACAGCCCGCGGGCAGGCTCCCAGGGACCGCGCACCCGGTACCCGTAGCGCTGGCCCGGGCCGACGTCGGCCACGTGCACGTGCCATGTGGTGTCGTGGCGCTCCTCGATCGGGATGCGCTCCTCCGTGCCGTCCTCCCCCACGAGGCACAGCTCCACGGCCTCGACCTCCCGGCCGACGGCGATGGCGAAGTTGGTGCCGGTGTCGTCCACCGTGGCCCCGAGGGGGTACGGCTGGCCGATGTCCACTGTGCGCATGTCTCTCCGAGGTCAGGCAGGGCGCGCCGGAGCCGACGCGCATCGTCAGCGAGTCTACTGGGCGGTCCGCAGACCCTCGCGGTGGCGAAGGTCTGCCCCGCCGCCGGGTCCGGACGGCGGACGGCCCCGGCGCACCCTCCCGTGGGGGTGCGCCAGGACCGGGCGGGCTGCCCGCCGGTGCGTCAGCCGATGCGCAGGCGTCCGGCGGCGGCGCCGTGGGCGGCACGGGCCTGGGCCTCGGCGTCGACGCCCCGGGGCAGGGCGAAGGCGGCGCGCAGGACGGCCGTCTGGCGTTCCCACACCTGGGCGGCTCCCTCCGCCCAGTACGGGCGGCCGACGAACGTGAACGCCATCGCGCGCGAGCCGTCGCGGCTGGCCAGCGCGAGGGACGCGGAGCCGAACCCGCCGCCGTCGTGCCCGTACAGCGTGCCGCCGGGCACCGCCGGGTCCGGCATCTGGAAGATCCCGTACCCGTAGCCGTACGGGGCGGCCGCTCCGACGGGGGTGATCATGGCGTCCACCGACGACTGGCTGACGAGGCGGCCCTGCAGGAGCGCCTGGTAGAAGCGGACGACGTCGCCCGCCGTCGCGATGACCGCGGCCGCTCCCGCGAAGACCGACTGGTCGATGACCTCGAGGCGCATCGTCTCGGCGGGACGCACCGCGGCGTCCTCCATCTCGGCGCCGCGCACGAGCGTGCCCTCCTCGAGGCGGGCGCGGTGCATGCCCGCGGGGCGGAACACGCGCTCGCGGATCAGGCGGGAGAGCGGGCGGCCCGTGACGGCCTCCACCATCAGCTGTGCCACCACGTACCCGGTGTTGGAATAGCCCCAGTCGGTCCCGGGCTCGAACCACCAGCCGTCCTGCTTCGCCAGCTCCACGAGCTCCAGCGTCGTGTAGGGGCGGGAGACGACGTCGCGGACGTGCGTGAGCGGCAGGTCCCACAGGCCCAGGTGCTCCATGATCACCCAGACGGCATCCGGCATGCCCGAGGTGTGGTTGAGCAGCTGGCCCAGGGTGACCTCCTCGCGGCCCGGCCACAGGCCGGGGACGACCTCCCCGATCGTGGAGTCGAGGCGCAGGGTGCCGCGCTCGATCTCCTGGAACGCGAGTGTCGCGGTCATGGCCTTGGTGACGCTGGCGACGCGGGCGACCGACTGGGGGCGGGCCGGCGCCGGGGTGGCCGCGGAGCGCCGACCGGCGGCGAGCTCGAGGCGGCCGGCCGGGGAGGCCACGGCGCACACGGCGCCGACGACGGGCCACGCGACCAGGGCGTCCAGCGAGCGCTGGAGGATGTCGGCGTCCGCCCCGGCGGTCCGGGGCGCGGCGAGGGCAGACTCGGCCAGCGCGGCGGGAAGGGCGAGGCCGGCCAGGCCGGCGGCGAGCCCCTGCGTGACGGTGCGGCGGGACGGATGCATGGGTGGGCCTCCTCGAGGTCGGGGTCACCGATGTGTGACCGAGATCACCCTAGCGGCTCCTGCGCCGCGGCGCCCTCCACGACGGCCGCGGGCCGGGTCCCCGTGGGAGACCCGGCCCGCCGCTGCGCGCCTGACGGCGCGGAAGCTCACTCCACCGTGACGGACTTCGCCAGGTTGCGCGGCTGGTCCACGTCGTAGCCCTTCGCCGAGGCGAGCTCGAGCGCGAAGATCTGCAGGGGCACGGTGGTGAGGAGCGGCATCAGCATCGGCTGGGTCTCCGGAACCTCGATGACGACCTCGGCCTGCGAGCGCACCGCGGCGTCGCCCCGCTCGGCCACCGCGAAGGTACGGGCCCCGCGGGCGCGGACCTCCTGGATGTTGGAGACCACCTTGGCGTGCAGGGAGTGGCGGTCCATCGGGGAGGGCATGACCACGAACACCGGCTGGCCCTCGTCGATCAGCGCGATCGGCCCGTGCTTGAGCTCGCCGGCGGCGAAGCCCTCCGCGTGGATGTACGCGAGCTCCTTGAGCTTCAACGCGCCCTCCATGGCCACGGGGTAGCCGACGTTGCGGCCGAGGAACAGCACGGAGGTGGCGTCCGCCATCGAGCGGGCGAGCTCCTTGACCTGGTCCGCGTTCTCGAGGATCTCGCCGATCTTCGCGGGGATGTCGGCGAGGTCCGCCATGATGTCGCTGATCTGGCCGCTGAAGAGCTTCTTGTTCAGCTGCGCGAGGTAGAGGCCGAGGAGGTAGGCCGCCGTGATCTGGGCGAGGAACGCCTTCGTGGAGGCCACGGCGATCTCGGGGCCGGCGTGCGTGTACAGCACGGCGTCGGACTCGCGCGGGATGGTGGAGCCGTTGGTGTTGCAGATGGACACCGTGCGGGCGCCCTGCTCCTTCGCGTACCGGACGGCCATGAGCGTGTCCATGGTCTCGCCGGACTGGGAGATGGAGACCACGAGCGTGCCGTCGTCGATGATGGGGTCCCGGTAGCGGAACTCGTGGGAGAGCTCCACCTCCACCGGGATGCGGCACCAGTGCTCGATCGCGTACTTGGCCACCATCCCGGCGTAGGCCGAGGTGCCGCACGCGAGCACGATGATCTTGGTGATGCTGCGCAGCTCCTCGGGCTCGATCCGCAGCTCGTCCAGCACGAGCGCGCCCGAGGCGTCCGTGCGGCCCAGCAGGGTGTCCTGCACGGCCTGCGGCTGGTCGTGGATCTCCTTCTCCATGAAGGTGGCGAAGCCGCCCTTCTCCGCGGCGGAGGCGTCCCAGTCCACGGAGAACGCCTTGCCCTGCGCGGGCGCGCCCGCGAAGTCGGTGATCTCGACGGCGTCGGCGGTGATGGTCACCACCTGGTCCTGCTCGAGCTCGATGGCGTTCCGCGTGAAGTCGATGAAGCCCGAGACGTCCGAGCCGAGGAAGTTCTCCCCCTCGCCCACGCCCACCACGAGCGGGGAGTTGCGGCGGGAGGCGACCACGCGGTCCGGGTGGTCCACGTGGACGGCCAGCAGGGTGAAGGCGCCCTCGAGGCGCTGGGAGGCCATCTGCATGGAGCGGGTCAGGTCGCCCTCGCCCGCGGTGCGGTAGACGTCCGCGAGCAGATGGGCGGCCACCTCGGTGTCCGTCTCGGATAGGAAGGTGACGCCCTTCGCCAGGAGCTCCTCGCGGAGCTCGGCGTAGTTCTCGATGATGCCGTTGTGGATCATGGCCAGACGGCCCTCGTCCGCGACCTGCGGGTGCGCGTTGACGTCCGTGGGGCCGCCGTGGGTGGCCCAGCGCGTATGGCCGATGCCCACCTGCGCCGCGGGCACCGGGTGCGCCTCGAGCTCGGCGGCCAGGTTGGCCAGCTTGCCCGCCTTCTTGCGGTGGTACAGCTCGCCGTCCGCCACGACGGCGACGCCGGCGGAGTCGTATCCGCGGTATTCGAGACGGCGCAGGCCCTCCATGAGGACCTCGAGGGCGCCGTGGTCCCGAGTGGTGGAGGGGTGGCCGATGTATCCGACGATTCCGCACATGCGGATGAGGATACCGGCCGCGGCCCCGGGCGCGCGCCACCGCGCTCAGGACTCGCGGTAGCCGTGGGGGTTGGCCTCCTGCCAGGCCCACATGTCCCGGACCATCGCCTCGACACTGCGCCGGGCGCGCCAGCCGACCTCCCCGCCGATCGCGTCGACGGCCGCGCGGGACTCCCCGATGTCCCCCGCGCGGCGGCCCACGACCCGGTACGGGACGGCGCGGCCGGTGACGGCCTCGACGGCGCGGACCATCTCGAACACCGTGACGCCCTCCCCGCGCCCGATGTTCCAGACCTTCACGGCCGGCGCGTCCCGCGTGTGCTCCGTCATCCACTCGAGGGCGGCCACGTGGGCCTCGGCGAGGTCCATCACGTGGATGAAGTCGCGGATGGCGCTGCCGTCCCGCGTGGCGAAGTCCGCCCCGAACACCTGCAGCTCGGGACACTGCCCGGTGGCCACGCGCGCCACGAACGGCATGAGGTTGGCGGGCGTGCCCTGCGGATCCTCCCCCAGGCGGCCGGACGGGTGGGCGCCCACAGGGTTGAAGTAGCGCAGCACCGCCACGGAGAGCGCGGGCACGGACCCGTGGACGTCGCGCAGGACCTGCTCGGCCATCAGCTTGGAGTGGCCGTACGGGTTCACGGGCGCGGTGGGCGCGTCCTCGGCGACGGGCACGGGGGCGTCGTCGCCGTAGACCGTGGCGGAGGAGGAGAAGAGCAGGACACGCGCGCCGGCCTCGGCGGCCACGCGCGCGACCTGTGCGGTCCCGGCCACGTTGACGCTGTAGTAGGCGGCAGGCTCCCGCATCGACTCCGTCGGCGACTTCAGGCCCGCGAAGTGCACGACGCCGTCCGGCGCGTAGCGCACCACCGCGTCGGCGTAGTGCTCGGGACGGCAGACGTCCGCCTGGAGCAGGTCGAGGCGGGGGCCGCCGAGCTCGACGCCGCACACCTCGGCGGCCCGCTCGAGGGCTGCCCGGGACGAGCTGACGAGGCTGTCCAGCACCAGGACGTCATGGCCGGCGTCGAGCAGGGTGGTCACCGTGTGTGACCCGAGGTAGCCGGCACCACCGGTCACGAGAACGCGCATGGGTCCGATCCTAGCGGCGGCGGTTCGGGGCCCGGAGGCGCGCCGCAGGGGGCCCGGGACGCGCCACGGAACGGCGGGCTCCGACCCGCCGCAGGGCGACCGTCATAATGGTGCGGTGACGGACACCGACGCGCTCCCCGCGAGCCCTGCCCTCCCGGCCCGGCCCCGCGAGCCCGCCCGGGCGGCCGACCACCACCGCTCTCCCTTCGTGGAGCTCGAGCGGCAGACCTGGTCCCGCCTCGCCGCGGAGATGGCCCAGCCCTTCGACCAGGCGGACGTGGAGCGGCTGCGCGGCATCGGCGACACCCTCTCCCTCACCGAGGTCGCCGAGGTGTACCTCCCCCTCTCCCGGCTCCTGGGCATCAACGTCGAGGCGTCCGGTGCACTGCGCAGCGCGACCAATGCCTTCCTGGGCGAGCACACCGGCCGGACCCCCTACGTGATCGGCGTGGCGGGCTCGGTGGCCGTGGGCAAGTCGACCACCGCGCGCGTGCTCCAGGAGATGCTGCGCCGCTGGCCCACCACCCCCCGCGTGGAGCTCATCACCACGGACGGCTTCCTCCATCCGAACGCCGTCCTCGCCGAACGCGGGCTCATGAAGCGCAAGGGCTTCCCGGAGTCCTACGACCGGCGCGCCCTGCTCCGCTTCATGGCCGACGTGAAGTCCGGGGCGGAGGAGGTGCGTGCGCCCGTGTACTCGCACATGACCTACGACATCGTCCCCGGCGAGGAGCAGGCGGTGCACCGCCCGGACGTGCTGATCGTGGAGGGCCTGAACGTGCTCGCCCCGCCACGCACCCGCACCGACGGCACGGCCGGCCTCAGCGTCTCCGACTTCTTCGACTTCTCCGTGTACGTGGACGCCCGTGCCGACTGGATCCGCCGCTGGTACATCGAGCGCTTCATGGACCTGCGCTCGGGCGCCTTCCGCGATCCGCGCAGCTACTTCCACCGCTACGCCCACCTCTCCGACGCCGAGGCGCAGGCCACCGCGGAGCACATCTGGGACACCATCAACGGGCCCAACCTCCAGCAGAACGTGCATCCCACCCGGGGGCGGGCGCGACTCGTGCTCACCAAGAACGAGCGGCACGAGGTCACGCGGGTCCTGCTGCGCAAGGTCTGACGCCCGCCTCGTGGCCGGACCCTCGTCGCCCCGGCCCGGCCGAGCCCCGGACACGGTCGGCGCCGGCCTCGAATGGCCATAGACTTGCCCCATGCTTCAAGGATTCAAGGAATTCATCCTCAAGGGGAACGTCATCGACCTCGCCGTGGCCGTCGTCATCGGCGCCGCCTTCAGCAAGGTGATCAACGCGGTCGTGGAGAACGTGCTCATGCCGTTCATCTCCGGGCTCGTGAAGGCGCCGGACTTCGACCAGTTCGGCGTCGTGATGCTCAACGGCAACGCCATCCAGTTCGGCGTCCTCCTCACCGCGATCGTCAACTTCCTGCTCATCGCCGCGGCGGTCTACTTCGTGATCGTCCTGCCGATGAACGCCATGATCGAGCGCCGTAACCGGCGCCTCGGCATCACCCCGAAGGACGAGGAGGTGCCGGAGGACGTCGCGCTGCTCTCCGAGATCCGCGACCTGCTGGCCGCCCAGCGCGGCGGCGCCGCGGGCACCGTCACCGGGACCGACCCCCGCCTCTGAGCCTCCCGGCTCCCCGACCCCGACGGGCCCCGGACACCTCCCCAACGGAGGCGTCCGGGGCCCGTCCTGTCACGGGGCTCACCCGCCGGGGGCACGGGGCCGCCCCCTACGGTGCGGTGGCCGCGCCGCCGGTCCCCGCGTCCAGGCACGGCAGCCATTCGAGCGCCACGCCGCGGCCGCACACCGGGGCGTCCACGGCCGCGTAGGCCACGCCCCACAGCAGCGCCAGCCCGGCCGTCAGCGCGCCGAGCAGCACCGCCCTGCGAGGCGGCTGGTCCGGGCGCACGGGTCAGGCGTGGAGCGCGAGCTCGCGCTGCACGACGGCGGCCAGGGACTCGGCCTCGCCGCGGGCGGTGTCCTCGTCCGGGGCCTCCACCATCACGCGCACCACCGGCTCCGTTCCGGACGGGCGCAGCAGCACCCGCCCCGTCTCCCCGAGGCGCGCCTCGGCCTCGGCCACGGCGGCCTGCACGGCCTCGTCCGTCCCGGCGCGGGCCTTGTCCACACCGCGCACGTTCACGAGCACCTGCGGGAGGCGCTGCATCACGCCGGCGAGCTCGGAGAGCGGGGTGCCGGTCTGGGCCACGCGGGAGGCGAGCTGCAGGCCGGTCAGCACGCCGTCGCCCGTGGTGGCGTGGTCCGCGAAGATCACGTGACCGGACTGCTCGCCGCCCAGCGAGTAGTCCCCCAGCTTCATGCCGGCCAGGACGTAGCGGTCGCCGACCTGGGTCTCCACCAGCTGGACCCCCTCGCGGCCCATGGCCAGCTTGAGGCCGAGGTTGGACATGACGGTGACCACGAGGGTGTCGTCGCGCAGGGCGCCGCGGTCCTTCAGGGCCAGCGCCATGACGCCCATGATCTGGTCGCCGTCCACGACCTCGCCGTGCTCGTCCACCGCGAGGCAGCGGTCGGCGTCGCCGTCGTGGGCGATGCCCAGGTCCGCGCCGTGCTCCTTGACCGCCGCCTGGAGCATCTCCAGGTGCGTCGAGCCGCAGCCCTCGTTGATGTTCAGCCCGTCTGGGGAGGCGCCGATGACGACCACCTGCGCGCCGGCGGCGCGGAACGCCTCCGGTGAGCAGCCGGCGGCCGCGCCGTGGGCGCAGTCCAGCACCACGGTGAGGCCGTCCAGGCGGTGGGGCAGGGACTGGAGGAGGTGGAGGACATAGCGGTCCTCGGCGTCGGAGAAGACGCGCACGCGGCCCACGTCCGCACCCGTGGGGCGCAGCGGGTCGGCGCCCTCCAGGTGCTGGATGATCTCGTCCTCCTGCCCGTCGGTGAGCTTCTGGCCACCGCGGGCGAGGAACTTGATGCCGTTGTCCGGCGCAGGGTTGTGGGAGGCGGAGATCATCACGCCGAAGTCCGCGCCCAGGTCCGCCACGAGGAACGCGGCCGCCGGCGTGGGCAGCACGCCCGCGTCCCAGACGTCCACGCCGGACGAGGCGAGGCCGGCCACCACGGCCGCGCCGATGAACTGGCCGCTGATCCGCGGGTCCCGCGCGACGACGGCCACGGGCCGCCTGCCCGCCTCGAGGGCCTCGGCCCCGAGCACGGGGGCGGCCGCCTGGGCCAGCTGGAGGGACAGCTCCACAGTGAGGGTCTCGTTGGCCAGGCCACGGACGCCATCGGTTCCGAACAATCTCGACATGATCAGTGAGTCTACGAGCTTGAGTGGCCCGGAGCACCACCCCCGGGGTCTCGAGCGCGCCGCGCGGCCGGTACCATCGAGCCGGTGGGCCCGCGCCCGTGCACCCGTCCGGCTCCCGGACGTGCGGCCCCGCGGCCCCCCGCCGCCCCGACACGAAGGACCCCTCCATGGCCGATCTCCCCGAGACCACCCCACGACGACGCTGGCCGCGCCGCGCCGTCCTGGGCGGCACCGGCATCGCGCTCGCCTCCGCCGCCGTCGCCTGCGGATCCGGCGACGAGGCCCCCGAGGCGTCCGCCTCCGCCGGCGGCGACGACCGCCCCCGCCTGCCCGCGCCGGAGATCCTCACGACGGACGACTGGGGCGCGGTCACGCCCGCCAACTACCTCCAGACCCTCTACGAGCGCCCCTCGTACCTCGTCATCCACCACACGACGACGCCGAACACCTCCGACGGGTCCCGCCAGGCCGCCATGGACCTCGCCCGCATGGTGCAGAAGGGCCACATCGCCCAGGGCTGGGGCGACTCCGGCCAGCAGTTCACGTTGTCCCGCGGCGGCTTCCCCATGGAGGCCCGGCACGGCTCCCGCCACGCCCTCGAGGGCGGGGAGACCTTCATGCTGGGCATCCACGCCCTCGGCTTCAACGCCTACGCCCTGGGCATCGAGTGCGAGGGCTTCTACATGGTGAATCCGCCGCCGCAGAGCCTCTACGCGGGGCTCGTGCGGCTCTCCGCCTACATCTGCCAGCAGTACGAGATGCCGCCCTCGCGCATCATCGGCCACCGCGACGTGGTGGCCACCAGCTGCTGCGGCGACGCGTTCTACGCGAAGCTCCCGATCCTGCGCGAGGACGTGCGCGCCTCCCTGGAGGCCGGCGAGTACCGCATCAGCGAGGGGTTCGGGGCGGACAACCTCCTCGACGACGCCCACGTCAACGCGGAGTGGGTCAAGCGCAACCCCTGAGCATCCGCACCGCCGACGACGGCGCCCCACCCGAGCGGGTGAACTGCTCCCCGGAAGTTGGACTCCGAAAATGAGTCCGACCATCCGGGGAGCAGTTCCATGCCAGCACCGTCTTCACTGACCCACGAGCAAC
>NZ_JBFBLX010000021.1:0-38122 GCF_040702705.1 Micrococcus sp. NPDC078436 | reverse complement strand
TGCGTTCGGACAAGTACGCCCGGAACTATCACGCCGGGCTCAGTCTCGCAGCGACACTGCACTGGCTCGCCACCATCCTTTAGCAACACGCCCTAAGGCACTGTCGGCGGTGAGGACCCCGCAGTGGTTGTCATGGACATGAAACTCTCTGCCGTGCCTGGCTCTCCGGCGCCCCGGCATGTGTGCCTGTGTTCCACGTGGGTTTGCAGGTCTCATGCCCCTCGGAGCCAAGGAGGGAGTCATGGTGAAGGCACTGGCTTCGCAGTCTATCGGCGATCTCGTGGGCCTGCGCAGACTTCTCTAGTGCCCCTGCTCGCCACGGTCGCCGTGCTGGCAGGCGCCGTGATTGTCGGACTGTTGCTCGCCGCGCGCCGAGGAGGCGAAGTTAGAGGGCCGAGGGTCTTCTAGACCTGCCGTAGTTCCGGCGGCCAGTGATGATCTCCGGTTCTGCCAGGTTCGGGTCCGTTCGCCTCACGGGGATGAACTGGGCGGCCACGATGCCCTCAGAGCGCCGCTGGTGGGTCGCCGGTCAGTCGAGGGGTGGATGCTCTGACCCACATACTCCCACACGGTCCGTGAACTCAGGCACGGAGACGCTCGTCCCGGGAGCGGAGCCGAACGTC
Source organism: Micrococcus sp. NPDC078436 (assembly GCF_040702705.1). NCBI lineage: Bacteria > Bacillati > Actinomycetota > Actinomycetes > Micrococcales > Micrococcaceae > Micrococcus > Micrococcus sp. NPDC078436. The sequence goes on along the minus strand of NZ_JBFBLX010000021.1, from coordinate 37,499 downwards.
ACCGAGGGGTCATGTATGGCCAGCCTGGCCCAGCGCTGGAACGCAGAGGAGGTGGTGGGCATGGGGCTGTGATTCCCCCTATCCAGGCCAGAGTGGCGGGGCATGCCCGGGACCGCGGTGCGATATATGAGTCGCGGCTCAGGGGTAACGGTGGACCGGAAGATGGTGCGGCCGGTTGGGCGGATGCAATCGACCTGTTTTGCGCAGCCCTGTGGCTCTAGCTCGTTTACGCGTAGAACCTGGCGAAGGTTGGCCGGGCTGGGGAGTCTGTCGGACGGGAACCGTCAGAGTGTCACTCCGTCGTGGTAGCGGATGATGAGGGCGTCTCCATGCGCGTGGAGGAGACGTGGCTTCGCGGGGATCGGACCTGTGTCCATGCTGCCCGTGCCTGTCTCCACGCCGCAGGGGCAATCTTCTGGCCGATGGCCAAAGTTGCGACACCGACGGCGACGCCCAAGGCGCCCCCGTTCTTGAACCCTTGTGCCTTGCCCGTGTGGTAGCCAGCACCCCAGATCTGAGAACCCGTCATGAGCCTCAGGTTACGCACCGTCCCGGCTCGTGGCGAGGAGGCCTGGGCAGGGAGAGTCTCGCCGGCCTGTCCAGCGGGAGCAACCCCTAGGCTCGAGCCATGGCAGACATGACCTGGCGGAAGGCGATCCTCCGCGCCCTCAACGACCTCGGCGGCGAGGCGCACTACGCGGACATCGCTCAGGAGATCATCGACCGCGGATACCGGTCGAAGGACAGCATCGGTGCGACGCCGGCCAACACGGTGGCCGCCAACATCTCCATGCACCTCAAGGACCAGCTGCTCAAGGTCTCACCTGGCCGCTACCGCCTCCTGGATGAGAAGCCGTCGACGACGTCGCTGGCGGGGGATGCCGACCAGCCGGTCGCGCAGCCCCCGTCGGTGGCTCCAGGCGAGGGAGCCGCCGACGACGACATGGGCCTCATCAACGCCTTCGGCATGTTCTGGCGGCGCGAGGAGGTCCACTGGCAGGGCAAGGCCACCCGCCTCCGTGGTGTGCAGCAGGACGGGGCAACTCCCACGGACTTCGCAGGACAGGCCGGGGTGTACATCCTCTACGACGGCAACCGCGTCGTGTACGTTGGCAGGGTGACCGCCACTCGCCTGGGGCACCGTCTTGCGGAGCACACGCGTGACCGCCTCTCCGCGCGGTGGGACCGCTTCTCCTGGTTCGGGGTCCGCCCCGTCGAGGAGAACGGCACCCTCGGAGCGGTGCCGGCAGCCGGGATCAGCGTGGACACCCTCATCGCCACGATGGAGGCGTTGCTGATCGAGGGGATCGAGCCCCCGCAGAATCGCCGCCAGGGTGACGGCTTCAACGCTGTGGAGTTCATCCAGGCGGCGGATCCCGACATCGAAGAGCGGCGGCGAAGCGAACTTATCGGCCACCTGCTCTCGCGTGGGGGCCGATGAGAGGCTGGCGGTCGGCGTCTTGGTGGAGGGGCGATGGGGACTCGTCAGCCCGACACTGACACCGTGACTTACAGTTGTCACTGTGAATTGGTCATCTGACGATCTGACGGCCACCCTCGAAGCCCTCCGCGCGCGTCGTGGCGACACCACCTCGGTGGAGGTTAAGCGGGCCACGGGCGGCGTCTCCTCGATGCCGGAGACGCTGTGCGCCTTCGCCAACATGCCCGCCGGCGGAACCGTCGTCTGCGGCGTCGACGAGGCGCACGGCGAGTTCCGCGTGGTGGGCGTGCCCGACGTCGCCGTGCTGGAGGCGGGGCTCGTGGCCCAGGCGCGCGAGGCCGTCACGCCCAGTCCGACTCTCCTGCCCCAGGTCTTCCGCCTGGACGGGAAGGACGTGCTCGTCGCCCACGTGGTACCCCTGCGCCTCACGGACCGGCCCGCCACGGTGCGAGGGCAGGCCTATCTCCGCCAGTCCGACGGCGACTACGTGATGCACGCGCACGAGCTGCGCATGCTGGAGGTCGCCAAGCTCCACGCCGACGAGCGCGTGGACTACGACGTCAAGCCCGTCACCGGGATGAGCGAGGAGGACCTGGTCCCCGAGCTCGTGACCGACTACGTGGCGGCCGTGCGCGAGCGGGACCGCCGCCTCCGTGACCGCACGCACCAGGAGATCCTCCGCCAGACCAACGTCCTCACCGCCGCCGGGGAGCCCACCCTGGCCGGCCTCTACGCCCTCGGCGACTACCCGCAGGGCCGCTATCCGGGGCTCACCGTCACCGCCGCCGTCCAGGTGCGCGGGGGAGAGGGGCAGGCGCGCAGCCGCAACCTCACGGACTTCACCGGCCCCGTCCCCGTGCTGCTCGACGAGGTGATGGCCTGGGTGCGCCAGAACCTCGGGACCGAGCACGTGTACCGCCCCGACGGTCAGCTCGAGCGCCGCCCCGAGCTCCCGCTCGCCGCCGTCCGTGAACTCCTCGGCAATGCCCTCGTGCACCGCGACCTCGGCCCCGACACCCTCGGCGCGGGCAAGGCCATCCAGGTGCGGCTCACGGACCGGGCCCTGTTCATCCAGAGCCCGGGCGGCCTCCGCGGAGTGTCACTCACCCAGCTCGAAAGTGACGAACACGCCCAGGCCGCCGTCAATCAGCGGCTGTACCAGATCGCCAAGAAGCTCACGACGCCGGACGGCGCCTCCGTCATCGAGGGCGAGGGCGGCGGCATCCACGAGGTGTTCCGGTCCGCTCGGCAGTGGGGGCTGGACCGGCCTCAGCTCATCGACACGGGCGTCCAGTTCAAGGCTCTGCTCTGGCGGCCGCGGCCCGAGGGAGCTCGGCCGAGTCGGCGGGAGCCTGCCGTGGAGGTCGCGACGACGTCCCCCGCGGAGGTGACGCCCGGGGCGAAGGCCGGGACACCGTCGTCGGCCGTGCCGCCCAGCTCCGCGCCCACCCGCCACGAGGGGCGCGTCCTCGGTGCCCTGGCCGCGGGGGAGGCGGTGGGCATCCGCGACCTGGAGGAGGCCACCATGCTGACCGCGCGGCAGATCCGCTACGCGCTCCGCCAGCCGCTGCTCGACGGGCTGGTGGAGATGACCGGCGGTCAGGGCCACAAGGACACCCGGTACCGACTGGTGGCGGCCAGAGAGGCGGGAGACTGACACTGCCGCTCTTGAGAGCCCCCCTTGGTGGTCGACTGTGAGTCTGAAGTGTCAATCTGTCGATGTGGATCCGTCCCATGAGCAGAATGAGGTCCTATGCCGCACTCTGATCCGGTTCCCGAGCCGTTCGTCCTGACTCTTGGGTCGGTGCTCGACGCCGCTGGCCTGGACCTGCACGAGGTTCTTGCCATCCGTCACACATACAAGGCGGATGGGCTTCCCTCGCGGGCCGCGGCCACGCCCGAGCGCGTGCTCGCCTACACGCGCGAGCAGCTCCATAGCGGGAAGTTCCCAAAGGAGCCTGCCCGCTTCTGGCTGGTCTTCATGGCCGAGGGCGCGCTTCGCTCTCGCCTCACCGCCGTGTACGAGAACCGTGGGGAATCCGTGGCCGAGCGCACGCAGCGGCACCGGTACTACGATGTCGTGCCGGTGCCGGTGCTGGCCGCCCTTGAGGAGCGCCTTGTGGTGGGGTGGTCCGGAGGCGTCAGAAACTGGGTAATGCGGGGTTCGTCCGCGGCACGGTTCCCCGTCTTGGAGATCGCCGATCCCACCACGGAGGCGTTCCCCGGGTTCGACCACGTGCTGCTCAGCTACGGGGACCTGCAGTCAATGGTGACCGAGACCCGCTATGCCGGCTGGCGCACCGCCCTGCAGGCTGTACGCGGGATCTACCTGATCGCCGATGAGACCGAGGGCCAGCGCTATGTGGGCAAGGCTGACGGCGAGCGTGGTGTGCTCGGGCGGTGGGAGGCCTACGCCCGTGACGGGCATGGCGGGAACGTCGCCCTCCGGGATGCCCTGGAGCTCGACCCCGCCCAGCCGGAGCGGTACACGTTCAGCCTGTTGCGCGTGTTCGGCTCCAATACCCCGCAGGCCCAGATCGACGCCGCGGAGAAGCACTACAAGGACGCGCTGATGACGCGTCGGTTCGGGCTGAACCGGAACTGAACGGACGTCGTTGTCCGGGGGGAGAGAGCGAAGGGCAGACGGGGGGATGGAATGCCCGCGCTGAGACTCGGAGAGGAGGACAAGTGCGCCATCCAGGCACTGCGGGCAGCGCTGAGTTCCTCGAATGCGACTGCCCACGAGCACACGGGGCATCTGCAAGCCCCCCGCATTGATGTCGTCGCGCGGCCCAGGTCTGATGGGTGTGAACGGCCCACCCGGAACCGGCAAGACGACCATGCTCCGGGACATCCTGGCGTCCAACGTCGTCGAACGAGCACGCCGATTGTCGGCGTGTGAGAACCCACTCGACGCCTTCACCGAACGCACCCATGAGTGGACCGGCGAGGGCAGGACGCGACGACGGGTGCGCAAACTCTGGCCCGAGGTGGTCGGCTTCGAAATGGTGGTGGCCCCGGCGAACAACGCGGCCGTGGAGAACATCTCCGAGGAGATTCCACATCGGAGCGCCATCAAGGACGGCCGAGACGTGGATGCGGACTACTTCGCCTGCCTGGCCACCGCCGCCTTGGGCGGGAGCCGCGCGGAAGAGGGCACCCTGGGTGAGGACAGGTCGACGTCGGAGCAGCCGGGCACCTCGCGCCTGGAGGGCAGGGGACTGATCGCCGCGCGATCCGTGAGGTCGAACAGCACCTCGCCCGACCGCGCAAGGATCAGGAGGACTGTCACGCCAAACTGCTCGGGGTCCTTCTGGAGGGCCCGGACCGGCCCGGACCGGCCCGGGCGCACGGGACGCACGGGGCCGGCCGGACCGGCCTATGGATCGGACGGCTCAGCCCTGGGCCGACTCGACGTCCTCGTCGACCCAGTCGCGGGAGCGTTCCACGGCCTTCTTCCACAGCCGCAGGGCGCGCTCAGCCTCCTCCTCGTCCATGGTGGGCTCCCAGCGCTTGTCCTCTTCCCAGTTGGCCACGAGCTCGTCCTGGGACGCCCAGAACCCCACCGCCAGGCCTGCGGCGTAGGCGGCGCCGAGAGCGGTGGTCTCGACGACCTTGGGGCGCACGACGGGCACGCGCAGCAGGTCCGCCTGGAACTGCATGAGCAGCTCGTTGGCGACCATGCCACCGTCGACCTTCAGTTCGGTGAGGTCCACGCCGGAGTCCGCGTTCATGGCGTCCAGGACCTCGCGGCTCTGGAAGGCGGTGGCCTCGAGTGCCGCGCGGGCGATGTGCCCCTTGTTGACGTAACGCGTCATGCCCACCATGGCGCCGCGGGCCGCGGCGTCCCAGTGCGGGGCGAAGAGGCCGGAGAACGCGGGGACGAAGTACACGCCGCCGTTGTCCTCCACGCCGGCGGCCAGGGTCTCGACCTCCGGGGCGCTGCCGATCATCCCGAGGTTGTCCCGCAGCCACTGGATCAGCGAGCCGGTGACGGCGATCGAGCCCTCCAGCGCGTACACCGGCTTCTGGTCGCCGATGCGGTACGCCACCGTGGTGAGCAGGCCGTTGTCCGACTGCACCGGCTCCTCGCCGGTGTTGATCAGCATGAAGTTGCCGGTGCCGTACGTGTTCTTGGCCTGGCCGACCTCGAAGCAAGCCTGGCCGAAGGTCGCCGCGTGCTGGTCGCCCAGGATGCCGGTGATCGGCGTCTCGCGCAGCAGCTGCTGGCCGGATACGGTGCCCACCTCGGCGGAGGAGCTGACGATCTCCGGAAGCATGGACATCGGGATGCCCATGTCCGCGCAGATCTCCTCGTTCCAGTCGAGGGTGTCCAGGTTCATCAGCATGGTGCGGGAGGCGTTGGTGACGTCGGTGACGTGCCGGCCGCCCTCGCCGCCGCCGGTGAGATTCCACACGAGCCACGAGTCCGTGGTGCCGAAGATGAGGTCGCCGTTCTCGGCGGCCTCCCGGGCACCGTCCACGTTCTCCAGAATCCAGGCCACCTTGGGGCCGGAGAAGTACGTGGCCAGGGGCAGCCCGACGCGCTCCTTGTAGCGGTCCGCACCGACGTCGCCGGCCAGGCGCTCGCAGAGGCGGTCGGTGCGGGTGTCCTGCCACACGATGGCGTTGTACACCGGCTTGCCGGTGCTGCGGTCCCACACCACGGTGGTCTCACGCTGGTTCGTGATGCCCACGGCGGCGACGTCGTGTCGGGTCACCTCGGCGCGGGCCAGGGCCTCGCCGATGACCTCGCGGGTGTTCGTCCAGATCTCCACTGGGTCGTGCTCCACCCAGCCGGCGCGCGGGAAGATCTGCTCGTGTTCGCGCTGACCAGTGGACACGATGGCCCCACTGTGGTCGAAGAGGATCGCGCGCGTGGACGTGGTGCCCTGGTCGATGGCCATCACATAGCGGGGGGTGGTCATGTCCTACTCCTTCGTAGGTGGTCACGGGGGTGTGGGGGTGGCGGGCGCGTTCCCGCAGGGGAACGTGCCCGCCGGGGTTGGACGGGCAGACCGCTCAGATGAACGGGCTGCTCAGACGAACAGCGGCGCGGCGAGGCCCGCCAGGACGGCGCCGACGAGCGGGCCGACGATCGGCACCCAGGCGTAGCCCCAGTCCGAGCCGCCCTTGTGCCGGATCGGCGCGACGGCGTGGAACAGGCGGGGGCCCAGGTCGCGCGCCGGGTTGATGGCGTACCCCGTGGGGCCGCCCAGGCTCGCGCCGATCGCGACGACGAGCAGGGCCACCGCGAGCGGGCCGAGCCCGGAGGGGGTGGAGCCGAAGAGCAGGATCACGAACACCAGGACGAACGTGGCGATCAGCTCGGTGACCATGTTCCACAGCGGGTTGCGGATCTCGGGGCCTGTGGCGAAGGTGCCCAGGATCGCGCCCTGGTCCGTCTCCGCCTGGTAGTGGTCGCGGTAGGCCAGCCAGGCCAGGGCCGCGCCGAGGAAGGCGCCGATCAGCTGCGCCGCGAAGTACGCGAGCGTGGTGCCGAGGGTCACGGCGATGCCGGGGGCGTACTCCTCGGCGCCGCTGACGAGCAGGCCGACGGTCACGGCGGGGTTCAGGTGCGCACCGGTCGCGGCAGCGACGTAGACGCCCGCGAAGACGCCCAGCCCCCAGCCGAAGTTGATGAGCAGCCAGCCTCCGCCGTTGCCCTTGGTCTTCGTGAGGACGACGTTGGCGACGACGCCGACGCCGAGCAGGAGGAGGATCGCCGTGCCGGCGATCTCATACAGGAAGATCGTGCCCATGGACGGGCTCCTTTCAGTGGATGGGGGCGGCGTCGGCGGCTGCGAGCGCGCCGGCGGCGGTGACGTCGTCGTGGGCGGTCTCGCCGCGGAGGCGTGCGGCGACGAGGTCCTTGTACGCGCGGATCTCACCGGCGATGCGCTCAGCGTCCCAGCCCAGCTCGGGGGCCACGAGGGACGCGATCTCCTCGGCCGCCGCGACGCCACGGTCGCGGACCTCGGTGGACAGGCGCGTGCGGCGCTCGATGACGTCGTCCAGGTGGACGACGCCCTCGGCCCGGGCGGCGTGGACGATCTCGGCGCGCAGGTAGCGCGGCGCCTCGGCGAGAGGGACGCTCAGGGACCGGTCGGCGTCGATCAGGTCGAGCACGTGGCGCAGCACGGTGCCGTAGCGGAACAGGAGCCGGTCCACGCGGGCCTCGTCCAGGCCGTAGTCGGCGGCGATGCGGTCCGCCTCCGCCTCGATCTCCGAGTAGCCGAGGCCGCCGAGCACGGGGATGTGCTCGGTGAGGCTGGGACGGGTCGGGTGGGTCTCGCGCACCACGAAGTCCACGACGTCCTCGGCCATGGCCCGGTACGTGGTCCACTTGCCGCCGGCCACGGCGGTGAGGCCGGGGGCCACCTCGGTGACGGTGTGCTCACGGGAGATCTTGGTGGAGCCGCCGTCGGATCCGGTGACCGGCTGCAGGAGCGGGCGCAGGCCGGCGTACGTGGCGACCACGTCGTCACGCGTGAGGTCCTCCTTCAGCACCGCGTTGGCGTGCTCGAGGATGTAGTCGATGTCGTCCGCGGTGGTGGCCGGATGGGCCACGTCCTCCGCCCACGGGGTGTCAGTGGTGCCGATCACCCAGTACTCGTCCCACGGGATGAGGAACAGCACGGACTTCTCCGTCTTGGTGATCACGCCGGTGGCGGCGTCGGCGCGGATGCGGTCGCGCGGGACGGTGATGTGGGCGCCCTTGGAGGCGAGCACCTCGAGGCCGCCGTCGGCCTCGGCCAGCTCCTGCTGCTCCTGGGTCCACACGCCCCCGGCCAGGATGACGGCGCGCGCGTGCACGTCGAACTCCTCGCCGGAGGTCTCCTCACGGACACGCACGCCCTGCACACGGCCGTCGTCGCCGCGCAGGTAGTCGGTGACGGCGGTGTAGTTGGCGGCCACGGCGCCGTGGTCCACGGCGGAGCGCACGAGCATCATGGCCAGGCGGGCGTCGTCGAACTGGGCGTCGGCGTACTCCACCGCGCCGACGATCTTCTCGTCGTCGAGGGAGGGGAAGGTCGCGGCCATGGAGCGGCGGCTGAGATGGCGGTGCGCGCCCATCGCGCGGCGGCGGCCGAGCGACTGCATGGCGTCGTACATGGTGACGCCGGCGCCGATGAAGCCGCGGTCGATCACCTTGTGGAAGAACGGGAAGACGAAGCGCAGGGGGCGCACCAGGTGGGGCGCGGTCTGGGTGAGCAGCAGGTCGCGCTCACGCAGCGCCTCGTACACCAGCTTGACGTCCAGCATCTCGAGGTAGCGCAGGCCACCGTGCATGAGGCGGGAGGAGCGGGACGAGGTCCCGGAGGCCCAGTCGCGAGCCTCGACGATGCCCACGTCGAGGCCGCGGGTGGCCGCGTCGAACGCGGCGCCCACGCCGGTGGAGCCCCCGCCCACGATCAGGATGTCGAGGGGGGCCTCCGGGCTGGTGGCACGGAGGCGGGCGAGGTGGTCCTCCCGCGTGGCGGCGGAGAGGGGGACGGTTCGCAGGGTCGGCATGGAGGGGTTGCTCCTTTATCGGTGGAGACACAGCGTAGTGGCGTGGCTCACGATACCCGGTGCCACGTCACGAGATCCTGTATCAGCACGAGCCGAGGTCCATGACGTCACTCCCGGGCCGCGGGTATCCACGCGGCGGCCACGCGCCGGGTGGGCGTGGTCAGGCCTTCCACCACATGCCGGTGAGGTCCTCGGTGCCGTAGGCGGTGACGGGCCCGGTCTCGCGGAACCCGAGCCGCTCGTACAGGGGCACATTGGCGCGCGTGGAGGCGACCCGTCTCGCACGGTCCCCGGGCTGTGGCACCTCACCCTGACCCGCTGGAACGAGGGTGGAGCGCCCCGGGTGACGCGTGCCCCGGGCGGTGTCACTGCTGGCTCTGAAGCATCTCCACGACGTACCCGATGAACAGGGCGAGGGGGAAGCTGACGACAGCCAGCGCGCCGGACAGCAGCGCCAGCAGAACGCGTTTCGCCGCAGCGAAGCAGAGCGCGGACAGTGCGTAGCAGCCGATGATCAGGGCGAAGAAGGCCATCGTCTCCCGAGGCGTCTCCGAGCCCGTGATCAGCAGGAGAACCAGGATGCCGGTGGAGATGGCGAAGGCGGCCAGTCCCGCGATGGTGAAGGCTCCCGTTCGCGTCATGGCGTCGAACCTATGTACGCGGTGAGGGTGAGTTGTCCGGGCCTTCACTCGCCTGGCCTCAAGTCCAATCCCCAGCATCACCGGTGAAGACGCCCCACGCGCCCACGGGTGAGGCCCCGCCCCTACACTCCGACCATGGAGATCACCGTCGGCGCCGTCGGCCGCGCCTCGCTCTCGGACTGGGAGCTGGCATGCTGCGGTGACCCGATCGCCGTGGGGGAAGTCCACGAGCTGATCCTGCTGCCCTCCCGGGGAGTGAGTCAGGCTGGGCCCCTGGCCTCTGCAGGCTGGATCGTCACCCATCACGACGACGGCAGCCCCGCCTGGTCGATCCCTTTGCGTCGTGTGCGGGCCGTGGTGAGGGCGGCACACGAGGTGTGGCCCTCGGGGCGGCTCGCCGAGATCGACCGCGTCCCCGGCCACGCTGACCTGACGGTCCTTGAGCCGGAGGAGGCCACCGGCCTCGGTATGGGGGAGGTCGTCTACGTCAGCGCCTACGAGCCGGTGCTCCCCGAGACTCCCCGCCCTGACGAGTGGCTTCTCGACCTGGAGATCCTCGAGGACCTCGGTCCGCACACCTGGTGAGCCTCGCGAGTCCACCCCCTCACGGTGTCGAGCTACATGGGGTGAGCGTAGAAGTCCGTTCGGCGGCACGGATTGCGCCCGACACGCCGACCTCGGTGCGCATGGATGCGAACGTTCACATCACCGCATCCCCCACGCCTCTCCACGATGCGCAGGTGGGGGATTTCTCTTTCGCCACGGGGCCCTAGGCTGTTCTTCCGGAGCTGACGTTGCCTTCGTCGTCATAGATGGCCCCTCACCCCCCCGGTCGCTCGCGAGCATCGCGTAGACGAGGGTGCCCGTCCACTCGCCCTTGCTCCACAGGTCCTGCCGGTGGTGTGCCGCTCGACGCATCCCGAGCGTCTCGGCCAGTCGGGCGGACGCCGTGTTGCGGGCATCCATCTGTGCCACCACCCGGTGCAGGCCAGACGTCTCGAACCCCAGGTCCAGCAGCGCAGCCGCGGCCTCCCGGGCGAAGCTTTGACCGGCATGCCGCGGATCCAGTGCCCAGCCGATCTCCGCGACACCGCGCTCGCGGTCCGTCAGCCACAGGATCACGTCACCCACGGGGACGCCCGCGTGCTCCACCACCAGGGACACCGCCCCGGACGGGCCGCCGAGGTCGTCCCACGTGATCCGCTTGGCCAGCTTCGCCCGCGCGGTCGCCTCGTCCCAGGGCTCGTCCAGCAGGTGGCGCACCACCTCGGGCTGCGTGCACATCTCCTGCAACCAGCTGAAGTCGTCCTCCCGGTGCGGCCGCAGCGTCAGCCGCGCGGTGGGCAACGGCCAGTCAGGGGCGCGGCCGCCCGCAGCCGCGCCCTCCTTGCGCCCCGCCGGAGGCGGGGCGTCGACGTCGGCGGGGACCGGCGTCGTCGTGCCGGACGCCCAGTCCTGGCGCAACGTTGCGTAGGCCACGGACGCGAGCGGCTCGCCGCCGTCCACGGGCCAGCCGCGCCGGTAGTGCGCCTCCTTGACCCAGCCGGACCGGCGGAAGGTGCGCAGCATGGGGACGTTGTCCTCGCGGGTCCGGCCCTCGAAGCGGTCCACCGCGGGCATCGTCTCGAAGACGTGCCGGGTGAGCGCGGTGAGGATCTGCGCGCCGAGCCCGCGCCCGCGGAACCGCTCCGCCACGCGCAGGTCGAACAAGGGGGTGGGGTCCGTGAGGTCCTCCAGGCGCACCACGCCGACGCGGCCGTGCTCGGGATGCTCGATCCAGAAGGTGCGGTGGTCCTCATCCTCCCAGGCGCCGCCATCGACGGCCTTCTCCGCCTCCGGCCGGCTGACGCGCGGGCGCGTGTGGAACGGCCACGCGTTCTCGGTGAGCAGGGCGACGAGCGCGTCCCGGTCGGCGCCTGCCGGGTCGAGCGGAGCGAAGGTGACGTCCATGGGGCCGAGAGTAGGGGAGGGACGTCACCGCCGCCCGCTGCCGTGACCCCATGGCCACGCCCCTCCTCGACCTCGCGGCGCGCCGCGCGAGGAAGCCCGGGACGCGCAGGCCGAGATCGGCTGGACCATAGCAACGGCCCACGCCGGCCGGGGCCACGCCACCGAGCTGGCCTGTGCCCTGCTGGACCTCGCCTTCGCGGGCCTCGGCGTCCGACCCGTGGAGGCTCACGCCTTCGCGGACAACGCGCCCATCCCGCGCGTGATGGAGAAGGTCGGCCTGCGCCACGAGGGCACCTTTAAGGAGGCGTCACTGCACCGCACCCGCGGCTGGGTGGACGGCGTCACTGACGCGATGCTCGCCTCGGAGCATCGGGCCCGGGGCTGACGGCTTTCCATCTCACGACGCCCAGAAGTACGCAACGCTCTAGACATAACGTTGCGTAAGGTTGTGGCATGAGCAACGATCTGCGCCCGACCCCGTGGGTCGTCGGGTGGGAGCAGCGCCCCTGGACCGCGGACCCCGACGACGCCGGCGTCCTCACCCGCCGCGCTCGCGTGCGCGCGTCGGGCCCGTATCGAGCCGCGCTCCCAGCCCGTATCGCCCGACTCGGGTTCGACCTGCCCTCCGATCTGGCCACCGAGGTCGAGGAGGCGACGGCCGCCGTCGTGCGCTTCGATGCTGAGATCAGCCACGCCCTCCCGGGGCTCACTGGAGAGATCGCCCCGATCGACGCGGTGCTCCTGCGCACTGAGTCCGCGTCCTCCTCGCAGATCGAGCACATCACCGCGGGCGCGCGAGCCCTCGCCCTGGCGACTCTCGGCGAACGCACCCGCCCGAACGCAGCGCTCGTGGCGGCGAACGTGAGGGCCATGGGCGCTGCTTCCCGGCTGGCCGCCGACCTCGACGAGCCCGCCCTGCTGGCCGCCCATCGTGCCCTCATGGACGGTCAGGAGCATGCCCGGCCGGGCGCCTACCGCGATGCGCAGGGGTGGATCGGGGGAGGGGCACCCACGCCGCACACGGCGCAGTTCGTCCCGCCCCACCCGGAGCGCCTGCGTTCCGGGATGGACGATCTCTTCGCCTATCTGCGACGCACGGACGTGCCCGCCCTCGTGCAGGCCGCCATCGCACACGCCCAGTTCGAGACCATCCACCCGTTCGCGGACGGCAACGGCCGCACCGGGCGCGTCCTCGTGCACGCCGTCCTGCACCGGGCCGGCGCGATCACCCGCATGGGGGTGCCCCTCTCCGCGGGACTCCTCACGGACACGGCCGGATACTTCGACGCCCTCACCGCCTACCGCGACGGCGACCCCGCGCCCATCGTGCGCCGCTTCGCGCAGGCCGCCCTGGCCGCCGTGGACAACGGCCGAGAGCTCGTCGCGGACCTGGACGAGGCCCTGACCGGCTGGCGCGAGCGGCTCACCGCCCGGCGGGACGCGGCGGTCTGGCGGGCGCTCGCGGTGATCATCGCGCAACCCGCCGTGACCGTGGACCATCTGGCCCAGGCGCTGGGTGTCTCGCGCCCGGCCGCCCAGCGGGCCGTGGACCAGCTTGTCGAGGCCGGCGCTCTGCAGTCCGTCTCCGGTCAGCGGCGGAACCGGGTGTGGCTGGCCACCGAGGTGCTCGCCTGCCTGGACGAGTTCGCCGCGCGTGTGGGCCGGCGGGGCTGACGGGGGCGGTCTACAGGGTTGACCAGCCTCAGTGCCGTATGTAGTGCCCCGGCTATGGTCAGGCGAACACACGAGGTGAGGCCCGCGGGATGACTCGCGGTCCGTCAGCCACAGGATCACGTCCCCACGGGCATGCCCACGTTCCCCACCACCAGAGACACCGATCCGGCAGGGCCAGCCAAGGTCGTCCTCCCGGTGTGGGCGCAGCGTCAGGCGCGCGGTGCGCAACGGCCAGTCAGGGGCGGGGCCGCCCGCAACCGCGCCATCCCCGCGCTCCACCCGGGACGTCGACGTCGGCGGGGACCGGCGTCGACGTGCCGGAGGCCCAGTCCTGCCGAAGGACCGCGTACGCCACGGACGCGAGCGGCTCGAGGAAACGGACGCCGGCTGGGTGCCACGCTTCGACGTCGACGTGCTGGAGACCGCCCTGTGGCCCGTCCACGCGCGGCCCCGGTGGGAGGAATGGGGGCAGATCGGCGCGCCAACCCTGCTGATCAGCGGGGAGAACGGGTACGTGCCCGCCGGAGAGCTGGACGAGATGCGGCGGCGGCGCCCGGATGTGCGGCACGTGCAGGTGCCCGGTGCGGGGCACGACGTGCACCTGGAGGCGCCGGAGCGGGTGGCTGAGCTCGTGCGGGGGTTCGCGGCCTGATTGCTCTGGGGCAGGATCACCTCATGGACCACAAGCAGATCCTCCACGACGGGCTGCGCCGCCAGCGCGCGGCCCTCCTGCAGAAGCTCGAGGGCCTCAGCGAGCGCGACGCCCGCCTGCCGCGCACTCCCACCGGCACCAACCTGCTGGGACTGGTCAAGCACGCCGCCGTCATCGAGCTGGAGTACTTCGGCGAGACGTTCGGCCGCCCCGCCGAGGTGCAGCTGCCCTGGGCGGCGGCGGGGCAGCCGGAGGAGGACAACGTGGACATGTTCGCCGCCGAGGGTGAGTCCCTCGAGGACGTCCTCGAGTTCGCCCGCCGCTGCTTCGCCCACACGGACGAGACCATCACGGCCCTCGGCGCCGACGCCCCCGGGCGGGTGGCGTGGTGGCCCGACGACAAGGCGGAGGTCACGCTCGCGCAGATCATCGCGCATGTCGCCCTGGACGAGGCCCGGCACGCCGGCCACGCGGACATCCTGCGGGAGCAGATCGACGGGCAGGCCGGCCTGCGCGCCCCGGGGAACAACCTGCCCCCGTGGGACGCCGACCGCTGGGCCGCCCACGTGGACCGTCTGACCGCCATCGCGCAGGGGAGCGGCGGGCCGGGCCGGAACTGAAGGCACATGCCTCCCGTGCCCGACCTGCCTGCCTGCCTGCCTCGAGTGCGAGCCGCTGACCCGCGCCGTCGTCACCGGTTACGCCGCGAAGGTGACGGCCGAGGACCGCGCCGTGCAGCGGGACGCCTTCATCGCCGCGATGGTGTGGGGGTACGGACGGGTCGGTTACGGCCCGTCCCGGGTGGAGCGCATCATGGCGCAGCCCGGGTTCGAGGAGCAGCTCGCCGACGTCACCCGCATCACCCTCGAGCAGGGCGGGCCCGCGGCCCTCGAGCACATTCGGCAGCAGCGCAAGAGCGGGGCCGGCTGCCTCAAGCACCTCGGCGGGGCCTTCGGCACCAAGTACCTCTCCTTCCTCACCAAGGCCCACCGGGAGTCCGACATCGCCCCCGTCCTCGACTCCGTGGTGCGCGCCTGGTTCGCCGAGCATGTGAAGGACGTCGACGTCCGGATCGGCGGCGGCTGGACCTACCCCGACAGGTACCGGACGTACGTCACGACCATGCAGGCGTGGGATGAGGAACTCAAGATCCCGGCCGACGACGTCGAGCGGCTCATCTTCCTGGAGCAGCAGGACGCCACTCAGGAGCCCTGGCGGGAGAGCTGGAGTTCCACCGCCGCGGACGCAGAGGCTGGCGAGCTCCTCGAGGCCCTCCGCCTCGCGCTGGCCGACCTGGGCGCCGGGGACGACGCCGAACCCCACCTGCAGGCTCTGGAGGATGTCATCGCCGAGGCAGAGGACCGGGCTCCCGACGAGGCGTGAAGCCCCGCCCTCCTGCGCGCGGTTGGCGTTGAGATGAACGTGTTCGCTGAGCAGCTGATCGGCGACGAGTCCGGCGTGCACCGCGGCCTGTACCTGCGCGTCGTGGACCACGTCCCGTGGCTGCGCGACTTCGCATGCGACGACCTCCACGTCTTCGGCCCCGAGGACTGGTGGATTCTGGCGCGGTGAGGGGTCAGCGATCCATCGCCAGGGCGCCTACCGTGTCCAGGACCCTCCGTGGGCTCGAGGCGCAGCCGGGGTAGATGTCCCGGACGAAGAGAGGACATTGGCATGACCACCAAGGCGGGGCTCATCGCGGCCGCTTCCCATGCTCTGCAGAACGACCCTCAGCTGTTCGCACGCGTCGAGGACGGCGGCGTGGTCATCGGTGGGCGTGACGGCGAGGTCGTGCCGGATTCGACCGGGCTGTACGCGGTTGTCTCGCAGGATCCTGACGCAGTGCGAGCCGAGCTGCGATTAGACACGTCTGTCAGTCGAAGCGATGTGCTTTACATCGGCAAGGCCGAGGGCAGCCTGCGGGCCCGCCTGGAACGCAAGCATTTCGCGGATGCCGGCACCGCGCACTCCACTCTGCGCCGCACCCTGGCCGCACTCCTGGTGGATCGGCTGGACCTGGAGCCGGTCGCCGTCGCCTCCGCGGGTCGATTCACCCTCACCCCGGAGAGCGGCGAGCAGCTGACCACCTGGATGCGGCGCCACCCCGCCGTCCGCGTGTGGCAGGCACCCGCCAGGTTCGCAGACGTGACACCGCTCGGGGGCATTGAGAAGCCTGTGATCGACACGCACACCCCGCCGTTGAACCTCACCTACGGCGGCACCAGCCCCGAAGCACAGGTGCTCCGCCAGCGCATCCGGAAGGCCCGCACGGCCATGGCGGAGCAGGCGAAGCGCGGTGTGGACGTGGTGGAGGCCGATTCGTCGGCGCGCGCGACCGTCGGCGACTTGTTCCGCCGCCGCCCCCGCCAGTACGGGCTGCGGGGAAGCGTCGGTCTCTGGGAGGAGCTCGCTGAACGGCTCGACGACACCCCCATGCCCGCCAGTGAGTATGAACTCGGCCGGCTCCTGCACGATGCGCTCGAACGCTCCCTCGAGGGGGCTGAGCCTTACGACGAGGACAAGGTCAACGTGGAGCGGTTCAACCGCGGAGGCATGAGTCAGGGCCTTGTCCACCTGCCCTGGTGGGAGGACCAGGCCATCCCCCTCCTCCTCGACCGCTGGGGAGCCTGGGCAGACACCCACGGCCTCCTCGGCTCGGAGGACTACATCGGGAGCTGGTAACCCGGCAGTGTGTGGTGCCTGCCGCCGTCGTCGATGGCCTCCTTCGCCACCGGCCGGGTGAGGTGGGGGCGCACAGGGAAGGCCCACGCGTTGCCGGTGGGCAGCGCAATGAGCTCCGCGCGGTCCGCGCCGGCGGGGTCGAGACGGGTGATGGCGACAGTCATGGGGTGAGGGTGGGCGCCGGCATCATGGGCCCCTCCCCACCCGGGCGCCTTCCGGGTCCGACACAATGCATACATCCATGCATGCATCTGGTTATTCTGGCCCGCATGACTCCACTCTCCGACCCCTTATGGGGCAGTCGTGCCACGGCTGCCGGCCGCCTGGCCCACGACGTCGCCTGGCGCATCGTCCGCGGTGAGATCGCCGCGGGGGAGATGCTCACCGAGGTCCAGCTCTCCACGGAGGCCGGCATCTCCCGGACGCCGGCCCGGGAGGCCCTCCTTCAGCTCGAGCGCTGGGGCCTGGTGCGGCTCCTCCCCAAGAAGGGCGCGGCCGTGCAGGCCCTCACGCCGCAGAGCGTGGCCGACCTCACGGCCCTGCGCGGCCTCCTCGAGTCCACCGCCCTCGCCACGGTCGCCGCGCGGCCCGACGCCGTCGGGCCCCTCGTCGCCACGCTCACCGCCAACCTGGAGCAGCAGCGCGCCGCCCTGGACGCCGGCGACCTCGCTGCGTTCTCTGCGCTGGACGTGCGCTTCCACCGGGACGTGATCGCCACGTGCGGCAACGCCGCCTTCGACGAGGTCGTGCGCACCTTCGCCCCTCGCCTGGCCCGCCTCATCCACGCCGCCACCGGCGGATCCGTCGACGCCGCCAGCCGCCTCCTCGATGGTCACGCCGAGATCTGCGCGCAGCTGGCCTCCGGGCGCGCCGAAGACGCCCAGCGCGCCCTGCAGGCGCACCTCGACGCCGCGGGGACCGGCGTCGTCCCCGGCCTGCCCCCCGTGGGTCCGTCCGAGGCAGGTGAACCCCGATGATCGAGGGCCTGCTGATCCTGCTGCTCTGCCAGTTGGCGGGCACGCTCGTGGCCGACACGCTGCACCTGCCGATCCCCGGGGCGGTGCTGGGCATGCTCCTGCTGCTCGGCCTGCTCGCGTGGCGCCGCCCGGCCGAGGACGCGCCGGTGATGACGGCGAGCCATCACCTGCTCCAGCACCTGCCGCTGCTGTTCGTCCCGGCGGGCGTCGGCGTTGTCGCGGTGCTGGGCCTCATCGGGGAACACCGGGCGCTGATGCTGGTCGGCTTCGTGGTGCCCTGGCTGCTGGGGCTGGTGGTCACCGCCGGCGTCGCCGCCCCGCTCGCCCGCCGCCTCACGGACAAGGAGGACGCACAGTGAACGCCGCCGAACTCACCGACTCCCTCGCGGAGGCCTGGGACGCGCTCCTGCACACACCGCTGTTCAGCATCGCGCTGACCCTCGCCGTCGCCGTGCTCGCCCGCCGCCTGTGGCTCGCCGCCCGGCAGACCGCCCTGCTCACGCCCGTGCTCGTGACGATCGTGCTGGTGGCCGCGTTCCTGGCCCTGACCGGCATCGACTACGAGACTTACATGATCGGCGGCAGCTACCTCACCTTCCTGCTGGGCCCCGCCACCGTGGCCCTCGCCGTCCCCCTGTACCGGGCCGGGCCTGACATCCGGAAGCTGCTGCTGCCGATCGCCGTCGGGGTCACCGTCGGCTCGCTGACCGCCATGGTGAGCGCCGTGCTGATCGTGCGGCTGATGGGCGGGGACGCTGCGCTGGCCGCCACGTTCGCCCCCAAGTCCGCGACCACGCCGATCGCCATGGCGGTGGCCGACGCCGGCGGCGGGATCGTCTCCCTCGCCGCCGTGCTCCCCGTGCTCACCGGCGTGCTCGGCGCCGTGCTCGCCCCCTGGGTGCTCGACCGGCTGCGCGTGCGCGACCCCCGCGTGCGCGGCCTGGCCATCGGCGTGAGCTCCCACGGCATCGGGACCGCCCGCGCCCTCGCCGAGGGGCCGAAGACCGGCGCGTTCTCCGCCCTCGCCATGGCCTGCTCCGGCGTGCTCACCGCCCTGCTGGCCCCGCTGGTGCTGGCGATGACGGGGTGAGGGGCCGGGCGGCTGCCCAGCGGCCGGGCAGCCGCCTCGACCCGCTCCGGCTGCGGCGTCGCCCTTACCGTGTCCGCCCCGCCTGCCACCCTGGTCCTCTTCCTTCCCCGCGGGCCGCCCGCCGGCCCTCGCGGGCGCGGTGACGCGGCCCGGTCCTGCGAACGAGAGGACCCCACCCATGATGGGCCCGTCCCACGCGGTCACCGGCGCCGCGGCCTGGCTGGCGCTCACGCACTGGCAGTCGCCGGTCGCCGTGCTGCACCTGCCCGCCGAACTCCAGCTGCTCGGCGCCGTGACCACCGCCGGCGCGGCCATGATCAGCGACTGGGACCACCCCCGCGCCACCGTCGTCCACGCCCTGCCGCCCCTGACCGAGTGGATGAGTCGCGGCATCCGCCACGTGGCCGGCGGGCATCGACGCGGCACACACTCGCTGGTGGGGATTGCGGCGTTCACCGCCATCGCCACGGCGGCCGCCTCCATCCAGGTGCCGATCGCGGGGCACGTCTACACGCCGGGGCAGGGGGTCATCGCCGCGTTCCTGGCGGCCGTGGCCGCCAAGGCCCTCCGACTGCTCCCGAACCGGGGATGGAGGGCCGCGTGGGCACTCGGCATCCTGGTCGCGGTGTCGGCGACCGTCCTCAGCGACGGGCTGTGGTGGATCCCCGCCTCCGTGGCCGTCGGCGTGAGCGTGCACATCCTCGGCGACGCCCTCACCGACAACGGGGTGGCCCTGCTCTGGCCGCTCAGTCCGGAGCCTCCCGCGCGCCTGCGGTGGTGGCAGTCCTCCGGACGGTTCCGGCTCCCCCTGCTCGGCCGGACCGGGTCCTGGCGGGAGTGGGTGCTCGTCTCGGTGGTCACGGCGTTCACCGTGGTGCGGGCCGTGCGGCTCCTCCCGCTCGCTGTTCGGGGGGTGGCGGCACTGTTCTGAGCGGCGGCACCCGGCGACTCCGCCCCCTCACGTCTCCGGGAACCACCCTGCCCGCACGGTCGCCTCGGTCCCGCGCGGCAGCCTCGGACGGCCGCCGGCGGCCAGGTCTCGGCAGGCGTCCGTGAGCGCTTCGAACGGCCATCCCGGGACCCGTCCCTGTCCCTCGGCCGTGCCGTCCGAGCGCCCG
Source organism: Micrococcus sp. NPDC078436 (assembly GCF_040702705.1). NCBI lineage: Bacteria > Bacillati > Actinomycetota > Actinomycetes > Micrococcales > Micrococcaceae > Micrococcus > Micrococcus sp. NPDC078436. The sequence goes on along the minus strand of NZ_JBFBLX010000021.1, from coordinate 17,759 downwards.
TGCACGTGCCAGTCCCGGCGCCGCTGCCCGTGACGGCCCCGCAGGCTCACCCCCGTCCCGACCGCGCGCGCGACCGCCTGGTCCACGGCCTCGAGCAGCTCGTCCGACCCGGGGTCGCAGGCGTCGCATCCGCAGTCCGGGAGCAGCGCGTGCACCTGCCCCGGGGCGCCGACCGCCACCCGGATCACCGGCAGGACGCCGCCGTCCTCGGCCTGGGGTACGTCCGTCTCCAGCAGCCACCAGGGGGAGGCGCCGTCTACGCCGGCCGGCGGCGCCACACGCAGCGCCCGGTCCACGGGGACCGTCAGGTCGGCGCGCCCGGCCTCGTCGAGCGGGATGCCAGGCACCGGGTCCGGCGCGACGGCGGCGCCCGCCTCCGCGAGCACCTCGGACCACACGCGGGCCCGGGCGGCCGCGATCCGATATCGCTGCGGGTCGGTCACCCGGGAGTACTCCTCCTCCCAGGGCGGGGCGCTGTCCGGGTGCGGGGCAGGCCAGGCGGGCAGGTCGAGGGCGGCGTACCGCCGGGCCACCTCCGTGCGCAGGCGCTGCAGGGTCGTCATGGGAGGCTCACCGTGTGTCCGGCCTGGGCGGTCATCCCGGGCTCACTCCGCCGGCGTCAGTTCCCGTTTGAGGATCTTGCCGGTGGCAGTCTTGGGCAGTCCGTCCCGCACGTTCACGGTGCGCGGGTACTTGTAGGGGGCCACCTGGGACTTCACGTGCTCGATCAGCTCCGCCTCCGTGGCGTGCGCGCCGGGGGCGAGCACCACGTGCGCGGCGACCTCCTGGCCGAGCTCCGGGTGGGGCACCCCCACCACGGCGGCCTCCGCGACGGCCGGGTGCTCGTAGAGCACCTCCTCGATCTCGCGCGGGTACACGTTGAGCCCGCCGCGCAGGATCATGTCCTTCGTGCGGTCCACGATGTAGTAGTTGCCCGCGGCATCGCGCCGGGCGAGGTCGCCGGAGCGGAACCAGCCGTCCTCGGTGATGGCCTGGGCGGTGGCCTCCGGCTTGCCCCAGTAGCCCTTCATCACGTTCTCCCCGCGGATCCACACCTCGCCCAGGGTCTCCTCGTCGCCCTCGGGCACGACGGCCCCGTCCGGCGTCACCAGCTGCAGTTCGCACCCTCGGACGGCGCGTCCGATCGAGCCCGGCTGATGCTCCTCACCCGGATGGTTGAAGCACGCCACCGGGGAGGTCTCGGACAGGCCGTAGCCCTCGAGGATCTCGCAGTCGAAGGTGGCCTCGAAGCGGCGCAGCAGCTCCACGGGCAGGGCCGACCCGCCGGAGACGCCCAGGCGCAGGCTGGCCAGGTCCTCCGGACGGTCCTTGGCCGCGGCCAGCACGGCCCCGTACATGGTGGGCACGCCGATGAACACGTCCACCGCGCACTCCCGGACGGTCTGCGCGGCCACGGCGGGATCGAAGCGGGGGATCAACGCCAGGCTGGCGCCCATCGTCACGGGCGCCATGAGCGCGCACGTGAGGCCGAAGACGTGGAACAGCGGCAGGCAGCCGAGCACGGTCTCTCCGTGCTGGAGCTGGATCAGCGTCTCCGCCGCGGTGTCCGCGTTGGTGCCCATGTTCCGGTGGGTCAGCTGGGCCCCCTTGGGGCGGCCGGTGGTGCCGGAGGTGTAGAGGATGACGGCGTCGTCCTCGAGGTCCCGCTCGACGGTCTCGGTCACCGGGCCGGGGCTCTCCGCGAGGTGCGGGGCGAGGCCGTCCTCGCCGAAGGTGCGCAGCGGCACACCGCGCTCGCGGGCGCCCTCCACGGCTTCCTCGGACGGCACGGCCCACAGCATCGACGCGTCCGAGTCCTCCAGGTAGTACTCGATCTCGCGGCGCTTGAACAGCGGGTTCATCGGGACGACGACGGCGCCCAGCTGCAGGGCCGCGAAGAACACCACCGGGAACGCGGGGATGTTCGGCACCATGAGCGCCACGCGGTCGCCGGGTCCGATGCCCTCCTGGCGCAGGAGCCCGGCCAGGAGCCGGACCTGGTCCTGCAGCTCCGCGTAGGTCAGGCGCTCCTCGCCGAGGACCAGCGCGGGGGAGTCGGGGTGCTCGGCGGCGGTGCGCTCGAGCCGGGCGGGCAGGGTGAGGGTCACGATGGGCCTCCGAGGGGAGTCGGATGTGATGGGAGCCACAGCGTAACGCCCGGCGTCGCTCGTTCGCTGTGAGCCGAGCGGGGTGTGTCGGTCGACCTCACGCCATCTTGTCGCCGGGCCAGACATGGGGTGTGATGGGTGCCACTTCCACCCCGCCTCCTGAGGAGCCCGCATGCCCATCTCCGCCTCCCGCCTCTCCCGTCGATCGTTCCTGGCCCTCAGCGGTGCCGGGGCGGTCGGCGCGGCCACCACCGCCTTTGCCATGCCGGCGTGGGCTGTCGACGCGACGCGGCCGGGGGCCGTCCGGCCGCCTCGCCTGACGGGTCAGGATCGTCAGATCATCAACCGAATCAGGCCCGCCCGAGCCGTGGACGATCTGACGTACCTCACCGAGGTGATCGGCCAGCGCTACACCGGCACGCCCGGTGAGGACCGCGCTGCGGACTACATCGCCGCGCAGCTGGATCAGGCCGGATACACCGTGGAGGTGGAACGCTTCGCGGTGCCGGACCGGCGGATCGGAACCCTGTCCGGGGCCGGCCTCGACGCGCGGTTCGGATGGGGCGTCGGGTCCGCCGCCGAGGCGGTCCAGGACGTCACGGTCAGCGGATCGCTGCGCCTCGCCCCGTCCTCGTCCCCGGCCGATCTCCCTGCGGACCTGACGGGCGTGGTGATCATGCGGGTGGTCACGCAGACCGAGGACGTGACCCCGCTGGCGGTCGCCGCCGCCGAGCGGGGAGCCGTCGCCGTCATCGCCACCCGCCGCGACGCCACGGCCCCGTCCCAGGCGCCCGCCTTCGTCCCCCGGCTGACCGTCCCGCGCGTGGACATCCCCGTCGTCGGTGTCAGCCAGGTCCAGAAGGAGCAGCTGCTGGGGCTGCTCCGTGCGGGTGAAGCCCGGCTGACCGTGACCACCATGGAGTACCGCGACACCCGCAGCTCCAACGTGATCGGCACTCGGCCCGGCCGCAAGGGGGCCGCCGGCAGGACGCGGGACCGCGTGATGGTCGGAGCCCACTACGACAGCGTCATCGGCTCACGCGGGGCCAACGACAACGGCTCCGGCACCGCGCTGTGCCTCGAGCTGGCGCGGGTCATGGCGACATCGCCGACGGTGGCCGATCTCTCCTTCGGCTTCTGGGGCTCGGAGGAGGTCGGCCTCGTCGGCTCGCGGCATCATGCGCGGAACCTGGCCGACGCGGAGCGTGCCCGGCTGCGCGGGGTCTTCAACAACGACATGATCGCCACCAGCTGGGAGCCGGCCGAGAAGTACTGGCTCCTGGAGCTCAACGGGCGTTCCAACCCGGTGAACCAGGCTGTGCTGGCGGCCGGCGACCGACTGGGGTACCGGACGAAGATGGGCGAGATCTTCCCGATGGGCCGATCCGACCACGCCTCCTTCTCCGAGGTCGGCGTGGACAGCGGCAACTTCGGCTGGCTCCACCGGGACGGATTCTTCCTCGAGCCCGAATACCATTCCTCGGACGACACGGTGGCCCGCAACATCTCCCTCGAGCGTCTGACGGTTTCCATGGAGATCCAGGGCTGCGCGGCCTACGCGCTGGCCACCTCCTGACCGAGTCGCCTCACGTGGCGGCCTGGGTGGCCCCGCGGGGGCGGCCGCAGGCCCCGCCCCCGTGTGGGGTGGGGCCTGCGTCGCGGGACGGCTGGAGCACCTTCCTCAAGCACCGCGGGTCGGGTTTCAGGACGAAGTGCCTGTATTTACGCACCCAGGCTCGGCGGCATCGTCATGGAGCGGGGCCTCGAGGGGTCTGCCGAACCGCTGGCACGCGGCCATCCACCGGCCCCGCCTGCGTCGCCGATCCGTCGTCCCCACCGTCCAGGGAAGGAAGACTGGTCCCAGCACACCGCCGCCCGGACCGCCGGGCCAGACGAGAGGACAGACCATGACCGCCCAGACCTCCACCACCCCTGCCATCCCCGAGACGATGAAGGCCGTCGTCATGCGCGCCCCGGGCGACGTCGTCGTTGAGGAGGTGGACACCCCGCGCGTGCAGAAGCCCGGTGACGTGGTCCTGAAGCTGGCCGCCGCGTGCGTGTGCGGCTCGGACCTGTGGCCCTACCGCGGCCACAATGAGGTGGACCACCGGCGCATGGGCCACGAGTACGTCGGCACGATCGTGGAGAAGGGCGAGGACGTCGCCACCCTCCAGCTCGGCGACTTCGTGATCGGCTCCTTCATGCTCTCGGACAACACGTGCGAGATCTGCCAGGCCGGCTACCAGTCCCGCTGCGTCAACGCCGGCGAGTACACGGGCAGCCAGGCGCAGTACATGCGTGTCGAGCTCGCCGACGGCTCCCTCGTGAAGGTGCCCGGGGGCGAGCCCTCGGACCCGGACCGCCTGGCCGACTACCTCGCTGCCTCGGATGTGCTCGGCACCGGCTGGTACGCCGCCGTGGCTGCGCAGGCCGGCCCCGGCACGACCATCGCGGTGGTGGGCGACGGCGCCGTCGGCCTGAGCGCGGTGCTGGCCGCCAAGACTTTGGGCGCGGAGCAGGTCATCGTGTTCTCCCGCCACGAGGACCGCGCCGCCCTGGCGCGGGAGTTCGGGGCCGACGTCGTCATCGCCGAGCGCGGCGAGGAGGGCGCCGCGAAGGTCAAGGAGCTCACGAACGGCTACGGCGCACACGGCGTGTGCGAGGCCGTGGGCACGCAGGAGTCGATGGACCAGGCGCTCGCCTCCGTGCGGCCCGGCGGGTACGTCGGGTTCGTGGGCGTCTCCCACGACCAGACGATCGACGGCTCTGCCCTCTTCGGCCGCGAGATCCACCTCGAGGGTGGGCCGGCCCCCGTGCGCCGCTTCCTGCCGGAGCTGATCGAGCGTATCCAGTCCGGCGAGATCCAGCCCGGCAAGGTCTTCACGAAGCGCCTGCCGATCGACGAGGCCGCCGAGGCCTACAAGGCCATGGACGAGCGCCGCGAGATCAAGGTGCTGCTGGAGGTCTGAGGTGTCGGCGGGCCGACTCGTCTCGCCGCCCGTGCCCCGCGCCCGCAATCGTGCCGGGCGTCTCGAGCCGAGGCGTTCCACGCCAAGACCGCCCGGATCCGCCTTGACCCTCCCCTTGGAGGAGCGCCCACGCTGGGAGCACCCCCGAGAGAGGATCACCCCATGACCGCCCTGATGAGCATCGGCGAGTTCGCACTCGCCACAGGCCTGTCCGTGAAGGCCCTTCGGTTCTACGACGATCGCGCCCTGCTCGCGCCCGTCGACGTCGACCCGCACTCCGGCTACCGCCGCTACGCCCCGAGTCAGGTCCGGGCCGCCGTGCAGATCCGTGTCCTGCGCGCCGCCGGGCTCGCGGTGGAGGACGTCAAGGCGGTCCTCGAGGAGCCCGACCGGATGCCTGCCCTGCTGGAGGAGCACGCAGAGGCGCTGCGGCGCCGTCGCGACCTGGAGGACCGCGCCCTCACCCTGGCCCGCGCGCACGCCGAGGGTCCCGACGACGGCGCGCCGGTCGTGCGGGAGCGCACCGCCGAGGCCGTCGCGTGGGTCGGCGTCGTCATGGAGCTGCACCTGGACGCCCTCGACGCCGACGCGGCGAACGCCGGGGCCAACGAACAGTTCGGGGCGCTCGGCCAAGCTGCTGTTGCCGCGGGCCTCCAGCCGGCGGGCCCGATGTGGACGGCGATGCGTCCGGGCGCGCGGGGCGCGACCACGGTCGAGATGGTCCTCGCGCTGCCGGTGGCGGGTGAGGTGCCGCCCTCGTTCGCGGCGGAGGGCTTCGAGACCGTCACCGGCGTGCTGCCGCGCCGCGTGGAGCGCTACGCGGCGTTCGCCGCGGGCGAGCAGGACGTGGACCTCCTCGAGGACGCCCCCGGCGGTGCGCTCCCGCACCCCTCGATGATCGCTCTGATGGAGGCGTTCGACGACGACGCGTTCGCCGACGCCGAGCTGCGCCAGATCATGGCCGACCCGATGGAGGGTCGCATCGAGCTGGCCGCGACGGTGCGGGAGCTCGAGGGGTGAACCCGCAGGTCTGACGCCCCGGGCGCCGACCTCGACCTGGAATTGTCATGGGCTATCCGCGTCAGCCCATGGCATTTCCGGATCGCACCACCCACGGCCCGCCCGCCCCGCAGATGCGCGAGCTCGGCGAGACCCGCGAGGACGCCATGCGCGCGCTCGCGGCCCGGGACGTCGCGCCCGGCGTCGTCGGGTACGCCGACGGCGAGCCCGTGGCCTGGTGCAGCATCAGTCCGCGCACGGAGATCCCGCGCCTCGGCGCCCCGGCCGTCGAGGCCCACCCCATCGACAATCGCGCGGCCGACGCCAGCGCTGCACCGGACCGGATCGACCTCACCATGGCCTTCGCCGGCACGTGGTCCATGTTCGGCACGGCCGGCTTCGCGGTGGTGGGGAGACGAAGGCCAAGGGCTCGGGTCGGCCCCGGCTGGTGATGCGCCGGGACTGCTGACGCGTCGAGCGCGGCCCCTGACGTTCCACCTCCGCCCCCCGCCCCTGTACCCGCGCCGCGGGCGCGTCCTAGGGTGGAGTCCCGAGCGCGCCCGGCAGCACCGCCGCGTCACGATCCTGGAGGCCCCGCATGATCCGGTTCGAGCACGTGGGGATGACCTTCCCGGACGGCACCCGCGCCGTGGAGGACTTCAGCCTGGAGATCCCGCGCCACGCCACGGTCGTGCTCCTCGGCTCCTCCGGCTGCGGCAAGACCACCCTCCTGCAGATGGTCAACCGCATGGTGGACCCCACCGCCGGCCGCGTGCTCGTGGACGGCGAGGACGTCGCCTCCCTGAACCCCGTGACCCTGCGCCGCCGCATCGGCTACGTCATGCAGAACGCCGGCCTGCTGCCCCACCGCACCGTGCTGGACAACGTCCTCACCGTGCCGCGCCTGGCCGGCCGGGCCGGCGCCGCGGAGAAGGCCCGCGCCCACGAGCTGCTGGAGATGGTCGGCCTCACCCCGGCGCTCGCGCAGCGCTACCCGGCCCAGCTCTCCGGCGGCCAGCGCCAGCGCGTGGGCGTGGCCCGGGCGCTCGCGGCCGACCCGGACATCCTGCTCATGGACGAGCCCTTCAGCGCCGTGGACCCCGTGGTCCGTGCAGACCTGCAGGCGGAGCTGCTGCGCATCCAGCGCGAGCTCGCCAAGACCATCCTCTTCGTCACCCACGACGTCGACGAGGCCGTCCTCCTCGGCGACGAGGTGCTCGTGCTCCGCGAGGGCGCCCGCGTGGAGCAGCGCGGCACGGGGGAGCACGTCCTGCTCCGCCCGGCCACGGACTTCGTGGCCCGCTTCGTGGGCGGGGACCGGCGCCGCCTGCACGTGGAGGAGCGCGCGGGCACGCCCACCGTCGTCGACGCCGCCGGCCGCGTGGCCGGGACCCTGGTGGCCCCGTGAGCTGGATCTGGAGCAATCTCGACCTCATCGGCGAGCTGGCGCTGCGCCACGTGCTCATCGCGGCCCCGGCCATCCTCCTGAGCCTGCTGATCGCCGTCCCCGTGGCCCGCCTGGCCAACGCCTCCCGCATCGGCCGGCGCCTCCTGCTCGGCGGCTCCGGGGTGGTCTACGCGATCCCCTCGCTCGCCGTGTTCGTGATCCTCCCCGGCCTCATCGGGACCCGGATCCTCGATCCGCTCAACGTGGTGATCGCCCTGACGCTCTACGGCGCCGCCCTGCTGGTGCGCAGCGCCTCCGAGGCATTCGACGCCGTCGACGGCGACCTGCTCACCGCCGCCCGCGCCCAGGGCCACAGCCCGTGGCAGCTGTTCTGGCGCGTCGAGCTGCCGCAGGCCGGCGAGTCGATCCTGGCCGGTCTGCGCGTGGTCAGCGCCTCCACCCTCTCGCTCGTCTCCGTGGGGGCGCTGATCGGCGTGCAGTCCCTCGGCTCCCTGTTCACGGAGGGGTACGCGCGCGCCTTCCTCGCCGAGATCGGGGCGGGGATCGTGGGCACGGTGATCCTCGCCGTCGCCGTCGACGCGCTCCTGGTGGGCCTGGCCGCCCTGCTCATGCCGTGGACCCGGCGCGCCCGGCGGGCGCCCGCGGAGGACCGCGCCGGCTCCGGGCCCGCGGCCGCCCTGGCCCTCGGCGGGGACCCCGCCACCGCGCCGGCCGACGCCTCCGCGACGACGGGAGGCGCCCGATGATCGCGGACCTGTTCGCGTGGTTCGCCGACCCCGCCCACTGGAGCGGGGAGAACGGCGTGCCCGCCCGCGTGCTCGAGCACCTCGGCTACTCCGCCCTGGCGCTGCTCCTCGCCGCCGCGATCGCGCTGCCGGTGGGCGTGTGGATCGGGCACACGGGCAAGGGGCGGCGCGCCGTCGTCGCCCTCTCCAGCGCCCTCCGCGCCCTCCCCACGCTCGGCCTGCTCACGTTCCTGGCGATCGTGCTGCAGATCGGCCTGCGCCAGGCGCTCATCCCCACCGTGATCGTGCTCGTGGTGCTCGCCGTGCCCCCGCTGCTGGCCGGCACGTACGCGGGACTCCAGGCCGTGCCCCGCGAGGTGGTCCACGCCGCGCGCGCCCACGGCCACTCCACCGCCCAGCTGATCGGCGCCGTCGAGCTGCCGCTGGCCCTGCCCATGATCGTCGGCGGGCTGCGCTCCGCCGTCCTGCAGGTGCTGGCCACCACGTCCGTGGCCGCGTACCTCGGACTCGGTGGGCTGGGCCGCTACCTGTTCGACGCGCTCGCGGTGCAGGACTACCCCGCCATGCTCGCCGGCGCCGTGCTGATCGCCCTCCTGGCCCTCGTCTCCGACGCGGTGCTGCTGACCGCCCAACGCCTCGTGACCCCTCGGGGACTGCGCCCGCACCGCGGCGCAGGCCCCGGAAGCGCACCTGCCTGAGCCGCATTCCCCGATTCGAAAGGACCCCACCATGGCCGCCGCCTTCTCCCAGGCCTCCGTCCCGAACCCCCGCCGCCGCGCCGTCCTCGGCCTGCTGGCCGCCACCCCGCTGCTCGCCGCGTGCGGCGGCGGCTCCGACCCCCTCGCCTCCTCCACCCCGACGACGGCCGCCGCGTCCGGTGCGTCGTCGTCGTCGGCGGGCGGCTCGGGCTCCGTGACCGTGGGCTCGGCGAACTTCGCGGAGTCCGAGATCATCGGCGAGCTCTACGCCCAGGTCCTCGAGGCCAAGGGCATCACCGTGGAGCGCAAGATGCAGATCGGCGCGCGCGAGGTGTACCTCAGCGCCCTCGAGGACGGGTCCATCGACCTCATCGGCGAGTACACCGGCAACCTGCTGGGGTTCTACGACAAGGAGGCCACCGCCACGAGCCCGCAGGAGGTGGCCGACGCCCTCCGCGCGGCCCTGCCGCAGGGCCTCGTGATGCTCGAGCCCGCCGAGGCCCAGGACAAGGACTCCTACAACGTGACGGCCGAGTTCTCGCAGGAGCACGGCCTGACCTCGCTCGACCAGCTCAAGGACTACGACGGCACCCTGCGCATCGGCGGCCTGCCCGAGCTCGCCCAGCGCGACTACGGCGCCGGCCTGAGCGCGCTGACCGAGGTCTACGGCGTCCCGGAGGACGCGATGGAGTTCACCGCCATCAGCGACGGCGGCGGCCCCCTCACGGTGCGCGCCCTCGCCGACGGCGACGTGGACCTGGCCAACATCTTCTCCACCACCCCGGCCATCAAGGACAACGGCTTCGTGACCCTCGAGGACCCCTCGGGCATGATCACCCCGCAGAACGTGGTGCCGATCATGGCGCAGGACAAGGCCACGGACCCGGTGAAGGAGGCCGTCAACGCCGTGCAGGCGGAGCTGACCACCGAGGACCTGATGGCCATGAACGCGCAGAACTCGGGCGCGGAGAAGAAGCAGCCCTCCGAGGTGGCCGCGGCCTGGCTGAAGGAGAAGGGGCTGGTCTGAGGCGCAGGCCCTCCGGGGGCCGCGGCCGCCCTCTCCTGACGGCTCGGGCCAGGTCACCGGCTCGGGTGTGGGTATAGTCACACGGACTCGTCGTCGACCTGGGGGATCCCATGGAGAACTTCATCACGTCCGCCAACGAGCTCATGTGGAGCCTCACCATGGTCGTCGGGCTCCTCGCCCTGGGCCTGTACTTCACGATCCGCATGGCGGTGCCGCAGGTGCGGCTGGTCAAGGACATGGTGGGCCAGCTGGTCCACGGCGGATCCTCGTCGGCGGGTGTGAGCTCCTTCCAGGCGTTCGCCATGGCGCTCGGCGGACGCATCGGCGTGGGCAACATCGCCGGCGTCGCGGCGGCCATCCACCTCGGCGGCCCGGGCGCCCTCTTCTGGATGTGGGTGACGGCGATCGTCGGCGCCCCGGTGGCGCTCGCGGAGAGCTCCCTGGCGCAGCTCTACAAGCACAAGATCCGCGGCGAGTACCGCGGCGGCCCGGCCTACTACATCCTCGAGGGGCTGGGCCGGCAGTGGCGCTGGCTGGCCTTCGCGTATGCGGCGGCCACCGTGTTCGCCACCGTCGTCACCGGCCCGCAGATCCAGGCCAACGCCGTCACGGCCGCCACCACGGCGGCGTGGGGCTGGGACCCGCTGTGGGTCGGCGTGGCCATGGCGGCCCTCTTCTGCGCCATCGTGTTCGGCGGCATGCACCGGCTGGGCCGCACGGTCGGCCTCGTCGTCCCCTTCATGGCGGCGGCGTACATCCTCGTGGGCCTGTTCGTGGTGGCCATGATGTGGCAGCAGATCCCCGCGATGTTCGCCATGATCGTCGAGAGCGCCTTCGGCGCCCACTCGATCTACGGCGGCATCCTCGGTGCGGCCGTCTCGTGGGGCGTGCGCCGCGCCGTGTACTCCACGGAGATCGGCACCGGCTCCGGCGCCCAGGCCTCCGCGGCCGCGCACGTGTCCCACCCGGTGAAGCAGGGCCTGGCCCAGGCGTTCTCCGCCTACGTGGACACCCTGTTCGTCTGCACCGTCACCGGCCTGGTCATCCTGGCCACGAACAGCTTCGACGTCCTGGGCCCGGACGGGGAGTCGACATTGACGCAGAACCTGCCCGGCGTCGACGCGGGACCGGCGTGGGTGCAGGCCGGCGTGGACACGGTCCTCCCGGCGTTCGGGCCGGCCTTCGTGGCGGTCGCCGTCTTCCTCTTCTCCTTCACCACGCTGCTCTCCTTCTCGTTCTACGCGGAGACCAACCTCGCCTACCTGATCCCGGACAAGGGCGTGCAGAAGGCGTGCATCGCCGTCGCGCGCGTGCTGCTGGCCGCCTCGATGGTGTTGGGCTCCGTGCAGACCTCCGCGTTCGTGTGGTCCCTCGCGGACTTCGGCGTCGGTCTGTACACGTGGGTGAACATCCTCGCGCTCGTGCTGCTCAGCCCCATGGCGATCCGCCTCATGAAGGACTACGACCGCCAGCGCCGCGCCGGCCAGGACCCGATCCTGGACCCGGACACGATCGGCGCCCGCAACGCCCACCTGTGGCGCCAGGTGCACGCCGAGTACCAGCGCACCGGCGACGTGCAGGCGGCCATGGACCACGTGGCGGACACCGCCCCGGACACCCGCTCCATCGCGATCGTCCCGCCGAGGGGGCGCTGACCGGCCGACGCCGGCGGCCGACGCCGTCGGCGCCGCTCAGCCTCGGGACCGCTCAGGGTCCCCGTCGCTCACCGACGGCGGTCCGCCCCCACCCCGACGCCGGCGCGCGCCAGGGCCGCGTCGGCGCCGCGCAGCAGCGCGGCCACGGCCACGAAGAACCCGAGGATCGCCACCACGTAGACCAGCACCCCGCCGTAGCCGAGCCGGGGGACGTCGAGGATCGTGTAGGGATACCAGTCCAGCCACGGGCCGCGGACCAGGGTGAACGCCAGCCACGCGAGCGGAACGACCGTGGAGAGCCCCACCACGCGCCACGTCACCTGCCGCCGCGGGCCGACGACGGCCCACAGGAGCGGCGTCAGGATCGGGGTGACGATGTGCTGCACCGTGTCGTTGAACCCCTCGAGCGGGGTGGCCGAGGGGCCGTCGCGCAGCAGCAGGTTGAACACCACGCCCGTGATCACGATGCACGCCACGCCCGTCAGCCGCAGCACCCGGACGAGGGTGGAGGGCCGGTGCAGGCGCAGCGCCAGCAGCAGGGACGTGATCCCGACGAGGAAGTTGGAGAGGAACGTGAAGTACGTCGGCTGGTTCAGCAGGTTCTCCCACCCGTGCGCGAACACGTGCGAGTAGCCCGCCCCCGCGTCCAGGTCCGAGTCCTTGTGCCAGCCGATCCAGAACGAGAGCAGGTTCCCGCCGAGAGACAGCACGGCGGCGACGGCGAACGCGAGCCGGGCCGTCGCCGTGACGGCGGTGGGGGTGGGGTCGATCATGCGCCCATCCTGGGGCCGCGGACGCACCGGACGCCAGCGACGGCCTCGTACGCTCACCCCATGACCGATCGCACCGCGCCCACCCGCACTCCCGAGCATCCGCACGTCGTCCGCCGCGGCACGGGCACCCCGTTGGTGCTCGTCCACGGCAACGGCGTGGACCACCGCCTCCTGCTGCCCCTCGACGACGCCCTGGCCGAGGCCGGCGCGTTCGAGCGGATCTACGTCGACCTGCCCGGCTTCGGCCGCACCGCCGCCCTCGACGGCGACGGCGGCCTCCCGGAGCTGGCCGACTGGCTCCTCGCCTGGCTGCGCGAGGAGGTCGGGGAGCGCCCGTTCGCCCTCCTGGGCAACTCCCTCGGCGGGCTCCTCGCCCGCCACGCGGCGGCCGTGGTCGCGGCGCAGGTGGTGGGGCTGGCGCTGCTGGCGCCCGTCGTCGATCCGGACGAGGACGAGCGTGACCGCGAGGAGCTCGTGGTGCGCGAGCGCGACGCCGCGTTCCTGGACGGCCTCGATCCCGAGGACGCGGCGCCGTTCCTCGAGATGTCCCCGCGCCTGACCCCGGACACGTGGGAGCGGTTCCGTGCGAACGCGCTGCCCGGCATCCGCCTCGTGGACGAGGACGCCGTGGAGCGCCTCTCCGCACGATACGTCCTCCCCGAGGTGCCGGAGGAGAGCGCCGAGACCTTCGAGGCGCCCGCGCTGATCCTCACGGGCCGGGAGGACCACCTGGTGGGATTCCGCGACCAGTTCGGGCTGCTGGCGCACTATCCGCGCGCCACGTACACGGCCCTCGACGCGGCCGGGCACAACCTGCACCTGGACCAGCCGGAGGCCGTGCACGCCCTCGTCCGGGCATGGGCGGCGCTGGTGGCCCGGAACGTCGCGTCCTGATCCGCCCGCCGCCCGCCGCCCGCCGCCCGATCCGCCCACCGCCCGATCCGCCGACCGCCCAGGAGACCCGGACCCATGCAGCTCGACCTCATCGTGGACAACGCCCGCATCCGCACCGGCGACCCCGCCCGACCGCACGCCCGGCGCCTGGGCGTGTGGCGCGGGCTCGTCGTCGGGGTGGACGAGGAGCTCGACGGGCTCACCGCCCGGGAGCGGCTCGACGCGCGGGGGCGGACGGTCGTGGCCGGCTTCAACGACGCCCACGCGCACAGCGTGTGGTTCGGGCAGAGCATGCTCGACGTGGACCTCGAGCATGCGACGAGCACCGAGGAGGTCTACCGGCTCGTGCGGGCCCGCGCCGACGAGCTGATCCCCGGCGCGTGGGTCACGTGCACGGGCTACGACCCGGGCCACCTCACCGGGCCCGAGCCGGACCGCGACGGCCTCGATGCGGCCGCGAACGGGCGCCCCGTGCTGATCCGCCACAACACCGGGCACGCGTTCACGGTGTCCGGTGCGGTGCTGTACATGGCCGGGATCTCCGAGCAGGTCATGCAGCAGCCCGAGGGCGGGCACATCCACGTGGACGAGCATGACCGCCCCACCGGTCTCCTCGAGGAGACCGCAATGTCGCTCGTGCAGCGGCTGCTGCACCCGGAGTCGCACGAGCACATCGGCGAGTGCCTTCAGCGGGCGTCCGCGGAGTACGCGGCCGAGGGGATCACCTCCGTGACGGACGCCGGGATCGCGGGTGGCTGGATCGGCCACAGCACCCTCGAGTTCGGCGCCTACCAGCGGGCGCGTGCGCAGGGCCTGCTCAAGACGCGCTTCCAGACGATGGTCACCCTGGACGCCCTGCACCCCGTGGAGGGCCACACCGACGACGGCGCCCAGGTGACGCTCGACGCCGGCGTGCGCACCGGCGTCGGCGACGAGTGGCTGCAGATCGGCCCCACGAAGGTGTTCACCGACGGCGCCATGCTGGGCGCGACCGCCGCGATGACGCAGGACTACTGCCACGGACCCCACGGCAGCGGCTACCTCCAGGGCGACCCGGGCGAGATGCGGCGGGCCTCCCTGGCCGCGGCGGGGGCGGGCTGGAGCCTGGCCATGCACGCGATCGGCGACGCGGCACTCGACTTCTCCCTCGACGTGATCGAGGAGGCCCGGGAGCGCTTCGGCCGGCCAGCCATGCCCCACCGCGTGGAGCACGGCGGAGTGGTGCGCGACGACCAGATCGAGCGGATGGCGGCGCTGAGCGTGGTGATGGCCACGCAGCCGAACTTCATCAGCGCGTTCGGCGACTCGGTGGAGGAGCGGATCGGCGCCGCGCGGGTGCCGCTGTCCTACCCGGCCGGGCGGCTGCTGCGCGCGGGCCTGGTGCTGCCGGGCAGCTCGGACCGTCCCGTGGCCGGGGGCCGGCCGTTGAACGTGGTCCAGGACTTCGTGCTGCGGCGCACCGAGACCGGGCGCGTGTACGGCCGGGAGGACAGGATCACGGTGGAGCAGGCCCTGCACGCCTACACGGTGGGCTCGGCCGAGGCCACCGGCTGGGGCGGCCGCAAGGGCCGGCTCGTGGCCGGTCAGCTCGCGGACTTCGCGGTTCTCTCCGAGGATCCGCGGGAGGTGCCGAGCGAGGAGATCGCGGACCTCGAGGTGGTGGCCACGGCCGTGGGCGGGGAGTTCGTGCATGGCGGGCTGTAGAGGGCCTCGATCGCCAGCCGGTCCCGGCGGCGGCGCACCGCCTGGTGATTGCCGCAGCTGGGCGTGCAGTGCCGCCGGCTGCCGTTGCGCGTGAGGTCCACGAACAGCTCGTGGCAGCGCGGTGACGCGCACTCGCCGAGCCGGTCCGCGCCCGCCTCGAGGACGAACAGGGCCAGCCCGCCCGCCGTGCACGCCTGCACGGCAGCCAGGGGCGCTTCGCCCTCGACCGTGAATCGCCACCGCGGGTCGGGGCCGGATGCGAGGCGCAGTCGCACCCCCGCGCGCTCGAGCAGGGCGTCGACGGCGGCGCCGCGGTCCGGCGCGGCGGTTGCGCTCGTGGTGCCGAAGACCGGGCGCAGGACCCGGGCCCAGCCGGCGAGCTGCACGGTCTGCGGGAACGTCAGGGCGTCGTCGGGGTCGAGGGAGCTCGGGAGGAGACCGTGCCGCATCAACGCCTCGGCGTACGCGGCGCCGCCGCTGCCGTGGCGCTCGATCGTCGCGAGTTCGGCCGCGAGGAAGGCACCGGTGCGCGCGACGGGCGAGAGACGCATGCCATCCATGGAACCCTGCGCGAGGCGCGGAGGCGACGTTGTCCACAGGATCGTGCGGAGCCGTGAGCCGTGAGCCGTGAGCCGTGAGCCCTGAGCTGTGATCCGTGGGCAGCCAACCGTGAGCCGGGGGCGGGGTGGCCGGTGACGGCAAGCTGTGGGCGGAGCGGGGAGGTGTCGGTCCGTAAATGCCATGGGCTAAGCCGGTTGACCCATGGCATTTCTGGATCGCGTACCCTCCCTCCCTCCCTCCCTCCCTCCCTCGGCTCGGCTCGGCTCGGCTCGGCCCGGCATGGCTCTGCTCCGCCCGGCCCAGCATGGCTCGACACGTGCCGGATCGTCCGTCCCGGGGCAGACTGAGCCCATGAGCACCCTCTCCGACGTCCAGGTCATCGACTTCCCCGGCTTCCCCACCGCCGTGGTGCGCGGCGTGGACCAGCCCACCGCCGACATGCACACGTTCATGGACTCCGCCTTCACCGCCCTCGGCGGGGCCATCGCGCGGGGCGAGGTCACGCCCGTGGGGCCGGCCTTCTCCAGGTACGACGGCGACGTCCGCCATGGGCTCGGGGACACCGTGGATCTCGAGGTCGGCTTCCCCCTGGCCGCGCCGCTGGCCGGTCCCGTGGAGATGGATGGGGTGCGCGTGGAGCCGTCGTCGCTACCGGCCTGCCGCCTGGCCACCGCCAAGCACACCGGCCCGTACGAGGGCCTGCCGCAGGCGTGGCCCGCGTTCATCACGCAGGTGCAGGAGCTCGGCGGCGAGCCCGGTGACGTCTTCTGGGAGGCCTATGACACGGAGCCGGGCCCTGGCGTCGACCCCGCCACTCTCGTGACCGGGCTGGCGGTGCCGGTCCACGGCACGCCGGCGCTGCGGGACCGCTGACGGCGGGGAGCGCCGTGCGGCGGACCCGGGGGAGGGGCTTCTTCACGCTCGCGATGGTGGCCGGCCTCCTCCACGCCGCCCCCAGCCTGTACTGGGCCCTCGGCGGCACGTGGCTGCTGGAGACCGTGGGGCAGTTCGCCGTGGACCTGCGGGCCGAGGGGGCGGCGAGCACCACCGTCCTGCTCCTGGCGATCACGGCCCTGACGGCGGCGGGCGTCGCGGCCTCGCAGGGTGCTCCCAGGATCGCAGGCGTGGCCCAGCCCCCGCGCCCGTCCGTAGGGTCGGGAGGACGAGGCGTGCGGACTGCGCGTCCCCCGAGACGAAGGAGCAGATCGTGGCGAACGACGACGCGAACACCATCACCACCGACCAGCTGACCCTGCAGGATCCGGTCAAGCGCTACCCGGCCATCACCCCGCCCGAGCAGTCCCTGCCCGGCACCGGCCTGGACGCCGAGATGACGCCCAAGGCCGACCTCGGCGAGGAGTCCTACCGCGGCACCGGCCGCCTGACGGGCCGCAAGGCGCTCATCACGGGCGGCGACTCCGGGATCGGCGCGGCCACCGCGATCGCCTTCGCGCGTGAGGGCGCCGACGTCGTCATCTCCTACCTCCCCGAGGAGGAGAAGGACGCGCAGCACGTCAAGGAGGTCATCGAGGCCGCCGGGCGCAAGGCCGTGACGATCCCGGGCGATCTGCGCGACAAGCAGTTCGCGAAGGACCTCGTGGCGAAGGCCGTGGAGGAGCTCGACGGCCTCGACATCCTGGTCAACAACGGCGGCAAGCAGGTGGCCCAGGAGTCGATCGAGGACATCACCGACGAGCAGCTCGAGGCCACCTTCGACGTCAACATCCTGGCGCAGTTCCGCCTGGTCAAGGCCGCCCTGCCGCACCTGAAGCCGGGCGCCACGATCATCAACACGACCTCCGTGGTCTCCTACATGCCGCCGGAGAAGCTCGTGGACTACGCGGCCACGAAGGCCGCGATCAACACCTTCACCAAGGGCCTCGCCCAGCAGCTCGCCCCGAAGGGCATCCGCGTGAACGCCGTGGCGCCCGGCCCCATCTGGACGCCGCTGCAGCCCTCGGGCGGCCAGCAGCCCGAGGACCTGCCGGAGTTCGGCCAGTCCACGCCGCTGGGCCGCGCCGGCCAGCCGACCGAGCTCGCCCCGGCCTACGTGTTCCTGGCCTCGCCCGAGTCCTCCTACGTGGTGGGCGCGACCATCGCGGTCACCGGCGGCATGCCCACGCCGTGATCGGCTGAACCACCCCCACGGAACGAGTCGTCACGTTCTGTTGGTATCCCGCGCGGATACCAACAGAACGTGACCGAGTCGTCACGTTC
>NZ_JBFBLX010000020.1:0-38966 GCF_040702705.1 Micrococcus sp. NPDC078436 | reverse complement strand
ACAACTACCATCGGCCTCATACCTCCTGCGCAGAGGCTCCTCCGGCCTCACTGGCCCCGGCCCGAGTCAACAACGTCATGCCCTCCTACACCTAGCGAGTGGTCGCGACGTACACCGAACAAGGATCACCGGTGCTGACTGCGCTCGGCATGAGCCGACACACCGCGCCTGAACGACGCCCCTTCCCCCTCGTACTGCGCTTCTCCGGATCCTCCGGCAACGTCCACCGGCCCGGCCCCCTCGCTCCGCACCTTCCAGTACAGGTACTCGCCGATCGCGGCGACGATCATCTTGGACGGGTCCCCGCCCCTGCCCACGATGTCCGTCATCTTCGCGAAGGCGTCCTCGTTCGCGTACACGGCGCCCATCGCCGACCGTTCCAGGTTCGGGCTCGCCAGGAACTGCTCCAGCGAGTTCGCTCCGGCCTGCCCCAGCAGCTTCTCGTCCTCCATGAGCGGCGCCACGAGGGCACTGACCCACGCCTCCTGCTGGGACGGGGAGGCATCCACGCCTTCACCGGCGAAGATCTCGTTGATCTTCTCGATCACTTCCTCCAACGGCCCGCGCTGCTTCTCACGCGCCTGCCCGCCTCCCACAGCGGTCGTCCCCTTCAGCGCGGCCCCACCGGTCAGCCCGATGTCCCCCGAGGACGTCTTCTTCTGCCGGATACTCACCAGTTGCACATCGCTCAGGTCGATCAGCTCCTCACCGCCGGGCTGATCGCCCACGAGCTGCACCAGGTGCCGCAGGAACAGTGCCCGCTTGTAGTGCTCGGTGTCCCCGAACTCGTAGATCTGGGAGAGGAAGTCGTAGAGGCTGACGAAGGACCGCATGTCCTTGCGCACCAGCACGAGCTCGTTCACGCGTGTCTCGTCCTGGTTCATCCGCGCATGCGCCAGCTCCTTGCGGAACCGGTATGCCACGGGCTCCAGCGCGGCCTGCAGGCCCTCCTGCCCGCTCCCCGGCTTCCACGCGACCCACACCTCGGCGAACGCGTCGACCTCGTCCCAGTCGTACACACCCGCGGCGTCGAGCTTCGTCCCCAGGTCATGGATCAGGTTCGGGTCCGTCACCGTCTCCAGCTTCGCGCCGGCGTAGTACGGCTCGAAGGCGGCCTGGATGTCGTCTTGAGAGTTCACGAAGTCCAGCACGTAGGTGGTGTCCTTGCCGGGCGCCGCACGGTTGAGCCTCGAGAGTGTCTGCACGGCGAGCACGCCGGAGAGCTTCTTGTCCACGTACAGAGCGCAGAGCTTCGGCTGGTCGAAGCCGGTCTGGTACTTGTTGGCCACGATCATCACCTGGTAGCCGTCCCCGTCGAACGCCTTCGCCAGGTCGCCGGTCACGGACGGGTTCATGGACCGTTCGGTGACCTTCTCGAGCCCGAATTCGTCGTCGGTGATCTCGCCGGAGAAGGCCACCAGCGTGTCCACATCCGTGTACCCCATGTCCTGGATGTACTGGTCCATCTGGCGCTTGTAGCGGACGGCGGCGGCTCGGGAGTCGGTGACCACCATGGCCTTGGCCTGCCCGTCGAGCAGTCCGGCCACGTTGGCGCGGAAGTGCTCCACGATGATCTTGACCTTCTGCGCGATGTTCGTGGGGTGCAGCTTGACCCACCGCATGAGCTTCTTGCTCGCCTCGGTCTGGTCCACTTCGGTGGTCGGCTTGCCGACGGCGGCCCGGTCGCCTTCCGGACGGAACTCGCCCTGCTGTCCGGCCAGGGCCAGCTTGAAGGCGGTGCCGTAGTTGGTGAAGTTCTTCAACACGTCGAGGATGAACTCCTCCTCGATGGCCTGCTGCATGGTGTACCGATGGAAGGAGGCCGGGATCTCCTGGCCCTTCTCGTCGTATTCGCCGGAGGGGCGGCCGAACATCTGCAGGGTCTTGTCCTTCGGGGTGGCGGTGAAGGCGAAGAAGCTGATGTTCTCCGGGCGTCCGGTGGCGGCGACCTCGGCGGCGAGGATGGACTCGGTGTCCGCCTCTCCCCCATCTTCGAGGTCGGCCTGCTCGTCCGGGGTGAGCACGCGCTTGAGCTTGGCTGCGGCGGAGCCGGTCTGGGAAGAGTGCGCCTCGTCCGCGATCACCGCGTAGGTGCGACCGGCGAGCGTCGAGTCACCTTTGAGGAGTTCGAGCACGGCGGGGAAGGTCTGCAGCGTCACCACGATGATCCGGTTGCCCTGCAGCAGGGTCTGCTTCACCAGGGCGGACTTGCTGGTGGCCTCACCGCCGAGGTTCTTGCGGTCCACGGCCACCACGGTGCCGGAGGTCCGTTCGATCTGCCGGACAGCCTCCTGAAGCTGGTCGTCCAGCACGGTGCGGTCGGTGACCACGATGACCGAGTCGAACACCCGCTGCTCGTCCACTCCGTAGGTGGAGAGCAGGCGGTGGGCGGTCCAGGCAATGGTGTTGGTCTTGCCGGAGCCCGCGGAGTGCTCGATCAGGTAGGACTTGCCGGAGCCCTCCTCACGGACGGCGGCGAGCATCGTGGTGACGGCCTCCCACTGGTGGAAGCGCGGGAAGATCAGCGTGGACTTCCGGCGCGAGCGGCCGTGCTCGTCCTCCACGGTCTCCTTCTTGAGGAAGACGAACTTCTGGAGGATCTCGAGCCAGGTGTCCCGCTGGAGAATCCGCTCCCACAGGTAGGCCGTCGGTGAGCCGTCCGGGTTGAGCGGGTTGCCGGCGTGGCCGTCGTCGCCTTGGTTGAACGGCAGGAAGAAGGTGTCCTTCCCGGCCAGCTTGGTGGTCATCCAAACCTCGCGGTTGGAGACGGCGAAGTGGACCACGGCGCGGGTGCCGAACCCGAACAGCGGCGTGGCCTTGGGGTTTCGCTCGCGGTACTGCTTCTTCGCGTGGCCGATGGACTGGGTGGAGTCGGTCTTCAACTCGATCGTCGCCACGGGCAGGCCGTTGACGAACAGCACCAGGTCGACGGACTGGTTGGTGGCCGGGTTGAAGTGCACCTGACGCATCACGCGCAGCCGCATGCGTTCGTAGGAGGCGACGGCGGCCGGGTTGAGGTTTGTGGCCGGCCGCGGCTCGGCCATGCGCAGGGTGGCGGAGGTGCCGACCTTGAAGCCCTTGCGGAGCACGTTGAGGGTGCCGCCGACGCCGGTGTCCTGCGGCTTGTTCAGCACGTCGATCAGGCGGGTGGTGATCTGGTCCCGCTGTGCCTGCTGGGCAGAGGCCGGGGCGTCGGCCTTCACGATGCGCCCGTAGTCCTCCGGCTGGTTCTCGGCCAGCCAGGCGTGGACGTCCTCGGGGAAGATCGCGTTCTTGCGGTCGTACCCGGCATCGTTGGGCGAGTAGAGCCAGCCGTGCTGCTCCAGGTACTCGCAGATGTAGGTCTCGAGCTCGCTCTCGTTGTGGATGGCCATGGCGGTCAGTCCTCCGTGGGGATCTCGATCTGGCCGGTGACGGCGGCGGTGATCAGCGCGGCGCGGCGCTCCTGGGCGAGCTCGATGAAGCGTTCGGCCTTGGCGATCAGAGCGTCGATCTTGGCCGTCTCGTGATCGAGGTGGTCGGCGATCTCGCGCTGTTCATCGGCCGGTGGCATTGGGATCTTCACTCGGCTTACTTGCGACTCGCTCAGGTGGGGAACGCTTATGCCCGTGAACTCGGTCTCAATCTGCGTTCGAAAAACCGTTCCGCCAAGTGCGTATGCGAGCATGCGGCAATCGACACCCGCTATTGGCCTGAGCCGAAGAACTCGCTGGACCAAATAGGCACCTTCTGCACAATAATCAACCAGCGCAACACGTGTCCCCCCGCCCACAAACGGACGGTCCATGCCCAAGACTACATCACCGGAATGTAAAGCATATTCGGAGGATGATGGCGCAGCTGTTGTGCTCAGTGAAACCGCTTCGCTCCAATCAATGGAGCCCGGCTTGACGTTGATCCCACGAAGGAGGCGGCGGCCATCCTCTACCCGAACGAAATCTGAGCTTGAGAATGCGTACCCAGCGAGCAGCTCTGCGCACCACTTGACTGGAACTGGCGAACAAACTCCCGCCAGCATGTTTTCAACCGTTGCAATACGCCGATCACGCAAACCTTGTACCAAAGCACGCTGTTTCTCGATCAGGGCGTCGATCGTGGCGGTCTCGCGATCGAGGTAGTCCGCGATGCGTCGCTGCTGCTCAATAGGCGGGATTGGCAACCCAATCCGCTTCATTGCCTGAAAGCGCGTGCTCCACAGGTCATCGACGATCCCGCTGCCCCAGCGGTAGAACTCCTCCTGGAACCACGTCGAGCGCAGGAGGTGGTGCACGAACCGCGGTTCGATGCCGCATGGTTCCAGGACGATCGAGATCAGAGACACACTGCCGTCTCGGTCGGCGACACCTGCCGAACCCTTGCGGTCCGAGCGGCTGTTGATGACGAAGTCGTCTTTCCGAACGAGCTTGCGATTCTCGCCATTGAACGAGATCGCGACGTTGTCCATGCGTGGAACGACGCCGGCCATCGACACCGAGAGGGGTTCATACTCAGAGTCTGATGCTTGCTCGCGCCGCTCTCGGAAGAACTTGCCGAGTGGCTCAACCTTCCAGTCGCCGGGTGGTTTGAGCTCCGTCACCGCTCCACCTCCTGCAACAGCTCGATGATCTCGGCGGTGAGCTGCTTGAGCTCGGCGTCGATCTCCTCGAGGGGGCGCGGCGGCACGTACTTATAGAACAGTCGGGTGAAGGGGATCTCGTAGCCGATCTTCGTCTTGGACTCGTCGATCCAGGCGCCGGGCACATGTGGGGCCACCTCGGACTCGAAGTACTCGTGGATGTCCCGGCCGAAGGGCACCAGTTCGGTGTCGCGCAGCGAGGTGTCCGGCTCCGGCTCACCCGTCTTGTTCGTCACCACCTCTGCCTCGGGGTTGTGCACGCCGATGGCCCCGGTCAGGGCCTTCACCAGTGGAGCGCCGGCGGTCACGCCGTGCTCCTTCAGCGCCTTCTTCAGTTCCAGCACGAAGGTGGGCTGGTGGTCCCAGACCCGGCCACGCAGGGAGGCGAGGGCCGCCTCGAGAGCTGACCGGCCGTCGTCGGGAAGCTTGTCCACCGCCTTGGTGGCGAGCGCCGCCGCGATGGTGGCGTCCTCCACCTCGAAGCGCAGCTGCAGCGGGCGCTCCACGGTGATCTCCCGGTAGCCGAAGTCCTGCGCGGTGAGGACCTTGGAGAACTCGGCGTTGTCCTCGGACTGGGCGTCAAAGTCCCGGTAGATGTCCAGCACGCGCTGGCGGTCCGCCGTGGACAGCTCCTTGTTCTTCGAGCCCACGTTGCGGCGCAGCTTAGTGAAGAACGTGCGGGCGTCGATCAGCTGCACCTTGCCGCGGCGGTCTGCCGGCTTGTTGTTGTCCAGCACCCACACATAGGTGGCGATGCCGGTGTTGTAGAACATGTCCGTGGGCAGCGCGACGATCGCGTCCACCAGGTCCGACTCCAGCAGCCAGCGGCGGATCTCGGACGGGCCCGAGCCCGCCCCGCCCGTGAACAGCGGGGAGCCGTTCAGGACGATGCCGGCCCGGCCGCCACCCTCCGAGACCGGGCGGAGCTTCGAAGCCACGAGCTGGAGGAACAGCATCTGGCCGTCGCTGATGGCGGGGGTGCCACCCGGGAAGCGGTTCGTAGCGCCGCCGACGGCAATCTCCTTCTCCACCGCGGCCCGGGAGGCCTTCCAATCGCCGCCGTAGGGCGGGTTGGAGAGAACGTAGTCGAAGCGTTCGGTCAGGTGGGCGTCGTTCTTCAGCGTGTCCCCGCGGGCGATGCCGTCCGCGTCCTGGCCCTTGCCGAGCAGCTCGGACTTGCAGATCGCATAGGACTGGTCATTGAGCTCCTGCCCGAACAGGCGGACCTCCGCGTTCGGGTTCATGCGGCGCAGCCGCTCGTCCAACAGGGACAGCATGCCGCCGGTGCCGGCCGTGGGGTCATAGACGGTGCGGACCGGGTACCCGGTGAGGACGTCGTCGTCGTTGGCGGTGAGCAGATCCACCAGGAGCTTCACCGCGTCGCGCGGGGTGAAGTGCTCGCCGGCGGTCTCGTTGGAGGCCGCCGCGAACCGGCGGATCATGTCCTCGAAGAGGGTGCCCATCTCCGCGTTGCTGACAGCCTCCGGGGAGAGGTCGATGGAGGCGAACTGCTGCAGGACCAGGAAGAGGCGGTCGTGCTCGTCCAACTTGGCGACCGTCTTGTCGAACTCGTAGTAGGTGAACAGGTCCGCCACGTTCTGGGAGAACCCGTCCACGTAGGCCAGCAGGTTCGTGCGGAGCAGGTCCGGCTCCTGCAGGATGCGGTCCAGGGTGAAGGGGCTGAGGTTGTAGAACGTCAGGCCCGTGCGGGACTCCACCAGGTTGGCGAGGACGAAGTCCGGATGCTCCTTGACCGCCAGCTCCGCGAAGAACTCCCGGTGCGGGGCCATGACCGCCTCCATGCGGCGCAGGATCGTCATCGGCAGCACGAGGGTGCCGTACTGGTTCGGCCTGAACACGCCCCGCAGCTGATCCGCGATCCCCCACACGAAGTTCGAGAGGTTCTGGGGAGAGGGCATGGTGGCGGAGCCTTTCGGAGCACGGCGGTGTGGCAATCAGCCTCATTCTGGCACTGAAAAGTCGCACGCCTGATGCCTGAGAGCCAGGTTCCGAAGAATTCTTCGGATGAGGAGGACGGCGCCTCTTCAACCGACCCCCGGAGGCCCGAATCCGAAGTTTTCTTCGGCTTCCCGCGTCGACACGCCACCGCAGCAGGCGAACATCACCGATTCCGAGAAATCCTTCGGATTTCAGCTGCTCATCTGCCACGATAGAGCCGTGGCCACCACACGCGCAGTCTCCTCCGCCGCGGCGCTGATGAAGATCAGCGACCGCGTCCGCGCCATGCGTAAAGAGCTCCTGCTGACCCAGCAGCAGCTCGCAGACCTGGCCGGAGTCTCGGATGCGACCGTCCGCCAGATCGAGCGCGGCACCGGCAAGAGCACCCTGAAGTCGGTGCTCTCCGTCATGGAGGTGCTCGGCCTCGAGCTCGAGGTCACCGGTTGACGACTCCTGCACTCGAGGACCTGAAGCGCGTCACCGCCGCGGACGTCTACAAGGGCGGCGTCCCAGCGGGGACACTCACCCGCGATGAACAGGGAACCATCACCTTCCGCTACCTCGAGGGGTACGCCGGCGACCCTGTGGCCTCCACGCTGCCGGTCGCTCAGGACCCCGTCACCGCCGCCGGAGGCGGGCTCCCACCTTTCTTCTCAGGGCTCCTGCCCGAGGGGCACCGCCTCACCGTTCTGCGCACGGCGGCCAAGACCTCGGCCGACGACGAGCTCACCCTGCTCCTGGCCGTCGGCACGGACGCGCCCGGCGATGTGCAGGTCGTCCCTGCCGGCGACCGACTGCGCACGGAGGCCCCCGTCGCCACGGACGATCCGCAGAAGCTGGACTTCGCCGTCCTCGCGGGAGTGCCTGACCGTAACGCCCTCCCCGGCGTCCAGGCGAAGGCTTCGGCCTCCATGGTCAACGTGCCCGTGCACCTTCAGGAGCACAGCGCCCTGCTGAAGCTGGATCCACCGGATCATCCCCACCGCGTGGTCAACGAAGCACTCCATCTGCGTCATGCCGCGGCGCTCGGCATCCCCGTGTCCGAGCACTCGGTGGTCCACGACCGTCATGGACGGGCAGGTCTTCTCGTCCGCCGATTCGACCGCACTGCAGACCGCTCCGGCGAACGGGCGCGCCTCGCACTGGAAGACGCCGGACAGGCCCTCGGCATCTACCCGGCACAGAAGTACAACGTCACCACGGAGGACGTCATCGACGTCCTGGCCGGCCTCACTCCGCATCGACTCACCGCCACGCGCAACCTGTACCTGCAGTTCCTCTACGCGTGGTTGACGGGCAACGGCGACCTCCACGCGAAGAACGTCTCGGTGCTGCAGTCTTTGAGCGGCCGCTGGAGCATCGCCCCGGTGTACGACGTGCCCTGCACCGCCCTCTACGAGGACATGACCATGGCGCTGCCCGTGGACGGGCGCACGAGGGCCCTGCGTCGGCGCCATTGGGATGCCCTGGCTGCGACCATCGGCCTGCCCCAGCGCGCCGCCCGTTCCGCCATGTCGGTGGCCATGACAGCAGCTGCGAAGGTGGACCTGTCGGCCCTGCCCTTCACCGGTTCGCCGCTGAAAGGCGCCGAGCGGGAACTGCGCCACCGCCGTTACGAGCTCGAAGGCTGACCAGCGTCGTGGACGGAACATGCCCGTTCCACGTCTCCACCGATGACCTCGTCGCCGCTCGCATTCACTACGTCCGCGATCTGACCCACGGACTCCAGCTGGTGCCAGCCCTGCCCGAGAACTGCCCCACATGCTCCCGCCACAACGTGGACACCGGCTGCGACGTCTCCATCAGCTCCGCCCCCTCCCGCGGCGGCATGACCGCCACGTCTGGATGGACGTCGCCCACGGTTTGCACGAGTCGGAGGTCTGACTCCGGCCCCTCACCGTTCGTATCCAGACCCCTCCACAGCGCCCTCACCGTCAGCTCAAGCCGAGCCGGCCGGAGAACAGCCCCCCTCTCGGCGGAATCCAGCTGGCCGCACCAAAGGCCGCCCCTCCGGCCTCACTCACCCCGGCACGACTCAACGACGACATGCCCTCCTCCACCTACCCTCGGGAATCGTCTGCACATCTGACCCTTCTGACCCGGCCACGGCCGCCGAGAAAGGTCAGATGCGCAGAAGGTCTCTGACACACGCCCCCAACGCTCCCGCGCTACAAATACACAACACCAGCCTTGCGTATCTTGGTGAGGTGTGCCTTACTGGTTCTCGGACCCCCGCCGGAAGGACCCCCATGGCCCACGCCTCCACGCACCCCGCCCATCCGCTGCCGCCCGTGGCGTCCCGTCGTCTGCTGCTGGCCCAGCGGCTGCTCCGCGGCGAGGGCTCCGTCGAGGTCACGGCCTTCCGCGCCGGCGAGACGCTCACGACGGCCGTCCACGGCGTGAGCGCGGACGGCCGCCTCGTGGTCGCCCACGTCCCCAACCTCCTCGGCTCGCTCGGCGCGTTCCACACGCCCGCGCCGCTGGACGTGCGCGTGGATGTCCTGCGCGACGCCCTGGACCTCACTCTCCCCACCCGCCTGGCGTCCGTGCATCTGCTCGGCACCCTGCGCTGGTGCCGGGACTCGGCCGAGGTCGCGGAGCTGGGGCTGCGGGGCCGCGTCGCGGACCTCGTGGCCGACGTCGGCCCGCGGGTGCACGTGGGCGTCGTCGAGACCCAGCGGATCCTGTTGCACGACGTCGACGGCGTCGCCGTGTTCTGCCGCCACACCCTGCCGCTCACGTCGCGCGGGCTCGTCGACCAGGCCGAGCTCGCAGACCTGGCGGACGACGTGCTGGGCACCGCCCCCGAGGTGCTCGCAGACCTGGCCGACGCCGTCGCCCTGGGCCTGCTGCCGGGCGAGAGCACCCCGTTGCAGGTCGGCACCGAATCCTTATCCGAGTCCCCCGCCCACGCCCTCGACGCGGACGAAGCCGGGGTGACCCTGCTGCGCGTCCGCGACGGCGAGACCACCGCGGTACACGTGGCCCTGCCCGGTGCAGGCCGGCTCGACCACAGCCCCCGGCACGCCTGGCGGCGACTGCTGGACGCGATCCCGGCGCGGGTCGCCCACCCCTGAGGCCACGGCCCCAGGCCGGCTTCAGCTCCGAGACGAGGCACGCCCGGGCCCTCGCCGACCTGCGGCGGAGACCCGGGCGTACGGCGCGACCGGCGGGAAGGTCAGTCGATCGTGTAGGTGGCGCAGGTGGCCACGTCCGTGACCTCGATGCCCTCGGCGGTGCAGGCGAGGTCGGCGTTGAACGTGCACTCGAGGCGGTGGCACGCACCGACGGTCGAGGCGCCCTCGGTCACCGGGCGGCGGACGTCCAGCTGGACGAAGGTGCCGCAGCCGGGCGTGCGGTCGGAGCCGGCGACGGTGATGGCCAGGGCGTTGCAGGACGTCTCGGCATTGAAGGCGCAGGCACTGGCGGCGCAGGTGCGGACGGCGGTGGTCATGGCGTGATCCTCCCGGTTCGGGCCCGCCCCGGGCCGGGGCGGCGCTACTGGAATCGAGATTACTCCGGCCCACGAATAGCACAAGAGGGGCGAGCCTTAGTCGATAGACGCTTAGCGCAAATGAATTTTGCGCATTGTCGTGTGTCGTATGGACCGACGTCGCGCCCGCCGGCCACCCCACCTCGCCGTCACCGCCCGGTCACGTCCACGTCACCCACCCCTGCCACCCTGCACGGGTGACCTCGCACACCGATCCCGCGCACCCGATGGCCCACCCCGTCTCCCGCCGCACCGTCCTCGGCGGGGCGGGCCTCGTCGTCGCCTCCGCGGCACTGATCTCCACGCCGGCCGGCACTGCCCACGCCGCCACCGGCCCCACGCCCTTCACGCTCGGCGTCGCCTCGGGTGACCCGTGGCCCGACGGGGCCGTGATCTGGACGCGCCTGGCGGTGGACCCCCTCGCGCTCGACGGCCTCGGCGGCATGCCGGACCGGTCGTTCCCGGTGGAGTACCAGGTGGCCAGGGACGAGCGGTTCACGCGCGTCGTGCGCTCGGGCACCGTCGCCACGGACCGATCCCGCGGGTACGCGGTGCACGTGACCCTGACGGGGCTGCAGCCGGGCCGCGAGTACTTCTACCGGTTCCGCGCGCTGGGGCACCTCTCCCGCACGGGCCGCACCGTCACCGCCCCGGCCTTCGGCTCCTCCCCGGAGCACCTGAGCCTGACCGTGGCCTCCTGCGCGAACTGGGAGCACGGCTACTTCACGGCCTACGGACACATGGCCGCCGAGCGCCCGGACCTGATGGTGCACCTGGGCGACTACTACTACGAGATCATGCCGTACGGGTACCCCGTCTCCTCCGGCGTCCCCCGCGCGCACAAGAACGGGGAGTCGCGCACGCTGGCCCAGTACAGGGCCCGCATGGCGCAGTACAAGACGGACCCGCACCTGCAGGACGCGCACGCGGCGGCGCCGTGGCTGGTGATCTGGGACGACCACGAGCTGGAGAACAACTGGGCGGACGAGAAGCCCGAGCTCTGGGACCCGAACTTCCTGGCCCGCCGCGCCGCCGCCTTCCGCGCCTATTACGAGAACATGCCGCTGCGCGCGTCCTCGGTGCCCCAGGGCATCGACCTGCAGCTCTACCGGCGCATCCAGTGGGGCGACCTCGCCACCTTCCACCTCCTGGACACGCGCCAGTACCGCTCGGACCAGGCCAACCTGGACCTGGTGAAGGTCGTCGACGCCGACGCACGGGACCCGCGGCGCACCATCACGGGTGCGGAGCAGGAGGCGTGGCTGCGCGAGGGGTTCGAGACCTCGACGGCGCGCTGGGACCTCATCACGCAGCAGGTGCCGTTCGTGCAGTACGACCGCAGCGCCGGCCCGCTCGTCTGGGGCGACATGGACTCCTGGGACGGCTACGTGGCGTCCCGCGAGCGCGTGGTGGACGCCTGGGTCGAGGCCGGCGTGCGCAACCCGGTGGTGCTGACCGGCGACATCCACGAGGCGTTCGCCTCCGATGTGAAGCGGGACTTCAACGACCTCTCCTCGGCGCCGGTGGGCGTGGAGCTGATCACCACCTCGATCACCTCCGGCGGCGACGGCTCCGACGCCGCCGCGGAGGCGCTCGCGTGGAACCCGCACATCACGTTCAACAACGACCTGCGCGGCTACCTGCGCCTGGACGTCACGCGGGACCTGCTGGAGGCGCGCTTCCAGGTGCTCGACTACGTGAGTGAGCTCGGCTCCTCGGTGCGCACCCGTGCGGTGTTCGGGGTGGCCGACGGCGAGCACCGCCTGCACACGATCCAGGCGTGAGGCGGGCGGGGCCGGGGCGGGCGGGGACGCGACACCGCCCGCCCCGGCTCAGCGACCGGTGAAGCGGGTCATCCAGGCGAAGGGCCCACGGGTGCGGTGCGCGTAGAGGGCGAGGGCGACCAGCAGGGCCCCGAGGGTTCCGACGATCAGGTCCGTCATGGTGTCCGTGTTGCCCTTCTGGGTGTGCGCGCCGAGCACCTGGTCCGCAGTGAACTCGCCGACCTCCCAGAGCAGGGCCACGAGCGAGTGCAGCGCCACCACCGTGATGGCCTCGAGCCCGGGCGGCATGGCCAGGCCGCGGCGGGCGGCCGCGAGACCCAGGACGAGGACGCAGCCCAGCGCGATGGGCACGCCGGAGTAGAAGTGCACCACAGTGTCCCACCAGGGCCAGGCCGCGTACCGGCCGAGGGCGGCGCCCATCCACGGGGCGGCGATCAGCAGAGCCGCGTACATGGCGTGCAGGGACGGGGGCAGGCGGACCCGCGCGGCGCGTTCGACGGCGATCGGCACGGGGACCACCATGGCGATCTGCACGCTGAGCACGGCCGCCTCGCGGTCCCCCTGCGCGGCGAGGACGGCGGCGCCGACGAGGAGGACGAGCGCGGCGAGGATCAGGGGCGAGCGCCGCACGAGGGCCCGCTGACGGGAGCCGGGGGCGGGCCGGGGCACGGTGACGCCGGGGGCGGGAGGGACGTCGCGGCTCATGGTGCTGAGGGTAGCCGGGGCGTGGAGGCGGAGGGTGGTGGAGCGGTGGTCAGCGGAACATTCGCAGGACGTCGCCCCGGCCGAAGGTGGTGCGCCGGTAGACGGCGTTGTAGGCGGCCCGCTTCGGGTCCCACGGCCAGCCCATGCCGGGACGGCCCTAGCCAGGAATGAGGGCACGCTTCACGGTGCGCTTGGCGCGCCCGGTGGTGCGAGCCTTGAGCGACTTCATCAGGGACGGCTTGCGGAATCCGATCTTCATGGGGTGAGGCTGATGGGCGGGGTGGATTGACGAGGCGAGGTGATGTCCCGGCGTGACGGAGGCGCTGAACGAGTCCGGCAGGATGAATGCATGTCCTCCTTCACCTGGCTCGCCGTCGATCGGCAGCAACACCGTCAGATGATGGAGCTGGTGGGCCAGTTCCGGGACGCCTCCACCGCGGACAAGTCCCCCCTACGCATGCGACTCTGACGGGGTCCGACGCTATGACGGGTCGCTGCGCAGCCCGACCGCTCAGTGCCCGATGTCCATTCCCACCTCCATCCTGAAGGGATCACTCTGATGAGGTCACCTCGTTCCTCCCTTCCCATCGGTGCAGGCATAGTCGCGGCCGGCCTCCTGCTTGCGGGCTGCAGTGCCCCGGAGGCGGTGGAGGGAGCGCAAGTGCCGTCTCCTGCAATGACTGCCTCGGTTCAGGCCGGGAAGGAGTCAACGGCCCACTCCGCCACACCGGAGACGTCGGCGGCGGAGACTCAAACCCTTCACGCGCGGTACGTCAGCTACAGCACTGCCGAGGACGTTCAGCAGGCGTCGGACTACTCGGTTGTGGGCCGGGTGATCGCATCTCGGGTTGAAGTCTGGGACCTCATGAAGGAGCCTGGCGCGGTGCCGAACCCCAAGGACCCGGAGCCAATGGCCCTTCCCTCAACCGTGTACACCGTGCAGGTCGAAACGGTCGTCAAGGGTGATGTGCAGCCGGGTGAGACCCTGGAGTTCAGCATCTTAGGCGGGGTCAAGGATGACCAGAAGTTCGAGCTGAGCGGCGCTCCGGTGCTGACCGCGGGGGCCGGAGACCTGTATCTCTTCAACCTTGTAGACGCGGGGTGGTATCCGACGCCGGTCAACCTACAAGAGGGCGTGCTTGCGGTCGAGCAAAATGACGTCCTGCCAGTCACGGGCACAGAGTTGTCGCAGACGGAGCTCGCCGTGCTCAAGGAGTCCGTGTCCGAGGCCCGAGCAGACTGAACCCCGTCGGATCGGCCCACGTGAGGTGCCTCCCCGAGCGGGCGTCCGAGTGAGGGTGCACCAGTCCCATTCAGCGCCCGCTGCGTCCTGACCTCGGAACGAAACCCAGGGCGCTTCAGTCATGCGCCCGTCCCACCCCGGGCCCGGGATCCTGTCCACACGCCTGGAGCCGGATGCCCCTACAACCTCACACCTTCCCCTTGAGGAGCCGGTTCCAGTAGATCCGCGGCTGGCCGAACCGGTCGAACACGGCCGTGCTCCGGCGGGGCTTCGTCACGTCCACGCCGGGGATCGAGCGGTCCTCGGCGCCGTCCCGGACGTGCTCGTCCAGGACCAGCTCGTCGCGGCTGACCATCACGGGGATCACCGTGTAGCCGTCGTAGCGCTGCAGCTCGCCGCCGTCGTCCGCCGCCTGGATGTTCTGCGCCAGGGTCTTGACCTGTTTGCGCAGGGCGCCGCCGGAGGGCCGCGTCTGCACCGTCGCGGCGTCGCCGAGGGCCCACACATGCGGATGACTCCGGTGGCGCAGGGTCTCCGGGTCCACGTCCGCGAGCCCGGCGGGGCCGCCGTCGCCCAGGCCCGCCTCCGCGATGAACTCGGGGGCGTGCACCACGGGGGTCACGTAGGCGGCGTCCACCCCGTCGATCCGCTCGCCGGTGCTCAGCGTCACCGTGCGGGCCGCGTGGTCCACGGCGGTCACCTCGGCACGCGGGTGCACGTGGATGCCGTATCGCGCCGCGGCGTCGGCCAAGGCGTCGTCGATGGTGGGGCGGTCCAGGATGCGGTCGTAAGGGGTCACCAGATGGACGGCCACCTCGCCGAGGATCCCCGCCCGCTCCCACGCCGCGCATGCCAGGAACAGCGCCTTGAGCACGGTGCCGCCGCACGAGGACGGCTCGGCCGGCACGTTCGCCACCACGCGGTCCCCCGCGGCGACGCCCGCCAGGAGCCGACGCGCGGGCTCCACGTACTCGGGCACGTGCGCGCTCGCGGCCCAGCCGGCCCCGTAGGCCGCGCGGAGCCCGTCGATCGCGCTCCACCACGGGGTGAGACCCGGGCACAGCACCAGGTGACGGAAGCCGACGGTGAGTCCGGTCGACGTGGTCGCGGTGCGGGCGTCGGCGTCCACGGCGGCCATGTGGTCCGGGATCCAGTCCACGCCGTCCGGGACCACGGCGCGCATCGACCGCTCGAACCCGGCCATGTCCGCCTGGCCGCCCGCGGCGTAGTTGAGCATGGGGCGGTAGCGGTGCACCTGCTGACCGTCGGCGACGGCGATCCGCCCCGCCCCGTCCTTGAGGAGCTTGGCGGCGAGCGAGATGCCCGCGTTGCCGCTGCCGACGATGAGGACGTCGTATGTCGTCGTCATCGCGATCAGCCCGCCAGTCCGAGCAGGCGCAGCTGGTCCGCGTACTTGCGCATCCCGACCTCGACGGCCAGCGGGTTCTGCGCATACCACTCGAGATGCGTCTGGCGCATCTGCTCGTCCGGGATGAGCTCCCCGCCCACGCTCCAGTCCTCCGTGGGCTCGGCTTCGAGGTCGAGGGCCTCCACCACCGAGGCGTGCAGCGGCGCGCGCACGCCGCCGAGCAGCACGCGCGTCTCCGGCACGGGCTGGACCTGCACCTCGAACGGGACCTGCTCGGCCGTGCGCTCGGCGACGCGCGTGAGCACCACGTTGGTGGGGTGGTTCACCGTGTAGAAGCCGGTGCCGCGCTCCGCCGCCACGATGTCCGCCATGCCGACGGTGCGCTTGGCCTCCTCGCGGGCACGCAGCGCCTGTACGGACGCCGCCGCGGCCGCGCGCAGGGCCTCGGGGGCCACCTCGCGGCGCTGGCCGGTGGCGGCCTCGGCGAGCACGCGGAGGTCGTGGTAGGGGACGACGGGCGGGTCCTCGCCTGGCCGCTCGGCGGCGCCGGGGGCGAACTTCCAGTTGCGCAGGGTCACCTGCCACGGGAAGCGCGAGGTGTCGTAGACCACCGGGATCCGGACCACCGGGGCATCCTCGGGCAGCTGCGCGATCAGCTGCTCCGTGCCGATCGGCATGCCGCGGTAGTCGTGGGGGATGGGCTGCGTGACGAGGGCGCGGGTGCGGGTCAGCAGGCGCTCGAGGTGCTCCACCTCGTCCGGCTGGATCTCGAAGGCTGGCGGGACGCGCACCGTGTTCAGCCCGGAGTCACCGAGCATGGCCGTGCCCGGCTCGCCGCCGAGCAGCCGCCGGTACGACTCCGCCTGGCAGTTGCCCCACACGAGCAGCAGGTCCCCCTCCGGCAGGTCCTCGAGCCCGTAGAAGTGCCCGTAGTGCCGCAGCCGGCCCTCGTCCCAGTTCGCCACGTGCGTGCCTCCGTCGTCAGATCATGGTGCTCGGAGCGGTCCTGCGAGCGCCGTCCCGCCTCGAGGCTATCGAGACGGCGCGTCCGCCGTCAGCGGTTCAGCCCCAGCCGCCCCACCAGGCCTCGAGGTCCGGCTCGGCCTCCACCGCGCGCCAGCCCAGATCTGCCGCGCGGACCCGCAGCGTCCGCGCCGGCGGGACGGCCCCCTCGCGGTGCTCGCGCCACCGCGCGCGGGAAGAGGTCAGCGTTGCGAGGACGTCGCCCGCCTCGTCGGTCACCTCCACGCGCTCCACGCCGTCCCGCTCCAGCCTCAGCAGCCAGTCCGAGGCGTCCTTCGGCACAGGGCGCGCGCCGGGCTCGGCCGGGCGCACCGGCACCGCGACGTCGACGCCCCAGTCCGGGGCGGATCTCAGGGCCACGCGGGGGTCACTCGGCCCCGCCGCATCCGGCTCCCCCGCAGGCGCCTCGAGCGCCACGCGCTCGTCGGTCAGGCAGGCCGCGGCGGCGTCGCCCAGCGCCCCGCGCACGAGGAGCCGGGCGCTCGGGAACGCCTGCAGGAGGGCGTCCGCGCCCAGCACGGTGGCGGCGTCGCCGGCGGCCCCCAGCGTCACGGCCGCCCGTGCGGGGCGGTCCTCCCCGCCGAGGCCGAGGCTCAGCCCCCGTGCGGTGGGCGCGGCGATCCTCGGCGCGAGGACGAGGGCCTCGCGGTTCTTCACACGCCTGGCCTCGGCCGGGTCCTCGCGGCCGCCGAAGTCCTCCCCGGCCTGCCACGCGACGGCGCGCGGCTCGTACGCGAACGCTCCCCCGGCCCGCCACAGCCGGTGCGCGAGCTCCCAGTCCTCACCCCCGTAGCCGACGAAGGAGGGGTCGAAGCCGCCCGCGTCCTCGTAGACCTCGCGCGCCACCGTGAGCACCGCCGAGATGAGGAACCGGTAGGACGTGGAGTCCGCACGCCGCAGGTCCTCGGAGTCGGCGTAGGCCCGCGCGAGCCACGCGGGCTCCTCCAGGCGCGCCCACTCCGGGACGGACTCCCCCGGCCGCCAGCCACCCGCCTCCAGCAGCCGCGGGTCCAGATGACGACGCCGTCCCACCACCACGGCCAGGCCGCTCGCCGCGGGTGCGGCGCACGCGGCGGTGAGGTAGCCGGGCTCGGGGAGCATGTCGCCGTCGAGGAAGGCCAGCACGGAGCCCTCGGCGGCCTGGACCCCCAGCGCGCGGGCCGCCGAGGCGCGGAAGCCGCGGTCCTCGTGGCGCACCACGGCGGAGGCGAAGGGCAGCTCCGCGGGGAGCGCGGGCGGCTCGGGCGAGCCGTCGTCGGCGATCACCACCTGCAGCCGGGAGGCCGGGTGGTCCTGCGCGGCGAGGGCCGCGAGGAGCCGGTCCAGGTCCGCCTGCGCCCGGTAGTAGGGCACCACCACGGAGACCTCGGGCGCGGTCATGCCCACCCGTGGACCGTGGCCCACACGTCCGCGAGCCGCCGCGCGCACGTCTCGGGGCCGGGCTCGAGGCTCGTGCCGGGCGCCAGCCAGGTGCGGCGGTGGTCCTCCACGGCCTCCGCGATGGCCTCGGCCAGCGCGTAGTCCAGGGGACCGGTGTCCACGCCGGTGACCCGCAGCGTGCCGGGCCGCAGGCGCGCCATCTCCTGGACGTACCGGCCGCTCGGCACGATCGGCCGGCGCCCCACGCCCATCCACGAGCCGAGCGAGCCGGACGCCGAGACGTTGCGGTGCGCGGCCAGCGGGATGCCCGCGGCCAGCAGCGCGACGTCGGAGAGCTCGTCCGGCACGAAGCCCGTGGCGCGGAACTCCAGCCCGCGGTCCCGCGCGCTCTCGCACAGCTCCCGCACGAGGCGGTCGTGGCCCGCGGAGACCGGGCCGAGCGCGGTCACGCGGCGCGGCGCCCCGCTGCCCGGGCCCCACTGGCGGTGCAGCTCGGCGAGGGCGTCCAGCGCCACGGCGTGGCCCTTGCCCGGGTAGAGGAAGCCGAACACCACCACGTCGTCCTCGAGCCCGGCCAGGTGCTCCGGCAGCTCCGGCTGCGTGTCGGAGAGCATGGCGCGGCGGTCCTCCACGGGCAGCGGCACCACGTGCACGGCCACGTCCACGATGTCGTCCAGCAGCGCCCGCTCGTGCTCCGAGGAGACCACGACGCCGGCCACGTGCCGCGCGATCCGCGCGTAGGCCTCGGCGCGCCGCCGGAAGCGCTCCTCGCCCTCGGCGGCCTGGGGGATGTCGTGCAGGGTGAGCGTCACCGCCGGGGGCAGCACCTCGAGCAGGCAGTCGGCCGCCGCGGCGGGCGAGGGCCCGAACAGCGCGTCCGTCACGTCCAGGTGGACCGCCCGGCCGTCGTCGACGGCGTCCCGGAGGACCCCGGCGAGCCCCAGGAAGTCGGAGGAGTCCGTGGCGTGCAGGGGCTCGACGTCCGCGCCCAGCCCCTGGAGGGTGCGCCGCGCGGCGGCTCCGTGGCGCGTCACGCCGTGCTCGTCTGGACCCACGGTCGCGTACAGCACGCGCCCCCTCGCCTCCGGCTCCATCGTCACTGTTCCTCACGTGGTGGAATGGTGGTCTGCGCGGTGGCGTCGACTCAGGGAGTCGTGCCGGCCCACCGCCCAGGCCAGCCTACGACGTGCGCGGACCCGCGGGGGGACGCGGACACGCCGCTTCCACCGCCGTCCGAAAGCCACCGCCGTGACCCTCACCGTTCAGCACGTGCCCGCCGGGCACCCCTACAGCCGCGCCGTGCGTCCGCTGGACGCCTCCGCGGCCCCGGACGTGGAGTTCAGGCCGGACCCTCCCGTCCCCGGCGCGCCGGAGCACCAGTGGTGGCCGCCCCAGGCGCTCGACGCGTGCTGGCTCGCCGAGCACCGCCCGGACGTGCTGCACGTGCACTTCGGCTTCGAGCACCGCACCCCGGACGAGCTCGCGGCGGCCATGGACGCCCAGCACGCGCACGGCGGGGCCGTGGTGGTCACCGTGCACGACCTCGAGAACCCGCACCTGACGGACCAGACCCTGCACCGGCGGCGCCTGGCCGTGCTCCTGGAGGCCGCCGACGCCGTGTTCACCCTGACCCCCGGCGCGGCCGACGCGGTGGCCCGCGACTACGGGGTGCGGGCCCACGTGGTGCCGCATCCGCACATCGTCCCGCTCGACGCCCTCGCCGAGCTCGCCCCGGCGGACCCCGCCCCCGCCCCGGACGACGCCGGCCCCGCCGCCGGCGAGGACGACGAGGAGGAGCGCGCCGCCGTCGCCCCCGCCCGCCTCCTGGTGCACGCGAAGGACCTGCGCGCCCAGGTGGACCCCGTGGGGTTCCTGCCCACGCTCGCCGCCGCCGTCGGGATGCTGGACGAGCGCGGCCTGGAGACCCACGTGATCGTGGAGGTGCAGGACTCGGTGCGCAGCGAGGCGGACCTGGAGCGCCTGCGGGAGGGCTGCGAGCACCACGGCTTCGAGCTGTGGCAGCACGCCCGCCTGGCCGATCCCGAGCTGCACGCCCTGCTGCGCCGCGTCGCCGTGTCCGTGCTGCCCTACCGCACGGGCACGCACTCGGGCTGGGTGGAGATGTGCCGGGACCTCGGGGTGCCGGTGGCCGTGGCGGACATCGGGCACATCGCCGACCAGGCCCGTGCCTGGGCCTCCCCGGACAGCCTCGCCGCCTTCGACCCGGACGACGCCCGCTCCCTTGCGGACGCCCTCGAGCGGCTCCTGCGGGGCCGGCATCGGCTGCGCCCGGTGCCGGTGGCCGCGCGCGCGCGCCAGCGCCGCCGCGTGGCCGCCACCCACGTGGGCGCGTACCGGCAGGCGCTCGCACGCCGCCGCGGGCACAGCGTGGACGTCTCCGTGCTCATCATCACCGGCGGCCGCGACGAGCACCTGGCGCGCGTGCTGGCCGGGCTCGAGCGCTCGGTGCGCCGCCCGGACCAGGTGGTGGTCGTGTTCATGGACCAGCCCGACGGGGACGTGCCCGCCACGGGCCTGGACGTCACGGTCGGCCACGTGGCCGGCCGGGGCGGACTGCCGCTCGCGGAGGCCCGCAACGCCGCCGCCGCGCTGGCCACGGGCGAGGTGCTCGTGTTCCTCGACGTGGACTGCATCCCCGCCGCGGACACCGTGGGCACGCTCACCTCGGAGGTGGCCGCGCATCCGGGCTCCGTGGTGATGGGCACGCCGCGCTACCTCGGTGCCGGCTGGACCGCCGCGCTGCCGTCCGCGGGCACCCTCGGGGACGCGGGCGGCGAGCCCGGCACCGCGTCCCCGCCCCTCACCGACGGCGCCCTGCGCCGCCTCTCCGTGCCCCACCACGGGCGCGCCCACCTGACGGCCGGCCCCTCGGAGGAGTGGCACCTGGTGTGGACGCTCGTGCTGGCGATCGCGCGGTCCGACCTCGAACGGATCGGCGGCTTCGACGCGGGCTTCTCCGGCTACGGCGCCGAGGACACCGACATCGCCTTCCGCGCCCGCGACGCCGGGCTGCGGCTGCGCTTCAGCCCCGCCGAGGTGTTCCACCAGCACCACGGCGTCTTCTCCCCTCCGGTGAACCACCTCGAGGACATCCTGGTGAACGCGAAGCGGTTCCGTGCCGTGCACGGCCGGTGGGCCATGGAGGGGTGGCTGCGCGCCTTCGCGGAGGCCGGCCTGATCGCGTGGGATCCCGCGGGCGAGCGGCTCGAGCTGCTGCGCCGCCCGGGCCCCGAGGAGCTCGCCGCCGCCCGCCGGGAGGACGCCGCGTACTGAGCCCTCGGCCCGCTCAGGCCAGCGCCGCCTCCACCGCGTCCTCCCAGCGGCGGCGGTACTCCGCCGGATCCACGAGGAGGGCGGCGGCCAGGCGGTCCGCGGCGGACGGGTCCGCGAGGGCCCGCTCCACGGCCCCGGACCAGTCCGCGTCCGGGTCCTCCCACGCGCACCACGGCACGCCCGCGGCGCGCTCGGCGGCCCGGGCGAAGAACAGCTGCTCGGCGAAGGGCCGCGGCTCGGGCGCGAGCACCACGGGGCGGCCGGAGCGGGCCGCGTCCACGCTCGCGTTGTGGCCCGCGGACACCACCACGACGTCGGCCTCGGCCGCCCGCACGGGGACGTCGGGCGCCCAGCCGTGCAGGCGCACGTTCCCCGGCAGGCCGGCCGCGCGCGCGACGTCGGCGGGCTCGCCCGCGCCCGCCTCGCCGTCGGCGGCGGGCCGGGCGGCTGTGGCCTCGACTCCGGCGACGGGCCCGTAGACGTCCCACGTCGCGTGCGGGACCGCGGCGGCGGCCCGGGCGAGGGCGGCCGTGCTCACCCCTCCCCCGCCCGTGCCGGTGATGACACCGACGCGCGGACGGGCCGCGCCCGTCGTCGCCGCCGCGGCGCCGAGGCGGCCCGTGACGTCCGGGACGCCCAGGTGGGTGGTGCGCGCACCGTGGACGGCCTGCCACGCGGGGTCCTCGAGCGTGACCCCGTAGTGGGCGATCAGCCGGTCGGCCTCGGCGTAGACGAGCTCGTGGGCGGGGTCGGTGCGGTCGCCGTGCATGCGCCGGTGGATCACCGGGTAGCCCGCCAGGCGCAGGAACAGGGCGGCCTCCACGGAGACGTCCACGACGCACACGTCCGGCTCCGCCTCCTGCGCGGCGGCGAGCAGGGCGGCGAAGCGCGCGCGGATCACCGGGCCGGCGGGCGTGTGGTGCAGGGGCGAGCGCGCGGGCTGGACGTGCCCGTCCACGAGGTCCGTGGGCAGCGGGACGAGACGGGTCCCGGCGGGGAGCATGTCCCCCGCGGCGGGATGCGCCGTCACCACCGTGACGCTGAACGCCCCTGTTCCCGCGAGGTTGGCCGCGTGCCGGACGTGCCCGGATCCGTGCTGGTGGGCGTAGTAGAGGACGCGCCGCCTGCCCCCGCCGGTCACGAGCGCGGCGCCTCGTGGTCCTCGACGACCTGCTCGAGGAGGTCGAGGTAGCCCTCCACCATGGTGTCCGAGCTGAAGCGGCGGGCCCAGGCCTTCACGCGGCCGCGGTCCTTGCGGCGGGCGTGGCGGATGGAGTCGGTGAGCGTCTCGGCGGAGTGGTGCACGGCGAGGTCGCCGGCCTGCGGGGCCACGATCTCGCCCATCGAGCCGGAGAGCAGCGCCGCCACGGGGACCCCGAGCGCCATGGCCTCCACCGTGGCCAGGCCGAACGGCTCGGCCCACAGCGGCGTGGAGAGGTACACCTCGCCGGTGGCCAGCATGTCCGGCAGCGTGGAGTGGTCCAGGTGGCCGTGGTAGACGGTGTCCTCGCCCAGGCGGGGCAGGATCACGTCGTCGTAGTACGCCTGGTCGGAGATCGGCCCGGCGAAGTGCAGCTCCATGCCGGCGCCGCGGGCGGCGTCGATGGCGATGTGCAGGCCCTTCTCCCCCGTGATGCGCGCGGCCCACACGGCGCGGCCCGGCACGGGCGCGGCGTCGCTGACCCACTTCTGCAGCTCGATCCCGTTGGGCACCACGTCCACGCGGGGCAGGCGGTGCTGCCAGGCGATCGCGTTGGACGCGGAGACGGACGCCCAGCGGTGATGCTTCGGGGCGGTCCACCCGGGCTCGTCGAGGACGCGGAGCACGCGGTTCAGCGTGGCCGGGGTGTGGAGCACGGTGAGCATCGGCGCGGAGCGCATGCGCTGCAGCGGCACCGGGGTGAGGGAGTTGTTGAGCACGACGTCGGCGTCCGAGGCCAGCACGGCGTCGCAGGCCGCCTCCATCGCGCGCTCGCGCACGGCGACGGCCTCGTCGCCGTCGCCCATGGCGCCCTCCTTCGCCAGGACCGGGATGAACTCACCCGGCACCTGGGTGCCCTCCCGGCCGTACACGCGGACGTCATGGCCGCGGCGGACGAGGTGCTCCACGGTGAGGGCCGTGTGCATCTCGAGGCCGCCGGCGTACGGCGAACGGATGGGATGGAGCATGTGGGTGAGCACCGCGATGCGCATGGGTGGCCCCCTCTCGGCCCGGTGAGGGGCGACGACGCGCCCGGGAGGGGCGGCTGGCGAACAGACGTACGGGCCGACTGTACTGGCGCGCGGGGCGCGCGGAAAGTACACGAGGGCGGGGTCTGTCAAGGGGGTCCGGGAGAGTGATCCGGATCCCCTTCCCGCCGGGCTCGGCCGCGGAACGAGAAAGTCCCGGTCCGCCATCCGTGAGGATCGCGGACCGGGACGGTCCGTGGAGCTAAGGGGAATTGAACCCCTGACCTTTTCATTGCGAACGAAACGCTCTACCAACTGAGCTATAGCCCCAGGTCATGCCCTCTGCTCGAGGACACCGTAGAAGCATACTCCTGCCGTGCACGATCCTCCAATCGGGTCGCACGGCATCCGCGCCGGCGCCCGCCTCCCGGCACGGCCCACCGGCGCATCGCCCGCCCGACGGCGGCGCCCAGCGCCACCCCCGTGAGGTCCGCCGCCACGTCCCACGGATCCGCGCTGCGGTGCGGCACGAGGGTCAGCTGGAGGACCTCGGACACGGGCGCGTGGGCGGCGAGCGGCACGAGCCAGCCGGCCGGGAGCCGGGCGGCGGCGATCAGGGCGGCTGGTGCCGCGAAGATCGCCGCGTGGATCGCCTTGTCCAGGCCCGGCACCTCGAACCCGGCGCTCGGCACGGCCTGGCCCGGAAAGTAGAGGACCACGAGCTGGAGGAGGAGGGCGAGCGCCAGCGCGAGAAGCAGCGGAGCCCGACGGCGGCGGTGCGGCTCGGTCGCGGCGGGCTCGGCGTGGGCGGGGACGGGCGGCATCCGCCCACTGTAGGGCGCGGGCCACACCCGTCCCCGCCGTGCCGCCCGCGGCCGGGAGCGCGGTCAGGCCGCGCCGGTGTCCAGGAGGATCACGTCCAGACGTCGCGGGCCGTGGACGCCCTCGACGCGGACGAGCTCGATGTCCGAGGTGGCAGAGGGGCCCGAGATC
Source organism: Micrococcus sp. NPDC078436 (assembly GCF_040702705.1). Taxonomy (NCBI): domain Bacteria; kingdom Bacillati; phylum Actinomycetota; class Actinomycetes; order Micrococcales; family Micrococcaceae; genus Micrococcus; species Micrococcus sp. NPDC078436. The sequence continues at coordinate 14,939 of NZ_JBFBLX010000020.1, read as the reverse complement.
ATCGTGATCACGGCCGTCGGCGGGACGCGCTCGAGCGCCTCCGGGATGAGCTCCACCACCGACTCGACGGGCACGACGCACACATGGTGGTCGGGCACCAGGCTGAGCGCCCGGCGACCCTCGCCGGGGCGGCCGGTGAGGAAGATCGTGCCGGTCTCGGAGCAGGTCACCGTGGAGCCGGTGACGACGGCGTCGAGCCCGTCGAGCGCGCGGACGGTGAGCGGCTCGCCGGCGGCGCCGTCCACGAGGCGCTCGCGCCCCGCGGCGTCGTCGTCGGCGGGCAGCCACGCGGGGTCCAGCCCCGCGGGGGCCACGTAGCGCGCTCCCGCGCCGAGCAGGGCGCCGATCCGGGCACCCACCGTGGTGAGGTCCTCGCGGTGCACGCTCGCCTTGTAGTCCAGCAGGCGGTCCTCCAGCTGATGGAGGACGTCGGTCCGGCTCGCCTCGGAGTGGCGCCGGTAGGTCCGCTCCACGGGGTCCGGCGTCGGCCCGTCCTGCAGGGCCTCGCGGATGCGGCCGAGGATGGCGCTCTTCGCGTCGATGGGCTGGGGGGCGGTCATCGGTTCTCCTCGTCGTGCTCGTGTCCGTGCCTGCGCCACCACGTGCGGAAGGACTCCCGCGGTGGCGCGGGGACGTCGCGCTCGTCCGTCCAGTGGCCCGCGATGCCCGGCAGCCAGCCGAGCTTGCGGTCCGGCCCGGCGGCCAGGCGGCCGGCGGGCAGGCCACGCTCGGCCAGGCCCATGAGGGTCCCCGAGGACATGACCGTCTTCGCGCCGGCCATGAGCACGTCCATCTGCGAGGGGACGGGGACCCGGCTCTCCTCCCTCTTCCGGGCATGCGTGGCCATCACGTCCTCGTCGCGCAGGTGGACGAGGATCTCCGGGATGTTGATCGCGACGGGGCAGACGTCATAGCAGGCGCCGCACAGTGAGGACGCGTAGGGCAGGGAGCCGTTCTCGCCCTCCTCGACGCCGGTGAGCTGCGGGGAGAGGATCGCGCCGATCGGGCCCGGGTACACCGAGCCGTAGGCGTGGCCGCCGGTCTGCTCGTACACGGGGCACACGTTCATGCACGCCGAGCAGCGGATGCAGTGCAGGGCGGAGCGTCCCTCGGGATCGGAGAGGACGGCCGAGCGCCCGTTGTCCAGCAGGACCAGGTGGAACTCCTGGGGCCCGTCACCCTCGGTGACGCCCGTCCACATCGAGGTGTAGGGGTTCATGCGCTCTCCGGTCGAGGAGCGCGGAAGCAGCTGCAGGAAGACCTCGAGGTCCTGGAACGTGGGGACGATCTTCTCGATGCCCATCACCGTGATGAGGGTGTCCGGGAGGGTCAGGCACATGCGGCCGTTGCCCTCGGACTCCACCACGGTGAGCGTGCCGCTCTCGGCCACGCCGAAGTTCGCGCCGGAGATCGCCACCGAGGTGGTGAGGAACTTCTCCCGCAGGTGGGCGCGTGCGGTGTTCGCCAGCTCGGACGGATCGTCCGTGAGGCCGGGATCCGCGGTGGGGATCTCCCGGAGGAAGATGTCCCGGACCTCGCCGCGGTTGCGGTGGATCGCCGGGACGAGGATGTGCGAGGGGCGGTCGTGCCCCAGCTGGACGATCAGCTCCGCCAGGTCGGTCTCCGTGGCAGCGACCCCCGCCTTCGCGAGGGCGGCCTCCAGGCCGATCTCCTGCGTGGCCATGGACTTCACCTTGATGACCTCGTCCACGCCCTTCGCCGTGACCAGGTCCGTGATGATGCGATTCGCCTCCTCCGCGTCCCGCGCCCAGTGCACCACGCCGCCGCGCTCCGTCACGTTCCGTTCGAACTGCTCGAGGAGCTCGGGCAGCTCGGCCATGACCCGCTGCTTGAGGGCGGAGCCCGCCTGACGCAGCTCCGGCCAGTCCGGCAGCTCGTCCACGACGCGGCCGCGCTTCCCGCGGATCGTGTGGGTGGCGTGGCGGATGTTGGTGCGCATCTGGGCGTTGCCCAGCTCCTCGCGCGCGGAGGCGGGGAAGGGCGTCTCCAGCACGATGTCCCCCTGGCCGTGGACGCGGCGGACGGCGGGCATGCCGAGGCGGGTGCGGGTCATCGGACGGCCTCCTTCGGGATGGACAGCTCGACGGGGCCGGAGACGTCCAGCGGATGCTCCCGGGTGGCCGCGAGGATCTCGGCGAAGTGCAGGGTGGTGACGGGTCCGCCGTCGGGAGCCGTGGTGCCCCGCCGAGACATGGCGCCGCCGAGGTGGAGCAGGCAGGACGCGTCGCCGCCCGTGCAGACGGACGCGCCGGACCGCTCGACGTTCGCGATCTTCTCCTCGGCCATCGCCCCGGAGACGTCCGGGTTCTTGAGCGAGAAGGTGCCGCCGAACCCGCAGCACTCCTCGGCGTCCGGCAGCTCGCGGAAGTCGATGTCCGCCACCGTGCGCACGAGGTCCTTCTGCCGGTCGCCGAGCCGGAGCAGGCGCATGCCGTGGCAGGACGGGTGGTAGGTCACCGCGTGCGGGAACCACGAGTCGAGCTGGGCGGCCGCGTCGGTGACGCCGAGGACGTCGGTGAGCAGCTGGGAGAGCTCGTAGGTGCGCCCGGCCACCTCGGCGGCGTCGCGGGCGAGGCCCTCGTCCCCCACGCGACGCGCGACCATCGGCTGCTGGTGCCCCAGGGAGGCGACGCACGAGCCGGAGGGCGCGACGGCGACGTCGTACTCCGCGCGCTGGAAGGCGCGCACGTGGTTGCGGACCACGGGGACCGCATCGTCCAGGTAGCCGCTGTTGATGTGCATCTGGCCGCAGCAGCCCTGGCCCGGCGGGAAGACGACCTCGTGGCCGAGCCGTTCGAGGACGCGCACCGTGGCGAGTGCGACGCGCGGGTGCATGGCGTCCACGATGCACGTGGCGAACAGGGCGATCCTCATGAGCGGTCCCTCCGGGTCGGTCGATGTGGTCAGACCATATCAGGGCAGTGACGCGTGGCACAGGCCCACCCGATCCACGCCGCCCCGGCCGGCCCCGGCGGGCAGGGTGCGTCCGCCGCAGGACGGGCACGGTCGCCACTGGACTCCTCCCTTGCGCCCGTGATGCACGCCATATAGCGTCTGCGGTCAGACCACAGTGGTCAGTCCACACGGATGCGAGACCTCGCGACCCCGCCCCACCCCGGCCCAGCGCCCCACCCCCAAGGAGAACGCGTGCCCACGTTCACCGCGACGACCGACGCGGTCGCCGGCAGCCTCGGCCTGTCAGCCCTGCTCGGCACCCTTCCGCTGATCACCTTCTTCGCGCTCCTGCTCGTGCTCAAGGCCAAGGCCTGGCAGGCCGCCCTGGCATCCCTGGCGGTGGCCCTGCTGGTGGCTGTGCTGGGATTCGGCATGCCCGCCGGACTGGCGCTCCTCTCCGCGACCCAGGGAGCGGTCTTCGGCCTCCTCCCGATCGTGTGGATCGTGGTGATGGCGCTGTGGTTCTACCAGGTCACGGTGCTCTCAGGCCGCTTCGAGGACATGCGCGCCATCTTCGACTCGGTCGGTGGAGGCGACGTCCGCATCCAGGCCGTCCTGATCGCGTTCTGCTTCGGCGGCATGCTGGAGGCGCTGGCCGGATTCGGCGCCCCGGTGGCCATCACGGCGACCATGCTGCTCGCCCTCGGCCTCCCGCCCCTCAAGGCCGCGACGGTCGTGCTGATCGCCAACACCGCCCCCGTGGCGTTCGGCGCGGTCGGCATCCCGATCACGACGGCCGGCCAGCTCACCGGCATCCCCGCGGCGCACATCGGTGCCGTCGTCGGCCACCAGGCCCCCTTCGTCGCCGTGCTCGTCCCGTTCCTGCTGGTCTTCCTGATCGACGGGGTCCGGGGCGTGCGGGAGACCTGGCCGGCACTGCTCGTGATCGGCGGCGCCTTCTCCGTCGGCATCTGGTGGTCCTCGACGCACTTCTCCTACGAGCTGACCGACGTCGTGGCCTCCCTGCTCGCGATGGCCGCCGCCGTCGTCCTGCTCCGGTTCTGGCGCCCCCAGGGCGCGGCCGCGGCCGGCCAGCGCCTCGGCGTGCGCACTCCGGCACGAACGGAGGCGCTCACCCCCGGGCGCGTGTGGATGGCGGTGCTGCCCTACCTGCTGGTGGTGGCCGTCTTCGGCGTGGCGAAGCTCTGGACGCTGGGGGTGGACGTGCCGAAGCTGCTGGCCTCCAGCAACGTGAAGATCCCGTGGCCCGGCCTGCACGGGAACCTCGTCGACGGGGCCGGCGCGGCCATCTCGTCGACGGTGTACTCGCTGCCGTGGCTGTCCTCTCCCGGAACCCTGCTGCTGATCACCGGCCTGCTGGTCGCCGCCGTCTACGCGGTCCGCGACGGAGGCGGCCGCTACCGCCTCTCCTTCACCGACGCCCTCGCCGAGATCGGCCGGTGCTTCTGGCGCATGCGGTGGTCCGGGCTGACGATCGTCCTGGTGCTCTCCCTCGCCTACGTCATGAACTTCTCCGGCCAGACCCTGGCCATGGGCACGGCCATCGCCGCCGTGGGCGGGGCCTTCGCGTTCCTCTCCCCGGTCCTGGGCTGGCTGGGCACCGCCGTGACCGGCTCGGACACCTCGGCCAACGCGCTCTTCGCCACCCTCCAGCAGACCGCCGCCGAGAACACCGGGCTGGACCCCGCGCTCATGGTCGCCGCGAACACCTCGGGCGGCGTCGTCGGCAAGATGATCTCCCCGCAGTCCCTCGCCATCGCCGCCACAGCGGTCGGCATGGAGGGACAGGAGTCCAAGATCTTCCGCACGGTGGTGCCGTGGTCCGTGGGCCTGCTCCTGCTGGTCTGCCTGATCGTGTTCCTTCAGGCGACGGTGCTGCACGGCATGCTCCCGTGACCTCCTGCCGGACCGGCGCCGGCTGAGCGCGCCCGCAGGATCCACTATCCTGCGGGCACGGGTGCGCGGGGCCGCGCTCACCCCCGCCCCGTCCGCCCTGTCCAGGAGTCACCGTGCCCGCCCAGCCCTCGTACACCGTCATCCTCGACTGGCTGGAGGACGAGCTCCGCGGAGGCGGGTTCTCCGTCGGGGACAAGCTCCCGGGAGAGCGCGCCCTGGCCGAGCGCTTCGGGATCTCGCGGACCTCGGTCCGTGAGGCGACGCGCATGCTGGACGCCATGGGCCTGCTGCGGGCCTCGGCCGGCTCCGGCCCGAACGCCGGGACCATCCTGGTCTCCCAGCCCTCCGCGGCCCTCGCCTGGGCACTGCGCATGCACATCGCCACGCGGGCCCTGCCCATGGCGGACGTGGTCACCACGCGCGTCCTCCTCGAGACGGACGCCGCGCGGGCCGCGGCCCGCGCGGCCCAGGGGGCGGACGACGCCGCCCGCGCCGCCGCGCTCGACGACGCGGAGGCCCTCGTGGACCGGATGGACGACGAGGCCCTGCCCGCGGAGCAGTTCCACCGCCTGGACGCCGAGTTCCACGTCCTCCTCGCGTCGCTGGCCCGCAACGTGGTGGTGGAGACCGTCATGTCGTCGCTGCGCGAGGCGACCATCGGGTACGTCCAGGAGACCGTTGCCCTGCTCGACGACTGGCAGGACGTCCGGGCCGGACTCCAGCGGGACCACCGCGCGGTCCTGGCGCACGTCCGCGCTCGGGACGGGGACGCTGCCGCCGACGCCCTGCGCTCGCACATCCTGGGCTTCTACTCCCTCGCCGTTCGGTAGCCGCGCTCCGGCGGGCACGATCGCCCGGCGGCCCACGCCCATCCACGAACTCAGGGAGCCGGAGGCGGAGACGTTGTGGTGCGCCGCGAGCGGCACGGCGGCGGCGAGGAGGGCGGCGTCGGTGAGCTCGTCCGGCACGAAGCCGGTGGCGCGGAACTCCAGCCCCCGCTGCCGCGCCTCCTCGGCGAGCTCCTGCACCAGGGAGTCGTGGCCGGCGGACACGGGGCCCAGGGCGGTCACGCGCCCCGGGGCCTCGGAGCCGGGGCCCCACTGGCGGTGCAGCTCGGCGAGCGCCTCCAGCGCCACGGCGTGCCCCTTGCCGGGGTAGAGGTAGCCGAACACCACCACGTCCCGCTCCAGGCCCTCCAGATGCGGGGGCAGCGCGGGCCGCGGCGCCGCGACCGCGGCCCGGCGGTCCTCCACGGGCAGCGGCACCACGTGCGCGTCCACGTCCACGATGTCCGCCAGGAGGCTGCGCTCGTGCTCGGAGGAGACGACGACGGCGGCCACGTGCCGCGCGATCCGCGCGGACATCGTGGCCGACGTCGCCGGGCTGGACCCGGAGCGGGTGCGCGCCTGGACGTTCGTGCGCCTGGTGCTCAACGCCGTGGACGCGGCGGAGGAGGGTGAGGCGAAGACGGGTACGCCGAAGAACAGCGCGGAGGCCGACGCCTTCCGCACCCACATGATCGGGCTGGCGGGAGCCTTCGCGAGCTGACGGGCGTGCGGGGCTGCCCCGACCCCGGAACGCCGGGCGGCGCGCCCGCTCAGACTGACGGGACGCTCAGTCCGGCGCGCCGCTCAGGCGCTGAGGAAGTGCACCACGACGCCGATGCCCACCGAGGCGAGGGCGAGCATCGCGCAGCCGAGCTCCACGAGGATGCCCAGCCCCATGGCCTTGAGCGTGCTCCACGAGCTGGCGAGCGCGGCGCGGCCGTCCTTGAGGCGCGCCCACTGCGAGCCGAAGAGGCCGAGCGCGAAGCCCAGGAAGAGGCCCACGATCGGGACCACGAAGAAGCCGATCGCGCCGCACACCAGGCCCACGAGGATCGGGCCGCGCGGGACGCGCTCGCGGCGCAGACGCCGTCCGGTGAGCACGGCGGAGGCGCCCATGCCGGCGATCGAGAGGCCGGCGGCCACGAGGCCGAACGTCCACGAGGCGGTCGAGCCCAGGATCCAGGCCCACGCGATCGCGGTCACGAGGTTGAGAGCCGAGCCCGGCAAGATCGGGTAGACGGTGCCCACCAGCCCCACGAGGAGCAGGAGGAGGGCGAGGACGGAGACGACGATCGCGAGGGTCACGTCCCCAGTATGGGCGAGGGTCCGCCGTCGCTCAGCCGCGCTCCTGCGCCTGCAGGAACTCGAAGACCTGCACCTCGTCCACGCCCGGGAAGGCGCCGCTGGGCATGGCCGCCAGCAGGTGGGCGTTGGCGCGGGCCGCCGGCCACGCGTTGCCTCCCCACGCCGCCTCGAGCTCCGGGGAGGGCGTGCGGCAGCACGTGGGATCGGGGCAGCGGCTCACGCTGCGCGCCGTCGTCTCCCGGCCCTGGAACCACTTCGCGTCGTCGAACGGGACGCCCACGGTGAGGGAGTACAGGCCGGTGGATGTCGGCTCGACGACGGCGGCGCACCAGAAGGTGCCCGCCACGGTGTCCGTGTACTGGTGGAAGGAGCCCAGCCGGTCCGCCACGTCGAACACCTGCCGCGAGGTCCACTCCCGGCACGCGGGCTGCCCCTCGATGGCACCGATGTGGTCCGTGGGGAAGCGGACGCCGTCGTTCTCGTACGCCTTGTGGAACACCCCGGAGTCGCTGACCTTGGCGAAGTGGCAGCGGATGCCCAGGTGCTCGGTGGCGAGGTTGGTGAAGCGGTGGGCCGCGGACTCCCAGGAGACGCCGTAGCGGTCCCGCAGGTCGTCCACGGAGAGCTCGCGGCGCTCCTTGGCCTCCTTGAGCGCGCGCACGGTGCTCTCCTGCGGCATCATCAGGGCCGCCGCGAGGTAGTTGGTGAACACGCGCTGGCGCAGGAACTCCGAGTAGTCGCGCGGCTCGCCGTGGCCGAGCACGGCGGAGCAGACCGCCTGGAGCAGCACGGCGCGCGGGTCGTGCGCCGGGCGCCGCGAGCGGGCCAGGTAGATGCGCCGGTTCTTCAGGTCCGTCACGGAGCGGGTGGAGTGGGGCAGGTCCGGGACGAACCGCACGGAGAAGCCCACGTGGTCCGCGATGGCGGAGACGTCCTGGTGGGTCAGCGGGCCCTCAGAGTCCCGGACGACGGCGCGCAGCGCGCTGGCCTGGCGCTCCAGGTCCGCGTAGTGGTTGCCGCGGCGGCGCATCTCCTCGCGCAGCTCGCTGTTGGCCCGGCGCGCCTCCTCGGGCGTGGAGACGCGCTCGGCCATCTGCCGGTCCAGCTCGGCCTGCAGTCCCGCGATCACCTCGAGCACCTCGGTGGGCGTGCCGACCCCGACCTTGACGGGCGGCAGGCCGAGGCGCTCGAAGAGGGGCCCGCGCTGGGCGCGCTCCACCGCGATCTCGAGGGCGGCGCGGCGGCTGGGGACGTCGGGGCGCAGCAGCTCCTCCACGCCGACGCCGAGCGTCTCGGCGAGGCGTCCCACGAGCTGCAGGCGCGGCTCGCGCCGGCCGTTCTCCACGAGGGAGAGATGGGAGGCGGTGACGCCGGCGGCCTCGGCCACCTGGGCGAGGGTGCGCCCGGACTCGCGCCGCAGGTGGCGCAGGCGGCGGCCGAAGACGAGGGGGTCGACGGCGCCGCCTCCCGCGTCCGCCGCCTCGATGCGGGTCGGTTCCATGGGGCCAGCGTAGGGGGGCGAGGGCCACTCCGGTAGGCCTTTCAGTCATTTTTCTAGAAGTTTCCGGGCCCGCAGACCCTCATTCCCTGAGTTGACGCGTCAATCTGGCCGGAAACGCTGATTTATGACAGGCGGACAAAACGGCCCGTTGTTCTTCCCGGAATCGTCTTCCAGACCCGTACGAGCGGGTCCAGAGTGAGAACACACCCCGGGGAACGGGACGCCGCGACGAAGCGGCCGACCGCTCCTCCCACCCCCTCCCGAGAGGACAGCGATCATGACCGAGCAGACCGCCCCCACCGCCGAGCAGCTCGCCCAGCAGTGGGCGACCGACGCCCGCTGGGCCACCACCGAGCGCACCTTCTCCGCCGAGGACGTCGTCCGCCTGCGCGGCCGTGTCCAGGAGGAGCACACCCTGGCCCGCCGCGGCTCGGAGAAGCTGTGGAACCAGCTCACGAAGGAGCACGCCGGCGGCGAGTTCACCAACGCCCTCGGCGCCCTCACCGGCAACCAGGCCGTGCAGCAGGTCAAGGCCGGCCTGCGCGCCGTGTACCTCTCCGGCTGGCAGGTCGCCGCCGACGCCAACCTCTCCGGTCACACCTACCCGGACCAGTCGCTGTACCCCGCGAACTCCGTGCCCACCGTGGTGCGCCGCATCAACAACGCGCTGCTGCGCGCGGACCAGATCGAGCACTCCGAGGGCATCCAGTCCGTCGAGGACTGGCTCGTGCCGATCGTCGCCGACGCGGAGGCCGGCTTCGGCGGCCCCCTCAACGCCTACGAGCTCATGAAGTCCATGATCGTGGCCGGCGCCTCGGGCGTGCACTGGGAGGACCAGCTCGCCTCGGAGAAGAAGTGCGGCCACCTGGGCGGCAAGGTGCTCATCCCCACCGGCCAGCACATCCGCACCCTGAACGCCGCCCGCCTCGCGGCCGACGTCGCCGACGTCCCCTCCGTGATTATCGCCCGCACCGACGCCGAGGCCGCCACCCTCATCACCTCCGACGTCGACGAGCGCGACACGGAGTTCATCACCGGCGAGCGCACCGCCGAGGGCTTCTACAAGGTCCGCAACGGCATCGAGCCCTGCATCGCCCGCGCCAAGGCCTACGCCCCCTACTCCGACCTCATCTGGATGGAGACCGGCACCCCGGACCTGGAGCTGGCCCGGAAGTTCGCCGAGGCCGTCAAGTCGGAGTTCCCCGACCAGATGCTCTCCTACAACTGCTCGCCGTCCTTCAACTGGCGCAAGAACCTGGACGACGACACCATCGCCAAGTTCCAGCGCGAGCTCGGCGCCATGGGATACACGTTCCAGTTCATCACCCTGGCCGGCTTCCACGCCCTCAACCACTCCATGTTCGACCTGGCCAAGGGCTACAACGAGCGCCAGATGTCCGCGTACGTGGAGCTGCAGGAGCGCGAGTTCGCCGACGAGGCGCGCGGCTACACCGCCACCCGTCACCAGCGCGAGGTGGGCACCGGCTACTTCGACGCCGTCTCCACCGCCATCAACCCCGACTCGTCCACGGTGGCCCTCCGGGAGTCCACCGAGGCCGGCCAGTTCCACTGAGCCGTTCCTCCCCCGACTGCGAACCGCGAAGACCCTAGGAGCAAGCCATGATGACCCTGCAGACGAGCTTCGGCGACAGCACGCTGAACGGCGTGCGGGTGCTGGGCGACCCCGTCCCCGGCCAGAGGGAGATCCTCACCCCGGAGGCGATCGACTTCCTGGCCGCCCTGCACCGCGCGATGGAGCCGCGTCGGCGGGAGCTCATGGGGCTTCGCGAGGAGCGCCGGGACCGCATCGCCGGGGGCGCCACCCTCGACTTCCTCCCCGAGACCCGCAAGGTCCGGGAGGACGCGTCGTGGCACGTGGCGCCCCTGGCCCCCGGACTGAAGGACCGCCGTGTGGAGATCACCGGTCCGGTGGACCGGAAGATGACCATCAATGCGATGAACTCCGGCGCCCGCGGCTGGCTCGCCGACTTCGAGGACTCCTCCACCCCCTCCTGGGAGAACGTGATCGCCGGCCAGGTGAACCTGCGGGACGCCATCCGCGGGACCATCTCCCTGAGCGCCGGCGGCAAGGAGTACCAGCTGAACGGTGAGGCCCTCACCGACCACCCCACCATCAACGTGCGCCCCCGCGGCCTGCACCTGATGGAGGACCGCATCGAGGTGGACGGCTCGCCCGTGTCCGGCGCCCTCACGGACTTCGCCCTGTACTTCTTCCACAACGCGAAGGAGCTCATGGCCCGCGGCCGCGGCCCGTACTTCTACCTCCCCAAGACGGAGTCGCACCTGGAGGCGCGCTGGTGGAACTGCGTGTTCGTCCGGGCTCAGGACCTCCTGGCGGTGCCGCAGGGCACCGTCCGCGCCACCGTGCTGATCGAGACCATCACGGCCGCGTTCGAGATGGAGGAGATCCTCTACCAGCTGCGCAACCACGCGGCCGGCCTGAACGCGGGCCGCTGGGACTACATCTTCAGCATCATCAAGACCTTCCGCGACCGCGGCGCCGACTTCGTGCTCCCCGACCGCTCCGAGGTCACCATGACCCAGCCGATGATGCGGGCCTACACCGAGCTGCTGGTGCGCACCTGCCACCGGCGCGGCGCCTCGGCGATCGGCGGCATGGCCGCGCAGATCCCGAGCCGCAAGGACGCGGAGGCCAACGCCGCCGCCCTCGAGAAGGTCCGCGCGGACAAGAGCCGCGAGGCCGGCGACGGCTTCGACGGCTCCTGGGTGGCCCACCCGGACCTCGTGCCCGTGGCCATGGAGGTCTTCGACGGGGTGCTGGGGGAGGAGCCCAACCAGATCCGCACCCGCCGCCGCGAGGACGTCGTGCCGGACGCCGCGGCCCTCATCGACGTGAGGTCCACGGTCGGCTCGATCACCGAGCGGGGGCTGCGGACCAACATCGAGGTCGGCATCCGCTACCTCGAGTCCTGGCTGCGGGGCAACGGCGCCGCCGCCATCCACAACCTCATGGAGGACGCGGCCACCGCCGAGATCTCCCGCTCGCAGCTCTGGCAGTGGGTGAACGCCGGCTCCACCGCGAAGCTCACCGACGGCGGGGAGCGCACCGTGACCCGCGAGTGGGTGCAGCAGCTCACCGACGAGGAGTTCGCCGCCATCGAGCGCACCGAGGGCGACCGGTTCGACGACGCACGGGAGGTGTTCACCTCGGTGGCCCTCGCGGAGGAGTTCCCGGACTTCCTCACGCTCCCGGCCTACGAGAGGTTCCTCTCGGCCGAGGCCCGCGCCCGTCGCGAGGCCACGGGCGGCACGCCCGCCTGAACCGCGGAGATCACGCGCCACGCCGCCGCCGCCTGCCCCTCCCGGGGCGGGCGGCGGCGTCGTGGTGGGCCGGCGCTCAGACGGCGGCGCGGACGATGATCCCGAGGCCCATGGTCTTGAGGGCGTTGACGGAGCTGGCCCTGGCGGCGCGGCCGTCCTTGAGGCGCGCCCACTGCGAGGCGAACAGGCCCACCGCGAAGCCGATGAACAGGCCGACCACGGGGAGGACGAAGAAGCCGATGATCGCCCCGACGACGCCGGCCATGATCGGCCCGCGCGTCACCTTCTCCCGGCGCAGCGAGCGGCCCGTGAGCACGGCGGACGCGCTCAGGCCCGCGATCGCCAGGCCGGCCGCGACGATGCCGAACGTCCAGGAGGCACTGGACCCGAGGATCCACGCCCACGCGAGGGACGGGATGAGGATCGAGCCGGGCAGGATCGGGTAGACCGTGCCGACCACCCCGACCATGATCAGGAGGACGGCAAGGAGGGACACGGCGATCGCGAGGGTGGTCGCCGCTCCAGTATGACGGGCCGCCCAGGGAGAGCAGGCGCCGCTGCCGCCGGCGGGCGGGCCGCGCCCGCTCAGCCCCGCTGCCAGGGCCGCTCACCGTGCTCGTGCCGGAACACGAGTGAGGTGCGGGTGGAGGCCACGGCCGGATCCGCGGAGAGGTTCTTGAGCACGAACCGGGAGACCTCCTCCGAGTCCCCGACCGCCACGTGGAGGAGGAAGTCCTCCTCGCCGCCGAGGAAGAACACCTGCTGGACGCCGGGCAGGCAGCGCATCTGCTCGAAGAGCTCCTCCATGCGGTGGCGGGCCCCCGGGCGGATGCGCACGGAGACCAGGGCAACCAGGCCGTTCCCCAGGGCGGCCGGGTCCACCTCCACGGTGAAGCCGCGCACCGCTCCGGACGCGCGCAGCGCCTTGAGCCGGGCGAGGCACGTGGACGGCGCCACCCCGAGCTCCTCCGCGAGCGAGGCGTTGGTGCGGCGCGCGTCCTGCCGCAGCAGCTCGAGGAGCCGCCGGTCCACCCGGTCGAGGGACTGCAGATGCTTCATGGTTCCGGCCTCACTGTGAGCTGTGTGGTGAAGATTCCGTCCAATTCTGCGGTCTGGGCACACGATCCTTCGGGACCTGGTCCGCTCTGCCGACGGGAACGCTAGATTCGCGCCCATGCTGATCGGAGTGCCCACAGAGGTCAAGAACAACGAGTTCCGCGTTGCCCTCACGGACGGCGGCGTCCTGGAGCTGGCCCGGCGCGGCCACGAGGTCCTGGTGCAGGCCGGCGCCGGCGTCGGGTCCGGGATCACGGACGAGGCCTACGGCGAGGCGGGCGCCCAGCTCGTGGAGAGCGCGGACGAAGTGTGGGAGCGCGCGGAGCTCCTGCTGAAGGTCAAGGAGCCCGTGGCCGAGGAGCACCACCGCCTGCGCCGCGGCCAGGTCCTCTTCACCTACCTCCACCTCGCCGCCGACGCCGAGGGCACCCGCGCCCTCCTGGACTCCGGCACCACCGCGATCGCCTACGAGACCGTCACCCGCGGCCGCGCCCTGCCGCTGCTGGCCCCGATGTCCCAGGTGGCCGGTCGCCTCGCCCCCACGGCCGGCGCCTACCACCTCACCCAGGCGCAGGGCGGCTCGGGCGTGCTGCTCGGCGGCGTGCCCGGCACCCGCCGCGGACGCGTGGCCGTGATCGGCGCGGGCGTCGCGGGCGAGAACGCGGCCGTCGTCGCCGCGGGCATGGGCGCGGACGTGACCGTGCTGGACATCAACCTGGAGCGCCTCGCTCAGCTGGACGCCACCCACAACGGGCGCTTCCGCACGCTGGCCTCCTCCCACCTGTCCATCGCCGAGACCGTGGCGGACGCGGACCTCGTGATCGGCTCCGTGTTGATCCCCGGCGCGACGGCCCCCAAGCTGGTCACGGCGGAGATGGTGGAGGCGATGCGCCCGGGCACCGTGCTCGTGGACATCGCGATCGACCAGGGCGGCTGCTTCGAGAACTCCCGCGCCACCACGCACCAGGACCCCACGTACCGCGTGGGCGAGCAGGTCTACTACTGCGTGGCCAACATGCCCGGTGCCGTGCCGCAGACCTCCACGGCCGCCCTCACGAACGCGACCCTGCCCTACATCCTGAAGATCGCCGACGCCGGCTGGCGCGCCGCCCTCTCCTCCGACGAGGGATTCGCCGCGGGGCTCAACGCCCACGAGGGCTCCCTCACCCTGCGCTCCGTGGCCGAGGCGCTCGCCGACCCGCTCGGGCTGGACGCGGAGACGGACGTGCGCGTCACCGCGGACGTGCTCGCCGAGGCCTGATCCGACCGACGACGCGGGGCCCGGACGGTCGGATCCGTCCGGGCCCCGCGTCGTCCGGGCTCACTGCCCGAGAGCGTCCGGCTCAGAGCCCAGCGAGGAACTCCCGGTGGAAGGACCAGTCGCCGGTGACCTCGGGGTGGAAGCTCGTGGCGAGCAGGCGCCCCTGGCGCACGGCCACGGGCAGGCGCGCGTCGTCGTCGAGCCCCAGCCCCGCAGGGTCCACGGACAGGCGCGAGGCCGGCACGCTCGCCAGGACCTCGACGTCGGCGCCGGCGGCCAGCACTGCGGGCGCGCGGATGAACACGGCATGCACCGGGTCCGCCGAGACGGCGGGGACGGCGAGGTCCTCCTCGAACGAGTCCACCTGCGCGCCGAACGCGTTGCGCCGCACCGTGACGTCCAGGACGCCGAGACTGCCCTGGCCCGGGGCAGGGTTCTGGATCCCGTCCGCCAGCATGATGAGGCCGGCGCACGTGCCGTAGGCCGGCAGGCCCGCGCGGAGGGCCGCGGCGAGCGCGTCCTTGAGCGCCATGATCCGCGCGAGCCGGTCCATCACGGACGACTCCCCTCCGGGCAGGACGATCCCGTCGAGCCCCTCGAGGTCGGCGGGGCGCCGCACCAGCCGGGTCTGCGCGCCGAGCGCCTCGAGGACGTGCACGTGCTCGCGGACGTCGCCCTGGAGCGCGAACACCCCGACGAGCCTCCCGTTGCTGGAACCCTGGTCGCCGTCCGGCCGCGTCGTCGTCATTCCCCTGATGCTAGCTGTTGTGGGTCATGAGGTTCTTGCCACGGGGTACGGGCTGAGATGAGACGAGCGGGTCCCTGCCGCAGGATGGAAGTTCCTCAACAACCC
>NZ_JBFBLX010000019.1:0-50372 GCF_040702705.1 Micrococcus sp. NPDC078436 | reverse complement strand
CGTGGTTGGAGTACTACAACACTGAGCGGGGTCACGCCGCGCTCGGAGGACACCCGCCCATGAACCGGGTGCCACCAACCTCATGACCGGGTACATCTAGGCGCGGGGCCCGGGGCCGGGCCCGGGTGCTGTGACTTTCCGGCCCACGGCGGACACAATGAGGACCGTGAGCGACGAGAACACGACCTTCATCCCCTCCCTGACCATCATCGGCGGCGGCCCCGGCGGCTACGAGGCGGCCATGGTGGCCGCCAAGCTCGGTGCCCGGGTCACCGTCATCGAGCGCCAGGGCATGGGGGGCTCCGCCGTCCTCACGGACGTGGTCCCGTCCAAGACCCTGATCGCCACGGCCGAGTCCATGCGCCGCGTGATGTCCGCCAAGGACCTCGGCGTGGACCTCGGCGGCGGCGAGCCCCGCGCGGACATGCTCGACGTGGACCGCCGCATCCTGGCCCTCGCCGGGGAGCAGTCCCGGGACATCGAGGCCGCCCTCACGGCGCTCGGCGTCCGCGTCATCCACGGCACGTCGCGCGTCGTCGGTCCCCACGAGGTGGAGGTGCGCCCCGAGGACGAGGCCGAGGGTGCCGACCGCGAGGTGATCACCTCGGATGCGATCCTCGTGGCCGTGGGCGCGAGCCCCCGCGAGCTGCCCACCGCCCTCCCGGACGGCGAGCGCATCTTCAACTGGAAGCAGCTGTACGCGCTGCAGGAGCTGCCCGAGCACCTCATCGTGGTGGGCTCGGGCGTGACCGGCGCCGAGTTCGCCTCCGCGTACGACCGACTCGGCGCGGAGGTCACCCTGGTCTCCTCCCGTGACCGCGTGCTCCCCGGCGAGGACGCCGACGCCGCCGAGCTGCTCGAGCACGTGTTCCACGAGAACGGCCTGAACGTGGTGGGCCGCTCCCGCGCCGAGGCCGTCGAGCGCACGGAGACCGGCGTGCGCGTGCACCTCTCCGGCGAGGGCGCTGTGGACACCCCCGTGCTCGAGGGCTCGCACTGCCTCGTGGCCGTGGGCGGCGTCCCCAACACCGCGGGCCTGGGCCTGAAGGAGGTCGGCGTGGAGCTGACCGAGTCCGGCCACGTCAAGGTCGACGGAGTCTCCCGCACCACGGTGCCCAGCATCTACGCCGCGGGCGACTGCACCGGTGCTCTCGCCCTCGCCTCG
Source organism: Micrococcus sp. NPDC078436 (assembly GCF_040702705.1). Taxonomy (NCBI): domain Bacteria; kingdom Bacillati; phylum Actinomycetota; class Actinomycetes; order Micrococcales; family Micrococcaceae; genus Micrococcus; species Micrococcus sp. NPDC078436. The sequence continues at coordinate 49,207 of NZ_JBFBLX010000019.1, read as the reverse complement.
GTGGCCGCCATGCAGGGGCGCATCGCCGTCGCGCACCTGCTGGGCGACGCCCTCAAGCCGCTGCGCCCGCACCTGCTGGCCTCCAACATCTTCACCTCCCCCGAGATCGCCACGGTGGGCGTCACCCAGGAGCAGGTGGACACCGGCAAGTACCAGGCGGACGTGCTGCGCCTGGACTTCGCGACCAATCCCCGCGCCAAGATGCAGGGCGTGAAGGAGGGCTTCGTGAAGATCTTCGCCCGCCAGGGCTCGGGCACCGTGATCGGCGGCGTGGTGGTGGCCCCGCGGGCCTCCGACCTCATCTACCCGCTCGCGCTCGCCGTGACCCATAAGCTCCACGTGGACGACCTCGCGGACACCTTCACCGTGTACCCCTCCATGTCCGGTTCCATCGCGGAGGCGGCGCGCCGCCTGCACGTGCGCCTGTGAGCTGAGCGGTCCTCCACCTCCACCCCCACCCCCACCTCCACCCCCGCCTCCACCTCCGCCTCCACCTCCACCTCCACCCAGAGTGGTCACAACACGCCGCGTCGCCTTTCCGCAGGCGGCGTGTCGTGACCACTCCGGGCCAGGGCAGGTCGGGCCGGGCCGGGACAGGTCGGGCTGGGCCACTCCGGGTCGGGACAGGTCGGGCCGGGCCGGGACAGGTCGGGCCTCCACCGACGACGGCGGCCGGTCACCTTCACGCTGGAAGGTGACCGGCCGCCGTCGTCTCCGGGAGGGGTGCTGGCTCAGCGGGCCGCGCGGCGCTCCCGAGCGGAGGAGACGGTGTCCAGGTCCGCGTGCCGCGTCTCGGGGGAGAGGGCCAGGGCGACCATCGTGATCAGCGACGCCGCGGCGAGGTAGTAGCCGACGTACGAGACGTCGAACTTCTGCACCAGCCAGGCCGCCACGAACGGCGTGAGGGCCGCGCCGAGGATCGAGGACACGTTGTACGCGATGCCCGAGCCCGTGTAGCGCGTGTTCGTGGGGAACAGCTCGGGCAGGACGGCGGACATGGGGCCGAAGGTCAGGCCCATGAGCGTCATGCCGACCGCGAGGAACGCGACCATGAGCGGGACGTTCACCTCGGCGCCGGTGCCCATCGTGGCCGGGGCCAGCCAGAGGCCGAAGCTCAGGCCGAACAGGATCATGAGGCCGGAGACCGTCAGGAGGGTGGGCTTGCGGCCGAAGCGGTCCGCCAGCCAGCCGGACACCGGGATGAACGCCGCGAAGAACACGATGCCGATCAGCTGCAGCACGAGGAACTCGGAGTACGGGATCCCGAGCATGCCGTTCTCCCGCTTGCCGATCGCGTAGGAGAGGATCCACGTGGTCATGAGGTAGAAGAGCACGTACGTGGCGTACATGACGAAGGTGCCGAGGATCAGCTCCCACCAGTTCCGGCGGAAGACCTCGCCGACGGGGGCCTTGACGCGCTGGTCGTTGTCCAGGGCGCGCTGGAAGACCGGCGTCTCCTCGAGGCGGACGCGCACGTACATGCCCACGGCCACCATGGCGATCGAGAGCAGGAACGGCATGCGCCACACCCACGTGAGGAAGGCGCCGTCCATGTCCGGGTTGGTGGAGTCGTGGTCGAAGCCGAGCACGAGCAGCAGGTACAGGCCGTTGGCCAGGAAGAAGCCGATCGGGGCGCCGAGCTGCGGCCACATGGCCGCCTGCGCGCGCTTGCCCTCCTTCGCGTACTCGGTGGCCAGCAGGGCCGCGCCGGACCACTCGCCGCCCAGGCCGAGGCCCTGGGTGAAGCGCAGGATGGTGAGCATGGCCGGCGCCCACAGGCCCACCTGGTAGTACGTGGGCAGCAGGCCGATGAGGAACGTGGCGATGCCCATGGTCAGCAGGGAGCCGATGAGCGTGACCTTGCGGCCCATGCGGTCGCCGAAGTGGCCGAACAGCACCGAGCCGATCGGGCGGGCCACGAACGCCGCGCCGAAGGTGGCCATGGAGGCCAGGAGCGCGGCGCCGTCATCGCCCTTCGCGAAGAAGATCAGCGGGAACACCGAGACGGCGGCCGTGGCGTAGACGTAGAAGTCGTAGAACTCGATCGAGGTGCCGATGAGCGAGGCCACGACCACGCGCGAGCGGGGCACGGGCGTCTCGTCGGGGGCGGCTGCCGCGGGGGCGACGGCGGCCGGTGCACCGGCGCCGGCGCCGGCGGGGCCGGCGGGTGTGCCGGCAGACGCGGCGGGGCCCGAGGGCGGAGTGGAGTGGGACATGAGAGCTCCGAGGGACGGACGGTCACCGAGGGTCGGATGGCCCACGATGTGAGATGGAATGTCCGCTAGTATAGGAGTGGCGCGCTGACGTGCCCTCACGCTGGCTGCACCTGTCCACCATGCGGACGGCTCGGCCACTGGGAATCGTGCGCCGACGCCTGCGGACGCGACGGCGCCTCGGCCAGGTGTCCGGTCCGGCGCCTCGGCCAGGGGTCCGGCGCGGAGGGATGGACCGACGCGTCGCTGTGCCCGGCGACCAGGTGGTGTGTCCCCGAAATGACATGGTCTATCCGGTATAGCCCATGGCAATTGCCGGACGGCCACCCTGGTCCGCCACAGGAGAGCCCTTCCCCGCGGGGAGCGTGGCCGCGCCCGGACGCGGACTCAGCCTTCGTCGTCGATGGTGGCGAGCACGTCGCCGGCCTTGACCGTCTCGCCGGCTTTCACGCTCAACCCGGAGACCACGCCCGCGCGGTGCGCCGTGAGGGGCTGCTCCATCTTCATGGCCTCCATGACCACGATGAGATCGCCCTCGGCCACGGCCTGCCCGTTCTCCGCCGCCACCTTCACCACCGTGCCCTGCATGGGCGCGGTCAGCGCGTTGGTGCTGGGCGCCGTGGCCGCACCGGCGCGGGCTCCGCGGGGCCGACGTCGGCCCGCGCCGGCGCGCTGCGCGGCGCCCTGCACGGAGTGCATCGCGGCCGCGAACGTGGGCAGCGTGACGTCCACGCGCTTGCCGTTGACCTCCACCGTGACGGTGTGGCGGGCCTCCGGCGCGGCGGGGTCGGCGGGCGTCTGGCCGTAGGGCTCCAGGAGCGCGGCGAACTCGGTCTCGATCCAGCGGGTGTGGACCGAGAACGGTTCCTCGGAGCCGGCGAGCTCGGGCGCGAACGCCGGGTCCTTCACCACGGCCCGGTGGAACGGCAGCACCGAGGGCATCCCCGCGATCTCCGCCTCGCCGAGCGCACGGGCGGCCCGCTGGAGGGCCTGGCGGCGGGTGGCGCCAGTGACGATCAGCTTGGCGACCATCGAGTCGAACGCCCCGGAGACGGTCTCGCCCTCCAGCACGCCGGTGTCCACGCGCACGCCGGGGCCCGAGGGCAGGCGGAACGTGGTGAGGCGGCCGGGGGCGGGCAGGAAGCCGCGGCCCGGGTCTTCGCCGTTGAGGCGGAACTCGATCGAGTGGCCGCGCACCTCGGGATCGGTGTAGCCGAGGGCCTCACCGCGGGCGAGGCGGAACTGCTCCCGCACGAGGTCGATGCCCGTGACCTCCTCGGACACGGGGTGCTCCACCTGCAGGCGCGTGTTCACCTCGAGGAAGGACAGGGTGCCGTCCTGGCCCACGAGGAACTCGCACGTGCCCGCGCCCACGTAGCCGGCCTCCTTGAGCAGCGCCTTGGAGGACTCGACGAGGCGGCGGTTCTGCTCGTCTGTGAGGAACGGCGCGGGCGCCTCCTCCACGAGCTTCTGGTTGCGGCGCTGCAGCGAGCAGTCACGCGTGGAGACCACCACGACGTCGCCGTGCACGTCCGCGAGGCACTGCGTCTCCACGTGGCGCGGCTTGTCCAGGAAGCGCTCCACGAAGCACTCGCCGCGGCCGAACGCCGAGACCGCCTCGCGCACCGCGGACTCGTAGAGCTCGGGGATCTCCTCGCGCTCGCGGGCCACCTTGATGCCGCGGCCGCCGCCACCGTACGCGGCCTTGATGGCCACGGGCAGGCCGTGCTCGTCCGCGAACGCGAGCACCTCGGCCGTGCCTGTGGCGGGGGAGGTGGTGCCGGGGGCGAGCGGGGCGCCGACCCTCGTGGCCAGCCGGCGCGCGGAGACCTTGTCCCCGAGGGCATCGATGGCCGCCGGCGGCGGGCCGATCCACACGAGGCCGGCCGCCTCGACGGCGCGCGCGAAGCCGGCGTTCTCCGAGAGGAAGCCGTAGCCGGGGTGCACGGCGTCGGCGCCGGAGCGCTCAGCGGCGTCCAGGATCTTCTCCACGAGCAGGTAGGAGTCGGCCGCGGTCTCCCCGCCGATGGCCACGGCCTCGTCGGCGAGCTTGACGTGGAGGGCGTCGCGGTCCGGCTCGGCGTAGACGGCCACCGAGGTGAGGCCCTCGTCCTGGCATGCGCGGATGACGCGGACGGCGATCTCCCCGCGGTTGGCGATCAGCACGCGGGAGAACGGCCGCGGAGTCCCGGCGTCGGTGGCGAGGGGGGCCTGGGGCGCGTCGGCGGTGCTCATGGGCTTCGGGGACTCCTCGGGGAAGACGGCGGAGGCAGCGGCACGGGCTGCCGCTGTTCATCAGCACCCTACTGTGGGTGGGGGAACCCTCACAGCAACCCGGCTCGGATCCGCCGGATCAGCGCCTGGTGTTGGAGGAAACCCACAATTCCGTGAAGGGGACGCCGAGGTGTTCGCACGCACCGCGCAGCCACGAGACCGAGAGGCCGATGACGGCGTTGGGGTCGCCGTCGACGCCCGCGATCAGCGCGGCCCCCGCCCCGTCGATGGTGAACGCGCCCGCGCAGAAGAGCGGCTCGCCCGTGGCCACGTAGGCGGCGAGGGTGGCCTCGTCCGCCGCGGCGAAGCGGACGCCGGCGGAGACGACCCCCGCGACGGCGGGAGAGCCGGACGCGGAGGCTGAGGGCATCACCAGCCCGAGCCAGTGACCGGAGTGCAGCGTCCCGGCTCGGCCAGCCTGGCCCCGCCAGCGCTCGAGTGCGACGTCGGGTTCGTAGGGCTTGCCGTAGGCGCGGCCCTCGAACTCGAACACGGAGTCGCAGCCGAGCACGAGGGTGGGCACCGCGACGCCGTCGGCCGCCACGCGGGCGGCCACGTCCCGGCCCTTCGCCTCGGCGAGCAGCCCCGCGAGCTCGGCGGGGGAGGCGTCGGGGTGCTCGGCGCCCACGGCGTCCTCGTCCACGTTCGAGACCACGACGCGGAACCCCACCCGGGCGCGCGTGAGGATCTCCGCGCGCCCGGGCGAGGCCGAGCCGAGCACCAGCTCGACCGCCGCCGTCACGCCAGCGCGTCCCGGAGGGTGTCCAGGCCCATCGAGCCGAGCTTCAGCGCCCGCGTGTGGAACGCGCGGAGGTCGAAGTCGGCGCCCTCGCGCTCCTCGTGCTCGGCGCGGATCTGCTCCCAGATGCGCTGGCCCACCTTGTAGGCGGGCGCCTGGCCCGGCCAGCCGAGGTAGCGCGTGAACTCGAAGCGGCGCTGGCCCTCGGAGATGTTCAGGTGCTTGGCCAGGAACGCGTAGCCGCGCTCCGGGTCCCACGCGCCGCCGCCCTCGGACTCGGGCATCTCGAAGCCGCAGTGGTAGCCGATGTCGAACACCACGCGGGCGGCGCGCATGCGCTGCATGTCCAGCATGCCGAGGTGGTCGCCCGGATCGTCGAGGAAGCCGAGCTCCTCCATGAGCTTCTCCGCGTAGAGCGCCCAGCCCTCGCCGTGGCCGGAGGTCCAGCAGAAGCTGCGGCGCCACAGGTTGAGGTTCGCGCGGTTCATCATGGCGGTGGCGACCTGCAGGTGATGGCCGGGCACGCCCTCGTGGTAGACCGTGGTGGTCTCGGCCCACGTGGTGAACTCGTCCTCGCCGGCGGGCACGGACCACCACATGCGGCCCGGGCGGGAGAAGTCGTCCGAGGGGCCGGTGTAGTAGATGCCGCCCTCCTGCGTGGGGGCGATCATGCACTCGAGGCGGTCCATGGGAGCCGGGATCTCGAAGTGCTCCTTCATGGCCGCGACGGCCTCGTCGGAGAGGCGCTGCATCCAGGCCCGGAGCGCGTCGGTGCCCTTGAGGGCGCGCTCGGGATCGGCGTCGAGGACGGCGCGGGCCTCCTCAATCGTGGCGCCGGGCTTGATCCTCTCGGCGTCCGCCTCCTGCGCGGCGATCAGGCGCGCGAGCTCCTGCTGGCCCCAGCGGTAGGTCTCCTCGAGATCGATCTCCGCGCCGAGGAACACGCGCGAGGCGAGGCGGTAGTGCTCGATCCCGACGGCGTCGGCCTCCGGCGCGTGCGGGCGCAGCTCGGACTCGAGGGCGTCCGCGAAGTCGCGGTAGGCCTGCGCACCGGCCTCGGCGCCGGAGCGGATCCGCTCGGCGAGCGCGGCGTCGACGACGTCGGCCTCCTGCGCGCGGGCGGTCAGGCCCGGGAAGAACCCGTCCCCGGTGCCGTGCGCGCGGGCCTGCTCGATGACGATGTCGATCTGGCGCTGTGCGGCCACGTGGCCCGAGTCCTTCGAGGCGATCAGCGACGCCGTGTACCCCGCGAGCGCGGCCGGCAGGTTCTCGAGGCGGCCGGCGATGTGCTCCCAGTGCTCGGCGGTGTCCGTGGGCATGAGGTCGAACACGGCCCGGATGCCCTGCGCGGGGGACGCGATGTTGTTCAGCTCGGTGCGGCCGGTCGCGTGGATCTCCCGCTCGAGGCCGATGCGCTCCTGCATGGCGGCCTTGGTGACGCGGTCGGTCTCGTCGGCCGGCTCGAGCGCTTCGAGGTCCGCGAGGAGGCGGGCGTTGAGCTCGTCGTCGGCGCGGGCGCCTGCGGGGGAGAAGTCCGAGTACTCGGACTCGTGGCCCGCGAAGCCGAGCTCCGTGGCGGTGTCCGGGTGCAGGGCGAGGTAGTCGGTGACGTACTGCTCGGCCAGGGCGTCGATCGCGGAGGGCGTGCGGGCGCCGCCCTCGCTCAGAGAGGTGTTCTGGGTCATACCCGGAACTCTAGGCCGTGCGTTTTCGTGCGCGAAACGGGAGCTCACGTCCCCCTCCCGTTCACGACGCCGGTCGGGTCAGGAGGGGCCCGCCGAGCGGCGCCACTGGTCCTTGCCGGGACGGGCCCACAGCCCGAGGTCGTCGCGGCGGCGCAGCGTGCGGTCCAGCCGCGGCGGTCGCGGCCGAGCCTGCACGGCCTGCGCCTCCTCCGCCCGCAGGTGCGCAAGCACCGCGGTCAGGGCCGCCATCTCCTCCGGGTCCAGCTCGGCGCCGGAGAGACGCACGGCGTCGGCGGCGTCGCCGGCCTGCTCTCCACCGGCCTGGCCCGTGCCCCGGACCTCCTCGTCGCGCGCGCTCACAGCGGCATGTTCCCGTGCTTCTTGGCGGGCCGCGACTCGCGCTTGTGGTGCGTGGCGCGCAGGGCACGCACCAGCTGGGCACGCGTCTGGTGCGGGGCGACGACGGCGTCCACGTAGCCCAGCTCCGCGGCCTGGTACGGGTTCAGCAGCTCGGCCTCGTAGTCGGCCACGATCTGGGCGCGCCGCTCCTCCACGTCCCCGCCGGCCTTCTCGACCTCGGCGAGCTCGCGGCGGTACAGGATGTTGACGGCGCCCTGCGGCCCCATCACGCCGATCTGGGCGCTGGGCCAGGCCAGGTTGAGGTCCGCGCCGAGCTTCTTGGAGCCCATGACGATGTACGCGCCGCCGAACGCCTTGCGCGTGATCACCGTCAGCTTGGGCACGGTGGCCTCGGCGTAGGCGTAGATCAGCTTCGCGCCGCGGCGGATGATGCCCTGGAACTCCTGGTCGGTGCCGGGCAGGAACCCGGGCACGTCCACGAGGGTGACCACGGGCAGGTTGAACGCGTCGCAGAACCGCACGAACCGCGCCGCCTTCTCCGAGGCCGCGATGTCCAGCGTGCCGGCGAACTGCATCGGCTGGTTGGCCACCACGCCCACGCTCATCCCGTCGAGCCTCGCCAGCGCCGTGATCACGTTGGGGGCGTAGAGCTCCTGCAGCTGCAGCACGTGGCCGTCGTCCACGATCGCCCCGATCACCTGGAGCATGTCGTACGGCTGGTTGGCCGAGTCGGGGATCAGCGTGTCCAGGCCGTGGTCCTCGTCCGTCGGCTCGAGGTCCACGGGCTGGTCCAGCGGCGCCTCGGCCAGGTTGTTGGAGGGCAGGAACTCGAGCAGCTCCTGCACGTACGCGATCGCGTCCTCCTCCGACGTCGCCATGTAGTGCGCCGTGCCGGAGACCGCGTTGTGCGAGCGCGCGCCGCCGAGCGTCTCCATGTCCACGTCCTCGCCCGTGACGGTCTTGATCACGTCCGGGCCGGTGATGAACATGTGGGAGGTCTGGTCCACCATCACCACGACGTCGGTCAGCGCCGGCGAGTACGCCGCGCCGCCCGCGGACGGCCCCATGATCAGGGAGATCTGCGGGACCATGCCGGAGGCCAGCACGTTGTTCCGGAAGATGTCCGCGAACTGGGCGAGCGAGGCGACGCCCTCCTGGATGCGCGCGCCGCCGCCGTCGAGGATGCCGATCACGGGGCAGCCGTTGCGCGCCGCGAACTCCTGGACCTTCACGATCTTCTGGCCGTTACGCTCGGAGAGCGAGCCGCCGAACACCGTGAAGTCCTGCGCGTACACGGCCACCTGGCGGCCGTCCACGGTGCCGAAGCCGCTCACGACGCCGTCGCCGGCCGGGTGCTTGGCGTCCATGCCGAACGCGGTGGTGCGGTGCACGGCCAGCGCGTCGAGCTCCACGAACGAGCCCTCGTCCAGGAGCATCTCGATCCGCTCACGGGCGGTGTGCTTGCCCCGGCCGTGCTGACGCTCGACGGCGGCCGTGCCGCCGGGCGCGTCCGTCGCCTCGAGGCGGCGATGCAGGTCCGCGAGACGGCCGGCGGTGGTGGTCAGATCGGGATCGGACACGCGAGCTCCTGGGCTGATGGGCGGCCCGGGCGGGGCCCTGTCGAGCGGCCAGTCTACGGGGGAGGGCCCGGGGCCCCGACAGGAGGATTCCTCCAACGCCCGCCGGATCGGCTCGTGCGCCCCGCCCGCACGGCGGCGGACCGGTGGGCGTGTATATGTAGGGATCATGCAGGAACACGTCCCCGCGGCTCCCTCCCCAGCCGCCTCCGCCGCCCCCGCCCCGCCGCTGACGTGGCTCGAGTCCGTCGGCTCCACGCAGGACGACCTCCTGGCCCGCCTCGACCGGGAGGGCCACCGGCACGGCGCCGCCGTCGCCACCGCGGACCAGACCGCCGGCCGCGGCCGCCACACCCGCGTGTGGAGCACCCCGCCCGGCACCGCGCTCGCCCTCTCGGTCCATCTGCGGCCCGAGCCCGCCGGCGTCCCGCTCGCGCCCGTGCACCTCAGCTGGCTCTCTCTCGTGGCCGCCGCGACGATCGCCGAGCGCCTCGGAACCCGCGGCGTGGCCGCCCACGTGAAGTGGCCCAACGACGTGCTCGCCCCGGACGGGCGCAAGCTGTGCGGCGTGCTCGGCTCGGTGTCCCTCGCCGCGGACGGCAAGGGCCCCGGCGTGGTCGTGGGGATGGGCGTGAACCTGGACCACCGCGGCGCCGCCCCCGTGCCCACCGCCACCGACCTCGCGGAGTGGGCCGACGCCGGCCAGGTGCCCGAGCCGCGCGTGCTCGCCGAGGAGCTGCGCGACGCCGTGGTGGCCGCCGTGGACCGCTTCGCCGCCGCCGTGGCCGGCGAGGCCGAGCCCGTGGACGGGGATCACCCGGCCGTCGCCCCCGTGCTGCGCCGGCTCAGCACGGTGGGCCGTGAGATCCGGGCCGAGCTGCCCGGCGGGGACACCCTCGAGGGGACGGCCGTGGGCCTCGGACGCGGGGGGACGCTCCTGGTCAGGCCGCTCGCAGGGTCGCGTGAGACACTGCCCGCAGAGATCAGCGCGGGCGACGTCGTCCATCTGCGCGGCGACGTGCTGCGCGGACGCTGAGCCCGTGCCCCGGCGCGGGCACTGAAGCCGCAGGGAGTGGAGAGTGCGCCTGGAGCCCGGTGAACGCGTGGTGGTGCGCACCCGCGCGCATCCGCGCGTCCTGCTGCGCGCCGCCGCCCTGCTCGTGGGCACCGCCCTGCTCCTGGGCCTCGTCATGGGCGTCCTCGACCGCCCGGGCCTGCCGGGCCTCGTGGTCCGCTCCCGCTCGTGGCTGCACCTGCTCGCCTGGTCCCTGGCCGCGCTCGCCGTGCTGCTCGGCACGGTGCGGCCCTTCCTGCGCTGGCTCACCCGGCGCACGGTGATCACCACGCGCCGCCTCGTCCAGCGACCCGGCCTCGGCCGGCGCCCCGAGGCCGTCATGCCCCTCGTGTCCATCGCGGACGTGGTGCGCCGCGGCCGAGGCTCGGGCGCGGGGGATCTGCACGTCCGGTTCCAGGACGCCGGCCGCCAGGTCTACTGGCGGCTCACGGACGTCCCGGAGGCCGGCCGCTTCGAGGAGGCGCTGGCCGAGGCCACGCGTCGGGCCCGCGCGCAGTCGTGGCCCGCCCCGCACCCGTCAGGAGGCATCCGTTGACCCGCTCCCACCTGCCGGACACGGCACCGCTGCCCGTCATCCCGCCCGCCCGCGCCCCCGAGGCGAGGCCGGACGCACCCGTGACGCCGGACGCACCCGTGACGCCGGAGAACCCTGCGACCACGGGCGCGCCCGGGCCGTCGTCGACCGCCGCCGCCGACCCCTGGGACCCGGTGCCCACCCCCGGCTGGACCGGCGCCATGCGCACCCTGGACGCGGGGCTCGTGGTGGGCCCGCGCAGCTACACCCAGCGGGAGATGGCCGACCGCCTGGGGGTCCCCCTGGCCACCGCTCGGCGCATCTGGCGGGCCCTGGGATACCCCAGCGGGAAGGACGGGGACAAGGCGTTCACCGACGAGGACGCGCGCGCGTTCGGCGCCGTGCTGCACCTCATGCGCTCCGGCGCGCTGAACGAGGACACCGCCATCTCGCTCGCCCGCTCGATCGGCCAGCTGATGGACCGCATGGTGGTGTGGCAGATCGAGGCCCTCGTGGAGGACAAGATCGTCTCCGGGGGGATGTCCGACCCTTCGGCGCGCCGCGCGGCCGTGGACCTGCTGCCGGAGATCGTCTCCCCGCTCGAGGAGGCCATGGAGGTCGTCTACCGGCGGCAGCTGAACCGCGCCGTGCAGCGCCTCACCGTCCGCGTGGAGGCCGGCCTGGCCGCGAGCGAGCAGGGCCGCGACGGCTCGGAGCACGACGCCCCGCTTCCGCTCGCGCGCGCCGTGGGCTTCGCCGACATGGTCTCCTACACCACGCTCTCCCGCACGATGGACGAGCGGACGCTGGCCCGCATGGTGCAGCGCTTCGAGTCCCGGTGCGCGGAGATCATCTCCTCGGGCGGCGGCTGGCTCGTGAAGACGATCGGCGACGAGGTGCTCTTCAACGCCGAGTCGCCGGAGGCCGGTGCCACGATCGCGCTGAGCCTCTCCGAGGCGCTGGCCGACGACCCCGTGCTGCCCTCGGCGCGCGTCTCCCTCGCGTGGGGCCGCGTGCTCTCCCGCCTCGGGGACATCTACGGACCCACGGTGAACCTCGCCGCGCGCCTGACGTCGCTCGCGGATCCGGGTACGGTGCTCGTGGACGCCCTGACCGCCGCCGCCCTCTCGCAGGACGAACGGTTCGTCCTCGTCCCTCAGCCGCCGAGGATCGTTCGCGGGTTCGGAGAGGTCCGCCCCTCCCTGCTCATGAGCGGTGCCACGCAGACCCTGCTCGTCGACTGATCCCCGGCCGGCCCCGCGTCGGCCGTCCCCGCCACCGACGGAACCCGAGGACCCATGAGCCGCCCTGTGCAGGAGCCGCACCCGTCCGATCCCGCCCGCCCCGGGGCCGCCGACCGCCCCGAGGTCGCCGCCCGCACCCACGTGGGAGCGGTCCGCGAGCTCAACGAGGACACGTGGGTCACCCTGGGGGAGCCGCTCGTGCTCGCCGCGGTGGCGGACGGGATGGGAGGTCACGAGGCCGGCGAGGTGGCCTCGGCCGCCGCCGTCGAGCTGTTGGAGCGGCGCGCCCCCGAGGTCCTCGCCCCCGGGAGCCCGCACACCCTGGAGGAGCTCGCCGCCCTCGTGCACGAGGCCGACGCGGCCGTGATCGAGGCCGGCCACGCCCGCTCCGGCACCACGCTGACCCTGCTGGCCTGCCTGGACGTCGAGCGCAGCCGCTGGGCGATCGCCAACGTGGGGGACTCCCGCGTCTACCGGCGGCCCGCCGACGCGCCGGTGCTCCAGCAGGTCACGGTGGACCACTCCGCCGTGCAGCTGCTCGTGGACGCCGGCCGGCTCACCGCGGACGAGGCGCGCGTGCACCCCCGGCGCAACGTGATCACCCGCGCCCTGGGCTCGCTCGAACCGCTCACCGTGGACGTGGCGGAGGTGGACGCCGCCTCCGGCGACACGTTCGTGCTGTGCAGCGACGGCCTCACGGGCGAGCTGACGGACGAGGAGATCCGGGCGCTGCTGGACGACGCCGCGGACCTCGAGGAGGCCGCCGAGCAGCTCGTCCACGCCGCCCTGTGGCGCGGCGGACGGGACAACATCACCGTGGTGCTGGTCCGGATCCCCTGAGGTGTCCGGGACGGGAACTAGGGTGGTCCCCGTGAGCACCCCCGAGCCCTCCGTCGGCCCCGACGCCCCCGGACAGATCCCCTCCGAGCGCCTCCGCGAGGAGTACGAGACGCTCGTCGAGCAGGTCCGCTCCGCGCGCACCGCGTACTACCAGCAGGACGCCCCGGAGCTCTCGGACGCGGAGTACGACGCGCTGTACCGCCGCCTCGAGGACATCGAGACGCTGCACCCGGAGATCGTCGCCAACGACTCGCCCACCCAGGAGGTCGGCGGCGAGGCCTCCGCCGCGTTCTCCCCGGTCACGCACGGGGCGCGCATGTACTCGCTCGAGGACCTGTTCTCCGAGGAGGAGCTGCGCACCTGGTTCCTGCGCACCGCGGGCACCCTGACGGCGGGCCGCCCGGAGGCGGCGCCGGCGTGGACGGTCGAGGTGAAGATCGACGGGCTGGCCGTGAACCTGCGCTACCGGGAGGGCCGGCTCGTGCAGGCCGCCACCCGCGGCGACGGGCGCGTGGGCGAGGACGTCACGCAGAACGTGCGCACCATCGCCGACGTCCCCCAGACGCTCACCGGCGAGGGATGGCCGGCCGAGTTCGAGGTGCGCGGCGAGGTCTTCATGTCCTCCGCCGCCTTCGCGGAGCTCAACGCGCAGCGCGCAGAGGAGGGTCTGCCGCCCTTCGCGAACCCGCGCAACGCGGCCGCCGGATCCCTGCGCCAGAAGGATCCCGCCGTCACGGCCCGGCGCCCGCTGTCCATGATCCTGCACGGCGTCGGCGCGGGGCCAGACCTCGGCGTCGCCTCCCAGCACGAGGCCTACGACGCGCTGGCGGCCTGGGGCCTGCCCGTGAGCCCGTACACGCGCCTCGTGGAGGGCGCGGACGAGGCCGCGCTGGCCGACGTCGTCGCGGTGATCGAGGAGTACGGGCGCCGCCGGCACGAGCTGATCCACGAGATCGACGGCATCGTGGTCAAGGCCGACGCCTTCGCGGACCAGCGCCTGCTCGGCCACACCTCCCGCGTGCCCCGCTGGGCGGCCGCGTTCAAGTACCCGCCGGAGGAGGTGCACACCCTCCTGCTCGACATCCTCGTCAGCGTGGGCCGCACCGGCCGCGTCACCCCCTTCGCCCACATGGAGCCCGTGTCGGTGGCCGGGTCCACCGTCTCCCTGGCCACGCTGCACAACCAGGACGTGGTCAAGGCCAAGGGCGTGCTGATCGGGGACACCGTCATCCTGCGCAAGGCGGGGGACGTGATCCCCGAGGTCGTGGGCCCCGTGCTGCCGCTGCGCGAGACCGCAGCCGAGCGGGGCATCGAGCTGCGCGAGTTCGTGATGCCCGCCGACTGCCCCTCGTGCGGCACCCCGCTGGCCCCCGCCAAGGAGGGGGACGTGGACCTGCGCTGCCCCAACGCCCGCACCTGCCCGGCCCAGCTGGCCGGCCGCGTCGAGCACCTGGCCAGCCGCGGTGCGTTCGACGTGGAGGCGCTCGGCGAGGAGGCCGCCCGCTGGCTCGTGAACGGGCCCGGCCCGGATCCGGCCGAGAACGGCGGTCGGGTGCTCCCCGAGGGCGCCGGCGTCATCACCGCGGAGGCGCAGGTCTTCGACCTCGCCTCCGGCACGCCCGAGGAGATCACGGGCCCCCGCGGCGAGGACGGCCTGACGGACCTCCAGCGCTCCCTCGGCGAGGTCCGCGTGTGGCGCGAGGGCCGCACGAAGGTGGACGGCCGCATGGTGCCCTCGGGCGTGTTCACGCTCAAGCCGTACTTCTTCACCGCCGGCACCGCGAAGAAGCCGTCCGCGCCCACGGCCAACACGCTGCGCCTGTTCGACGAGCTCGAGAAGGCCAAGTCCCAACCGCTGTGGCGCACCCTCGTGGCGCTGTCCATCCGGCACGTGGGCCCGACGGCGGCCCGCTCGCTGGCCACGGCGTTCGGCTCGATGGCGGCGCTGCGCGCGGCGGCCGAGGCAGGCGACCGGGACCGGCTGGCCGACATCGACGGCGTCGGGCCGATCATCGCGGACGCCCTCATCGAGTGGTTCGCCGAGGACTGGCACCGGGAGATCGTGGACCGCTGGGCCGCCGCGGGCGTCTCCATGGAGGACGAGCAGGACGAGTCCATGCCCCGCACGCTGGAGGGCGTGACCGTGGTGGTCACCGGATCGCTCGAGGGCTTCTCCCGCGACTCCGCGAAGGAGGCCATCCTGGTGCGCGGCGGCAAGGCGTCCGGCTCCGTCTCCAAGAAGACCCACTTCCTCGTGGCCGGGGAGAACGCGGGAACCAAGCTGGAGAAGGCCGAGCAGCTCGGCGTGCCCGTGCTGGACGAGGCCGGGTTCGTCACGCTGCTGGCCGAGGGGCCGGCGGCCGTGCGCCCGGCGGACACGGCCGACCCCACCGACGGCGAGGACGAAGAGGCGTCGGGAACTGCCGACGCCGTCGCAGACGGGGAGGCATCGGCATGAGCGCACGCACCACGGTCCCGGGCCTGCTCGTGGTGGCCAAGGCCGCCGCACGCGCCGGCGCGGACGTCCTGGCCCGGCGCTGGACCGGCCACCACCCGGCCGTCCCGATCGGCGCCGAGGAGATCGGTGCGGAGACGAAGTCCTCCGGCTCCGACTGGGTCACCGACTACGACCGCCGCGCCGAGCAGGCCGTCCGAGGGGTCATCGCCGGCTACCGTCCGTCGGACGAGATCACCGGCGAGGAGTACGGCGCCACCCGCCCCGCCGAGCCGTCCGGGTACCGCTGGTCCATCGACCCGCTGGACGGCACCACCAACTTCGTGCGCGGCCTGCCGCAGTTCTGCACCTCGGTGGCCGTGACCGGCCCGGTGGACGCCGAGACCGCCGACCTGCTGGGGGTGGCCGAGGGCACCGAGCGCTGGCTGGCCGGCGTCGTGGTGGCGCCCGCACTGGGCCGCACCTGGTTCGCGAGCGCGGGCCGAGGCGCCTTCAGCACCGCGGACGCGACGACGGCGGGCGTGGACGTGCCCGACCGCGACGCCGCCCCCGTCCGGATCACCGGCCCCGTGCCGGGGCGCTCCGGGCGGCTGCTCGCCACCGGATTCGGCTACGACCCCGCCCGCCGGGCCCTGCAGGTGCGGGCGCTCGCGGCCTTGCTCCCCGCGTTCGGGGACGTGCGGCGCATCGGCTCGGCCGCCCTGGACCTGTGCATGGTCGCGGACGGCACCCTGGACGCGTATGCCGAGTTCGGCACGCAGGAGTACGACTGGGCCGCCGGCGCGCTCGTGGCGGAGGAGGCCGGGGCCCGCGTGCGCCGGCCCGCGAGCGGCGACGGCACGGCTGATCCCGGCTGGATGGTGGCCGGGGACGTGGACGAGGCCGCCCTGACGGCGGCACAGGAGGTGACCGCGTGAGACGGCTGGTGGGCGATCCCTGGTTCTACCCGGTGCTGTTCGCGGCGTCGGGGATCTTCTTCGCGGTGTGGGGCACGGTGAACCGGAACCTCGCGGTGATCGCGTCCTCGCTGGTGCTGCTGTACTTCGTGCTGCGCTTTCTCCGGGCCACCCGGGTGCGCTCCCGCCCGCTCGCCGGCGCGGAGGCGCACGTGGCGGCGGGCGGCGTCGTGGTGTTCTGGCGGCCCGGCTGCCAGTACTGCATGACGCTGATCAAGGCGCTCACGCCCGCGGAACGCGCGGCGGCCTCCTGGGTGAACATCTGGACAGACGCCGAGGCCGCGGCCGCGCTGCGTCGCCTCCACGCACGGCGCGAAGGTCGCGAGCACGAGGCCGTCCCCACGGTGTGGGCGCGGAAGAAGGACTTCATCGTGGCCGACGACGCCTCGCGCGCCCGCCTGAAGGACATGCTGCGGGCGGCCACGCCCGCGCAGGAGGGGAGCGCCCGATGAGCGGGATCCACGTCCGGGCGCTGCGCCCCGAGGACCACGACGCCGTCGCCGCGCTCACGCTGGCCTCCTACGTGGACGGCGGGCACATCGACCCCGACTCCGAGTACGTGCGGACCCTCACGGACGTGGCCTCCCGGGCGGAGAAGGCGGAGGTCCTCGTGGCCGAGCTCGACGGGCAGGTGGTCGGCTCCGTGGTGCTCACCCCGCTGGGCTCGCCGATGGCGGAGACCGCCGTGGAGGGGGAGTACGAGTTCCGCATGCTGGCCGTGCACCCGGACCACCACCGCCGCGGCGTCGCCCGCGCCCTGATGGCCGCGATCGTGGAGCGGGCCCGGGCCCTGCCCGGGATCGAGGCCATCGCCCTGACCACCATGCCGACGATGACCGACGCCCACCGGCTCTACGAGCGCATGGGCTTCGTGCGGCTGCCCGAGCGGGACTGGCACCTGCGGGACGTGGTCCCGGACCTGGACCCGGCGGACGAGGCCGGTCCCTTCATCGTGTACCGGATGCCGCTGGGCTGACCCGCCCCCGCAGTCCGGCCCGGCTGCCGCCGTGTCCCGTCCGCGCGCGCCGCTAGACTCGGTCCGAACCGAAAGCGGCCCGTCCGGCCCCGTCGCGCGTCCGCGTGCCCGGCCCGGCCACGCCGTCCGACACCACCGTCGTGAAGGAGATCCATGCCGGAGATCACCCGGGAGCAGGTGGAGCACCTCGCCCGCCTGGCCCACATCCAGATGAGCGCGGAGGAGCTGGCCCAGATGCCGGGCGAGCTCGAGGAGATCCTCGCGGCCGTCGAGGACGTGCGCGCGGTGGCCACCGCGGACGTGGAGCCCACCTCCCACCCCATCGCCCTGCACAACGTGTTCCGCGAGGACGTGCCCACGGGCATGCTCACGCAGGAGCAGGCCCTGGACCAGGCGCCGGACGCCGAGGACGGCCAGTTCAAGGTCCCCGCGATCCTGGACGGAGAGTGATCACGAGCATGACCGAGACCTTCGATGTGAACGCCGAGGCGGGCGCCGACCAGCTGGTCCGCCTCACCGCCCTGCAGATGGCCGAGCGCCTGCGCGCCGGCACCACCACCTCCGTGGAGCTCGTCCAGGCGCACCTGGACCGCATCGCGGAGTTCGACGGCGACCCGCGCGCCGACGCCGCAGAGGACCGCGGCGTGCGGGCGTACCTGCACGTCAACGCGGAGGAGGCGCTCGCCGTCGCCGCCGAGGTGGACGCGATCCGCGCCGCCGGGGGCGCCGAGGCCGAGGCCCTGCACCCGCTGGCCGGCGTGCCGGTGGCGATCAAGGACAACATCGTCACCGTCGGGCAGCCCACGACGGCGGCCTCCAGGATGCTCGACGGCTGGATGAGCCCGTACGACGCCACGGTCATCGAGCGGATCCGCGCCGCCCGCCTGCCGATCCTGGGCAAGACCAACATGGACGAGTTCGCGATGGGCGGCTCCACCGAGTACTCCGCGTTCGGCGTGACCCGCAACCCGTGGGACCTGGACCGGGTGCCCGGCGGCTCCGGTGGCGGCTCGGCCGCCGCGGTGGCCGCGTTCCTCGCCCCGTTCGCCCTGGGCTCGGACACGGGCGGCTCCATCCGCGAGCCCGCCGCGTTCACCGGCACCGTGGGCGTCAAGCCCACGTACGGCGCCGTGTCCCGCTTCGGCGTGATCGCGATGGCCTCCTCGCTGGACCAGGTGGGCCCCGCCGCGCGCACCGTGGCGGACGCCGCCGCGCTGCAGCAGGTGATCGCCGGCCATGACGAGCGCGACTCCACCTCGCTGCCCGAGGAGCCCGCCGACCTCGGCGCGGCCGCTGCCCGCGGGAACCTCTCCGGCCTGCGCATCGGCGTGATCGCCGACCTGCGCGAGGACGGCTACCACCCCGGTGTGAAGGCGGCCTTCGACGCCGACGTCGCCGCCCTGCGAGAGGCGGGCGCGGAGATCGTCGAGGTCTCCTGCCCGCACTTCCACGCGGCCCTGGGCGCGTACTACCTCATCATGCCCTCGGAGGTCTCCTCCAACCTGGCCCGCTTCGACGGCGTCCGCTACGGCAACCGCGTGGTCCCGGCCGGCGGCGGCACGATCGAGCAGGTCATGGGCGCCACCCGCGCCGCCGGCTTCGGCCCCGAGGTCAAGCGCCGCATCATCCTGGGCACCTACGCCCTCTCCGCGGGCTACTACGACGCCTACTACGGCTCCGCGCAGAAGGTCCGCACGCTCGTGCAGCAGGACTTCGCGGCCGCCTTCGAGCAGGTGGACGTGCTGCTGAGCCCCACCGCGCCGGGCACCGCGTTCGCGCTGGGGGAGCAGACGAAGGATCCGGTCACCATGTACCTCAACGACTACGCGACCATCCCGGCCAACCTGGCCGGGGTCCCGGGCATCTCGGTGCCCGGCGGCCTCGTGGACGGCCTGCCGTACGGCCTGCAGTTCACGGCCCCGGCGCGCGAGGACGCCCGCCTGTACGAGGTGGGCGCCGCCGTCGAGGCGCTGGTGACCCGCCGCGGCGGCTCGCCCGTGTGGGCGCAGGCCCCCGAGCTCGAGAAGGGCGCGCAGCGCCGCACCGGCGCCGAGCGCGCCACCACCACGGACGGAGGAGCCGCGTGAGCCACGCAGAGCAGACCATGGACGTCGCCGAGGCGATGGAGCGCTTCGACCCGGTGCTCGGGTTCGAGGTGCACGTGGAGCTGAACACCGCCACGAAGATCTTCTCCTCGGCCGCCAACGCGTTCGGCGACCAGCCGAACACCAACGTCACCCCGCTCGACCTCGGCCTGCCGGGCACGCTGCCCGTGCTGAACCGGCAGGCCGTGGAGTTCGCGATCCGCCTGGGCCTGGCCCTGAACGCGCAGATCGCCCCGACGTGCCGGTTCGCGCGGAAGAACTACTTCTACCCGGACACCCCGAAGAACTTCCAGACGTCCCAGTACGACGAGCCGATCGTGTTCGACGGCCACCTGGACGTGGAGCTCGAGGACGGCACCGTGTTCCGCGTGGAGATCGAGCGCGCCCACCTCGAGGACGACGCCGGCAAGCTCACCCACCAGGGCGGGTCCGGCCGCATCCAGGGCGCCTCGAGCTCCCTGGTGGACTACAACCGCGCGGGCGTGCCGCTCATCGAGATCGTGACCCGGCCCATCGTCGGCGCGGGGGAGCGGGCCCCGGAGATCGCGCGCGCCTACGTGGCCGCCATCCGGGACATCGTGAAGGCCATCGGCATCTCGGACGCCCGCATGGAGCACGGCAACGTGCGCTGCGACGCGAACGTCTCCCTCATGGAGAAGGGCGCCGAGGTCTTCGGCACGCGCACCGAGACCAAGAACGTGAGCTCCACGCGCGCGGTGCAGCACGCCGTCACCCACGAGATCCAGCGTCAGGCCGCCGTGCTCGCCGCGGGCGGGACCATCACGCAGGAGACCCGCCACTGGCACGAGGACACGCGCACGACGACGTCGGGCCGTCCCAAGTCCGACGCCGACGACTACCGCTACTTCCCCGAGCCGGACCTCGTGCCCGTCGTCGTGGACGAGGCGTGGATCGAGCGCGTGCGCGCCGAGCTGCCCGAGCTGCCGGCCGTGCGCAACAGGCGCCTGAAGGCGGAGTGGGGCTACTCGGACGAGGAGTTCCGCGACGTCGTCAACGCCGGCGTGCTGGACGAGATCGTCGCCACGGTCGAGGCCGGGGCGTCCGCGCCGGCGGCCCGCAAGTGGTGGATGGGCGAGATCGCCCGCCTGGCCAACGTGCGCGAGGTGGCCGTGGCCGAGCTCGGCATCGCCCCCGCCCACGTGGTGGAGGTCGAGGAGCTCATCGCCGCGAAGACCATCAACGACAAGATCGCCAAGCAGGTGCTCGGCCTCGTCGCCGACGGCGAGGGCGCCCCGAAGGAGATCGTGGCGGCCAAGGGCCTGGCCGTGGTCTCCGACGACGGCGCGCTCACCGCCGCCGTGGACGCCGCGATCGCCGCCAACCCGGACGTGGCCGAGAAGATCAAGGGCGGCAAGATGGCCGCCGTCGGCGCCCTGATCGGCCCGGTCATGAAGGCCACCCGCGGGCAGGCCGACGCCGGCCGCGTGCGCGAGATCGTGCTCGAGCGCCTCGGGGTCGGCTGACCGGGGAGTCTCACCCCAGCGCGGTCACCGCCCGCGTCACACGCGGAAGCGTCTTGCGCAGCAGCGTGCGCCAGGAGCGGTCCGGGATGCCCACCAGTGCGTCCCGGGCCGCGGCGTCGTCGAGGGTCTCGAGGGCCATGACGCCGAGCCACACGCGGGCGCGCCGCGCCTCGGCCGCGTCCCGGGCCACGTCCTCGACGAGCTCCTCGCCGTGCCACAGGCCGAGGTAGGCGACGTTGAGTGCGGGGTCCCACGCGCACGCCAGGTCCCAGTCGAGGATCCCCGCCAGCCGCCACGTCGGCTCGGGGTGCACGGGCGTGCCCGGCTCGGGCAGCCACCGCAGGTTGTGCCCGGCCAGATCCCCGTGCACCAGACACGGCGGCACGGGCGGCTCCGCGGTCCAGCGCGTCACCGCGTCGGTCAGGCTCGCGACGACGCTGGGCCAGGCGGCCAGGGGAGTCGCGTCGCCCTGAACCCGATCCGGGCCGCTGTCCGCCTCCCGCGTCGGCGGCGCATCGCCCGGCCAGCCGCCGAGCCGCCCCGCGAGCCGCTCGGGCAGCGCGGCGACGGCGGCGACGCGCTCGGCCGTCCACGGCCCGCGGAAGGCGAAGGGCGCCCCGAGATGCGGGGCGATGCGGGGGTCGGCGACGTCGACGGCAGCGAGGGCGTCGACGATGCCGCGCAGCACAGCCGGGTCGCCCTCGTGCGGCGGGTGGGGGAAGCCGGGCAGGTGGGTCTGCAGGACGGCCGCGGTGCCGCCGGGGCCGGGGACGGGGACCGCGCCGCCGTCGTCACCCGCGCCTGAACGGACCGCCTCAGCACCCACCACCTCCGAGAGCGAGACCGGCAGCGGCCACGGCAGCCCCGCCGCCGCGAGGCCGTCCACGAGGGCCACCCGGCGCTCCAGCTGGGCGGCCGGATCGCGCTCCCGACTCCACACCGTGCCCGGTGCCGCGCCCGCCTCGTGGAGGCGTGCCATGCGCAGCACGCCCACGTCCTCGAGCACGAGCACCCGGTGGAACTGCCCGCCCTCCTCGACGCCGCCGGCGGACCAATCGGCCGCGCGGAGGCGGGCCGTCGTCGTCGGGTCCAGGCCGGGCCGCAGGCGCTCGAGCGCCGCGGCCACCAGCTCGAGCTCGGACGGGACGGGATCGCTGGCCATGCTCCCAGGGTAGGGGAGGGTGCCGTCCCTACACTGGCCCCCGTGACCACGCCCGCTCCCTGCGCCTCCGCGCCGACCCGCACCCCCGGCGCCTCCGCGAACGCCGCGCACCTGCCCGACCCCTCCGCCCGCACGGTGCGGTGGGAGATCGCGATCGTGCTGGGGCTCTCGCTCGGGCGCTCGGCGGTGTACGCGGTGGTGCAGCTGATCGACAAGGCCACCCGGGCCCCGCTCGGCGAGCAGACCACCGTCCTGAATCCCACCGTGAACGACCGCTGGATCTTCGACCTCGTCTACCAGCTCCTGGACATCGGCTTCGCCCTCGTGCCGGTCGCGCTCGTGCTCCACCTGATGTGGCTGCGGGGGCGGAACCCGTTCCGCACGCTCGGCCTGGATCTGCGCCGCCCCGGTCGCGACCTGGCCTGGGGCCTGGGCCTGTTCGCGGCCATCGGGCTGGGCACGCTCGGCGTCTACGCGGGCGGCCGCGCGGCCGGCATCACGACGGCGATCGTCGCCAACGCGATGGACCCGAGCTGGTACGCGGTGCCCGTGCTGCTGCTCTCCGCCGCGCGGCATGCGCTGCTCGAGGAGGTGATCGTCGTCGCCTGGATGGTGGACCGGCTGGGGTATCTCCAGCAGCTGCGCGCCGCCGGTCTCGCACGGCATCCTGCGCCGGCGCTGCCCTCGCCCGCGGCGACAGGCCTCTTCCTGCCCGTCCGCGTCTGGACCGTGGTGCTGGCCTTGGCGGTGCTGCGCGCGGGATACCACCTGTACCAGGGGGTCGGCCCGGGGATCGGCAACGCGCTCATGGGCGTGGTGTTCACGCTGTTCTTCGTGCGGCACCGGCGGGTCGTCCCGCTCGTGGTGGCGCACTTCCTGCTGGACGCCGTCGGGTTTGTCGGCTATCCGCTGCTGGCGCGGGCGGGACTGCTCGGCTGAGCGGCCCCGCCCGCAGGCCCGCTCAGAGCGTGATCTCGCCCTTCGGGGTGCGGAAGGTGACCGAGGAGATGCCCGGGGTGCCGGACGGGGCCACGTAGGCGATGTCGACGTCGGCCACGGCGTCCTCCTCCGTGCCGCCCAGCCACTCGCGCAGGCGGTCCGGGGACCCGGCCATGGAGAGGTGGGCGATCGCGGCCTGCGGCTCGGCGGCCTGGGACGGGTGCATGTCCTCCTGGCCGTCGGCCCAGCGCACGATGAACGGCAGCTGCGGGTCGGCAAGGGTGCCCTTGACGCCGATCTGACGCCAGGACAGCTCCCGGCCGTCGGGGAAGCGGCGGATGCCGGGCACGGCCTCGCGCTCCAGGCGGCGCTCGAAGCGGCCGATGTCCGGGGTGGAGACGGCCCAGCTCATCCAGCCGCCGCCCTGCTCGGAGCGGGCGCGGACGAGCTGGCCGAAGGGGGCGCTGAGGGAGGCCGGGTGGTCCATGGCCTCCACGACCTCGAGCCACTGCCCGTTCCGCATGGGGAACAGGGCGTTGTGGGTGCCGAAGCGCGGGTGCACGCCGCCCTTGATGCGGTCGATGCCGAGGGTCTCGACGAGGCGCTCCACGGTGGCCTCGAGGCCCTCGGGCCCGGCGGCGTAGGAGACGTGGTCCATCCGGCAGGTGTTCACGGCGTTGTTCCTCTCCGAACCCCCGGGCGGGCCGGGCGTCGAACGCGATGGGAGGGCGGCGCCGTCGGCCCCTTGACCACCGAGCCGCCCCTGTGATTCACAGCGTATCCATGTGTGACACGCCCGATGAAATCGACCCCGCACCCGTGGCACACTGGCGGCACGGTCACGAGAGTCAGCGTCTTTGCCCCGGCATGCTGACCGGCAACCCTCCTTCCGCGGTGGGGTGCCCCGGGTGACGACCAGGCCGGCTCCCACACGGGCTGCCGGCAAGCGCGGGCCGTCCCCTCGGCCCCTCTCGACGACGCCGGGGCACCCCCGGCGCGAGGCGCCGGGTCGACCCGGCGCACCGACCGCCGGGAGGGACGCGGGTCCGGCCCCTGAGGAGCTCAGGAGAGTCCGCCATGACCGACCAGAACATCCCCGCCGAGACCACGCCCCTGACCCCGGCCGCCGCGTGGGGCTTCTCCACCGCGCAGGTCCACGCCGGCGCCGCCCCCGGCCAGCACGCCTTCGGCGCGACGGCCCTGCCCATCTACCAGACCACCTCGTTCGACTTCCCCTCCGCCGAGGTGGCGGCGGACCGGTTCGCCCTCAAGGACCTGGACCCGCTCTACACCCGCATCGGCAACCCGACCCAGTCCCCGGTGGAGGAGAAGATCGCCGCGCTCGAGGGCGGCGTGGGCGCGCTGCTGCTGGCCTCCGGCCAGGCGGCCACGACCTTCTCGATCCTCAACGTCGCCGGAGCCGGGGACCACGTCGTCGCCTCGGCGAGCCTCTACGGCGGCACGCAGAACCTCTTCAAGCACACCCTCGCCAAGGTCGGCGTCGAGACGACGTTCGTGACCGATCCGGACGACATCGAGTCCTGGCGCGCCGCCGTGAAGCCGAACACCAAGGCCTTCTTCGGGGAGACCCTCGGCAACCCCCGGGGCGACGTGCTGGACGTTCGGGCGGTGGCCGACGTCGCGCACGAGGCGGGCGTGCCGCTGATCGTGGACAACACGCTGGCCACCCCGTACCTGCTGCGCCCGATCGAGCACGGCGCGGACATCGTCACCCACTCGGCCACGAAGTACCTCGGCGGGCACGCCGCCGCCATGGCCGGCGTGATCGTCGACGGCGGCACGTTCGACTTCGCGCAGCACCCCGAGCGCTTCCCCGGGTTCAACGAGCCGGACGAGTCCTACCACGGGCTCGTGTACGCGCGGGACCTGGGCGTCGGCTCCGCCCTGGGCGCCAACCTCGCGTTCATCCTCAAGGCGCGCGTGCAGCTGCTGCGCGACTACGGCTCCTCGATCTCCCCGTTCAACGCCTTCCTCGTCAACCTCGGCCTCGAGACCCTCTCCCTGCGCATGCAGCGCGCCGTGGCCAACGCGACGGCCGTGGCCGCGTGG
Source organism: Micrococcus sp. NPDC078436 (assembly GCF_040702705.1). NCBI lineage: Bacteria > Bacillati > Actinomycetota > Actinomycetes > Micrococcales > Micrococcaceae > Micrococcus > Micrococcus sp. NPDC078436. Next base: position 24,539 of record NZ_JBFBLX010000019.1, on the reverse strand, counting down.
CTCGAGGCGCGCGACGACGTGGACTCCGTGGTCTACGCCGGCCTGCCCTCCAGCCCGTGGCACGAGCGGGCGCAGCGGTACCTGCCGCGCGGCGCAGGCGCGTTCGTCTCCTTCGAGATCGCGGGCGGCGCCGAGGCGGGCGCGGCGTTCGTGGACGGGCTTGAGCTGCTGCACCACGTGGCCAACATCGGCGACGTCCGCTCGCTCGTGGTGCACCCGGCCTCCACCACCCACGCCCAGCTCACCGAGGACGAGCAGCGCGCCGCCGGCGTCACCCCCGGCCTGGTGCGACTCTCGCTCGGCGTGGAGGACGTCGAGGACATCCTCGCCGACCTGGAGCGCGGCTTCGCGGCGGCGGCCGGTGCGGGGGAGGGCACCCGATGACCGCGGTCGCGAGCCGCCCGTCCCTGACCGTCGACCTCCCCGAGGGCGCCCGCCACACCGTCTCGGTCGGGCCCCTGACCACCGAGACCGGCGGCTTCCTCCCGGACGTCACCCTCACGTACGAGACGTGGGGGACCCTGGACGCCGACGGCTCCAACGCGGTCCTCGTGCTGCACGCCCTCACGGGCGACTCGCACGTGGCCGCGCACGCCGCAGACCCGACGCCGGGCTGGTGGGACGCGCTCGTCGGCCCCGGCCGGGCGGTGGACACGGACCGCTGGTTCGTCGTCGCCCCCGCGATGGTGGGCGGCTGTCACGGTTCCACGGGCCCGTCCTCGCCCGACCCCGACGGCGTGCCGTGGGGCTCGCGCTTCCCGTTCCTCACGCTGCGCGACGCGGTGGAGGCCGAGCGCCGCCTCGCCGACCACCTCGGGATCGACGTGTGGCAGGCCGTGATCGGCGGGTCGATGGGCGGGGCCCGCGCCCTGGAGTGGGCGGTCTCCCACCCGGAGCGCGTGGCCGGCGTCGGGGTGCTCGCTTCGACGGCGCAGTCCTCGGCGGACCAGATCGCCTGGGGCCAGGCGCAGGCCGCGGCCATCCGGCTCGACCCGGCGCACCGCGAGGGCGACTACTACGGCGGACCCGGACCCGAGACGGGCCTCGGGATCGCCCGGCGCATCGCCCACACCACCTACCGCACGGCCGAGGAGCTCGAGTACCGCTTCGGCCGCGAGCCGCAGGGCGCGGAGGACCCGTTCGGGGCCGCCGTCGGGAGGCGGCAGGGACGCTACGCGGTGGAGTCCTACCTGGACCACCAGGCCGCGAAGCTGTCCGCGCGGTTCGACGCGAACTCCTACCTCGTGCTCACCGAGGCGCTCATGAGCCACGACGTCGCCCGTGGGCGGGGGAGCCTGTCCGAGGCGCTGGGGCGCTTCCGCGGGCGGGCCTTCGTGGCCGCCGTCGACTCCGACCGGCTGTACCGGCCCGAGGAGTCGGCGCTGCTCGCGGAGCTGCTGCCCGGCGAGGTGCCCGTCCACTCGATCGTCTCGCCGATCGGCCATGACGGGTTCCTCACGGAGTACGGGCAGGTCGCCGACGCCCTGAAGGAGACCCTCGCCCTCTGACCGCTCAGGAGGCCGGCTCGGCGGGCGGCGTGACCGGCAGCGACTCCGTGTGGTCCGAGCCGTGCGGCATCTCCACGCCGAACAGCGGCTCGGGCACGGGGCGCTTGGCGCTGACCCCGTCGCCGGAGGAGACGCCGCGGATGCGTCGGATCACCCACGGCGCCAGGTGGGCCCGCGCCCACTTGGCGTTGGACACGCGGGCCTGACGCCACGTCCGGGGCGCGGCCGGCTTGGGCTGGAGGGGCTCCAGATCGTGCTCGACGCCGAGGGTGTCCAGCACCATCGCCGCGATGGTGTGGTGCCCGGTGGGGGAGAAGTGCAGCCGGTCCTCTGCCCACATCTCGGGCCTCGAGAGCTGCTTGAGCGACCACATGTCCGGCACGAGCGCGTCGTGGCGCAGCGCCACGGTGCGCACGTTCTCGTTGTAGATCGCCACCTTCCCCCGGATGCGTCCCAGCACGGGGGTGTCACGGACGTCGGTCACGTTGAACAGGAGCACGGTGGCGCCCGTTCCCGCGAGCTTCCCGACGGCGGCGTCCAGGCGGCGGGCGACGTCGTCGGGGTCGGCGCCGCGCAGGATGTCGTTGCCGCCCGCGCAGATGCTGATGAGGTCCGGGGCCAGCTCGATGGCCGGGTCCACCTGGTCGGCGGCGATCTGATCGATCAGCTTGCCGCGCACGGCGAGGTTCGCGTAGGCGAACGGCTCCGGCCCCTCGGCGTGGCGGGCCAGCTCCTCGGCCACGCGGTCGGCCCAGCCGCGGTGGTAGCCGAGCTGGTCCGGGTCCGGATCCCCGATGCCCTCCGTGAAGGAGTCGCCGAGGGCCACGTAGCGGCGCCAGGGGTGACCGGTGGGCTGATCGTCGACGGGCGGCACGATGGTGTTACTCACGGGTAGCAGTCTGCTCCAGGGGCCGACCCACGGTCAATCGCTAGGCTGAGCCGGTGACCGAGCCCTCCCACACCCCCTCCGCCCCGGGCCCCGAGCCCGTCGTCCGCTGGTCCCGCCCCGAGGGCGAGCGCACCGAGCACCTGCTGATCCTGCTCCACGGCTACGGCGCGAGCGAGCACGACCTCTTCGGCCTCGTGCCCCAGCTGCCGGAGCCGTTCACGGTGGCCGCCGTCCGCGCCCCGCTGACCCTCCAGCCCGGCATGCACGCGTGGTTCCCGCTCTCCCAGGACCCGGTGACGGGGGAGATCGGCTCCGACGACGCTCCGGCCGTCCGCCGCGCGACAGAGGACCTGCACGCGTGGGTGCAGACCGTGCGCGGCGACTTCCGCACCGTCTCTCTGCTCGGCTTCTCGCAGGGCATGGCGCTGGCGACCTCTCTGCTGCGCCTGGACCCGGAGGCCTACGCGTGCACGGTCGCGCTCTCCGGCTTCGTGATCGACCCGGACCTCGCCGAGCCCGGCCTCGAGGGCCTCTTCATCCGCGACGACGAGGTCGCCCGGCTCACGCCGAAGGTCTTCTGGGGCCGTGGCCAGGACGACCCGGTCATCTCCGAGGCGCGCGTCGAGTCCGCCCACGCGTGGCTCACCGCGCACACGGACCTCATGAAGATCGTCTACGCGGGCCTGCCCCACGCGATCAACCAGCAGGAGCTCGGCCACGTGCGCGAATACCTGCAGCACACGGTGCTGAAGGGCCGCTGAGGCTCAGGACTCGGCGGACTCCGCCTCGATCACCACGGCCTCGCCGTTGAACTCGACGACGTCGCCGTCGTGCAGCTGCGCGCCGCGGCGGGTCTCGACCGCGCCGTTCACGGTGACCATCCCGTCCGCGACGACGTCCCGGGCCATCGCGCCGTCCTCCACGAGGGAGGCGAGCTTGAGGGCCTGGCCGAGGCGGATCATCGTGTCACGGATCGGCAGGGGCTGAGCGTCCTCGGGGACGTCGACGGCGGTGGCGTCGGTCCCCGTGGCGCGGGATTCGTCATGGCTGTGGGCATCGGTCATGACGTCCATTGTGGCCGGTAGGCTGGTCCGCATCGACCGGCCCGGCCGTCCGAGACCGCCCGCGCCGCGCGCAGGGTGAGCGCGAGGACCCGGCGGGCCGCCGTCGTCGTGAACCCCTCCCGCCCCCGATGTGCACGGAAGTGATGCCCCCATGGCTGCCAAGTCCCCGCTCGAGAACGTCATCAGCCTGGCCAAGCGCCGCGGCTTCGTGTTCCAGGCCGGTGAGATCTACGGCGGCTCGCGCTCCGCGTGGGACTACGGGCCCCTGGGCGTGGAGCTGAAGGAGAACATCAAGGCGGAGTGGTGGAAGACCTTCGTGCGCTCGCGCGAGGACATGGTGGGCCTGGACTCCTCCATCATCCTGCCGCGGCAGGTCTGGCAGGCCTCGGGCCACGTGGACACCTTCACGGACCCGCTCGTGGAGTGCCAGCAGTGCCACAGGCGCCACCGCCAGGACCACCTGGTCGAGGCGTTCGAGGCCAAGAAGGGCCGTGCCCCGGAAGGCATGCAGGACATCGTCTGCCCGGACTGCGGCACCAAGGGCATGTTCACCGAGCCGCAGATGTTCTCCGGCCTCATGAAGACCTTCCTCGGCCCCGTGGACAACGAGGAGGGGCTGCACTACATGCGCCCCGAGACCGCGCAGGGCATCTTCGTGAACTTCCTCAACGTGCTCGGCGCCTCGCGCAAGAAGCCGCCGTTCGGCATCGGCCAGATCGGCAAGGCGTTCCGCAACGAGATCACGCCCGGCAACTTCATCTTCCGCACGCGCGAGTTCGAGCAGATGGAGATCGAGTACTTCGTGCCGCCGGCTGACGCCCAGCGGCACTTCGACACGTGGGTCGAGGCCTGCTGGAACTGGTTCATCGACCTCGGGATCGACCCGGAGAACCTGCGCCGCTTCGACGTCCCGGCGGAGGAGCGCGCCCACTACTCGGACGGCACCATCGACCTGGAGTACAAGTTCGGCTTCGGCGGCGGGGACGGCTGGGGCGAGCTCATGGGCGTGGCCAACCGCACCGACTACGATCTCTCGAGCCACACGACGGCCTCCGGCACCAAGCTGCAGTACTTCGACCAGGCCAACGGCGAGCACTACACGCCGTACGTGATCGAGCCCTCCTTCGGGCTGACCCGCTCCATGATGGCCTTCCTCGTGGACGCCTACGCCGAGGAGGAGGCGCCGAACGCGAAGGGCGGCACGGACGTGCGCACCGTGCTCCGCCTCGACCCGCGTCTGGCCCCGGTCAAGGCCGCCGTCCTCCCGCTGTCCAAGAAGGAGGAGCTGCAGCCGGCCACGCAGGCCCTCGCCGCCGAGCTGCGCCGCGAGTGGAACATCGAGACGGACGACTCCGGTGCCATCGGCCGCCGCTACCGCCGCCAGGACGAGATCGGCACCCCGTTCTGCATCACCGTGGACTTCGACACGCTCGAGGACCAGGCCGTCACCGTCCGCGAGCGGGACACCATGGCGCAGGAGCGCGTGGCCCTCTCCCAGGTGAAGGCCTACCTCGCCGAGCGCCTCACCAAGTGAGCGGGCGGGATCTGGAGGGGCATGGCCGGGACGGACACGGCGTGACCGACGACGGCGGCGCGGCCCTGCCCGCGGACATCACCCTGCGCCCGTGGCGCTCGGGGGTCGACCTCGCCCTCCTCGAGGTGTGGGGCGACCCCGCCAACGCGCAGCAGCACCAGGACCGCGCGATGCTCGCGGACGACGCGGACGTGCCGTGGCGCCGCTCCCTCGTGGCCGAGGCCGACGGCGTCCCGGTGGCGGCGGGCGTGGTCTACGCGTCCTCGCTGCACCCGCGGCGACTGTGGCTGTACGTGGAGACCGCCCCGTCCGAGCGGCGCCGCGGCATCGCCCGTGCGCTCCTGGCCGCGCTGCGCGGGCTCGCCGAGCAGGCCCACGCGGAGGGGCTCGTCCCCACGACCGCGCTCAAGGCGCGGTTCGCGCGCGAGGCGCTGGTCGGCGTCGCGGAGGAGGTCACCGCCGAGGGCACCCGCGCCGCGACGGCCGAGCTGGCCGCCGCCACCGAGGCGTTCCTGACCGCGCAGGGGTTCGCGCCCGTGCAGCGCTCGCGGCGCGTCGCCGTCGCCCCCGGGGCCGTGGACCTGCCCGCGCTGCGGGACGAGGAGCACCCGGACGGCGTCGTGCTGGAGGAGACGGCCACCGGATCGGTGGAGCTGACCCAGGCGGTCGTGGCGTTCTACCAGGCCACGCACGACTGGGACCCGGCGCACATGACCGTCGGCTCCGCCCAGACGCTCCTCCTCGGCCCCGCGACCGGGGCTGCCGGCGCCGTCGTGCTGCGGGACGCCCCGCGCGCCGAGGGCGGGAGGATCCGCGCGTTCGCCGTCTCCTACACCGCCCAGCGCCAGGACGCCCCCGCGGACGTGCTCCTCGGCTGGGACCCGGAGCTGTCCGAGGCGGACGCCCTGCAGGCGGTCGCCGACCTGCTCGCGCTGCTCGTGGCGCAGCACCCGGTGCAGCTCGAGGTGGACCAGGCCATGCGCCCCCTGGAGCGGATCATCGACGGGCTGATCGCCGGCGGCGCCGCGAAGCCCGTCCTGGACACCCTCGTGCTGGCCGATGACGCCGACTGAGACCGCCGCGCCGGACGCGGCCCGCCGGAGCGCGCTCCGGCGGGCCGTGCTCTGTGTGGCCGGGCTCAACCTGGCCTACATGGTCGCGGAGCTGCTCGTGGCGTTCGCCATCGGCTCGGTGTCCCTGGCCGCCGACGGCGTCGACTTCTTCGAGGACTTCGCCGTCAACCTGCTGATCGCCGTCGCGCTCGGCTGGTCGGCCGCGCGTCAGGCGACCGTCGGACGCGTGCTCGCCGGGATCATCCTGCTGCCCGCCGTCGCGGCGCTCGTGATGGCCGCCCTGAAGGCCGGCGACCCCGAGCCGCCCGCCGCCGGACCGCTGTTCTGGACCGCGCTCGGCGCGATCGCCGTGAACCTGGTGTGCACCGTGATCCTCGCCCGCTTCCGGAGCGACGCCGGCTCGCTCACGGCGGCCGCCTACCTGGCGGCCCGCAACGACCTCGTGGCCGGCGCGGCCATCCTGGTGCTCGCCGGCGTGACGCGCTGGACCGGATCGGGCTGGCCTGACATCCTGCTGGGCATCGGCCTCGTGCTCCTCAACGGACCGGCGGCCAGGGAGGTCTGGGAGAAGGCCGGGGAGGAGCGCCTCGCGGAGCGGGCGCTGGAGGGGGAGTTCGATGACGACTGAGGACCAGGGCCGGGAACCGGAGGCCGGCGGCACGCCGTGGCGTCCGGCGACGGGCGACTCGCCCTACGAGCCGGCGACGCGGCTGCCGCCCGCGGGGGCGACAGCCCGGCGCGATCCGAAGCGCCGCCGCGCGTCCAAGGCCATCGTGATCGGCGGGACGCTCGCGCTCGCGGCGGCCATGACCGGCGTCGCGGTGACCTCGCAGTCCTCCATCGAGTCCGCGCCCGCGGAGGAGAACGGGTGGACGAACGAGTTCGGGGAGACCGTCGCGGCCCCGGCGGAGCTGGAGCAGGACTACGCCCAGGTCTGCCAGGACACCCAGACGGGCGAGCGCATCGACGACCAGTGGTGCGAGGACCCCTCGATCGCCGAGGGGCAGGCGGCCCAGGGCCAGGAACAGGCGGCCGAGGGGGAGGGCCAGGCGGCCGAGGGGGAGGAGCAGCAGACCTCGCACTACGGTGGCGGCTACGGCTGGTTCTTCATCCCGCTCTCCGGCGGACGCACCGTGCCCGCCGTCGGGAGCCCGCTGCGCGACGGGACCACCCAGGCCCCGGCGGGGCGCTCGGTGACGAAGGTCCCGGCCTCTGGCGGCTCGTTCGCCAAGGCCGGCACCGTGTCCAAGGGCGGCTTCGGCACCAAGGGAGGCGGCGCCGGCTCCTGAGCCGCGCCGCGACGAGGAGGAGAGCACCGTGCAGCGCATCAGCACCGAGCCGCGTCCGGACTGGGAGGAGAAGGTCGCCTCCCAGGGGCTCGTCTTCTCCCCGACGCTCATGCCGGACGGCTCCGTCCTGCAGTACTGGAACGAGTCCGCCGCCTACGTCCTCACCATGGACGAGGTCATGCTCCTGGAGCAGGCCTCCGAGCGCCTGCACGCGATGTCCATGGAGGCCGCGCGCTTCCTGGCGTCCGAGCAGACGATCGCCGGATCGCCCTGGCGTGCGCTCGGCCTGCCCCGCGAGGCGGTCGTCCTCGCGGTGGAGTCCCTCGAGCGGGGGGACCCCCACCTCTACGGCCGCTTCGACCTCGTCTACTCCGGCCCGGACGCCCCGCCCAAGATGCTGGAGTACAACGCGGACACGCCCACCGGGCTGATCGAGGCCGCCGTCGCCCAGTGGTTCTGGAAGCAGGACGTCTTCGGCGAGGACGTGGACCAGTGGAACGGGATCTTCGAGGCCCTCGTGGACCGCTGGCGGGAGATCTACGCCCCCGAGCTCGCGGCGGGGGAGAGCCCGCGCGTGCACTTCGCCCACACGGAGCTGGACGAGACGGGCGAGGACGCCATGACGGTGGCCTGCCTCCGCGACGCCGCCGAGCAGGCGGGGCTGACCTGCGAGTCGCTCCTGATGAGCCAGATCGGCTTCGACACCGAGCAGCTGCGCTTCACGGGCGCCGACCTGCGCTACCTCACCGGCATCTTCAAGCTCTACCCGTGGGAGGACATGGCCCACGAGCGGTTCGGCCCGCGCCTGGCCCTGGACGAGCACGTGCGGTGGATCGAGCCGGCCTGGAAGATGCTGCTCTCCACCAAGGCGCTCTCCGCCGCCCTGTGGCACCTCTTCCCCGGGGACGACCTTCTCCTGCCCACCTACCTCAACGAGGTCCGCGGCCTCACCGAGTACGTGCGCAAGCCGCTGCACGGCCGCGAGGGCGCGGGCATCCGCATCGTCTCCTCGGACGTCACGACCTCCTCCGACCCGGGCCGCTGGGGAGAGGAGGGCCACGTCTTCCAGCAGTACCACCGCCTGCCCGACTTCCCCGGGCCGGACGGCCGGCCCAACCGGCCTGTGCTCGGCACGTGGATGGTGGGGGACGAGTGCTTCGGCGTCGGCATCCGCGAGTCCGACGGCCCGATCACCGACCCGTACTGCCGCTTCGTGCCCAACATCATCCGCGGCTGACCGCGCCCTCCCGCAGGGCCCAACCGCACCCGAACCCGAACGCCTCCCACCCGCCCGCGCCCGACCTCCCCGAGGATCCCCGCCGCCCATGCTCAGCACGCACCAGTCCGTCTCCGTGTCCACGTCCTCGGTGGCGCCGGTCTACTCCGCCGTCGTCACGGTGCCCCTCATCGTGGGCCTCGTCGGCTCGGGCGCGCCCCTGGCCTACCTGCTCGCCCTCGTGCCCATCGTGCTCGTGTGGGCCGGCATGTCCGAGAACGACGACCGGCAGCCGGACAAGGGCTCCATCTACGCGTGGGCGGTCCGCTCGCACCCGGTGATGGGGTGGATCGGCGGGTACTGCCTCGCGGTCACCGGCGTCGTCGCGACGTCGGGCCTCGCCTACGTCGCCCTCGACGCCTGGCTGCCCGGCCTGCCCGCGTGGGCCAAGGCCCTGGCCGGCGCGGTCCTCATCGCCGTGGCCACCGCCGTCAGCTCGACCAACGTCCGGATCACCTCCGCCGTCCAGACCGCCGGCGTCCTCGTGCAGGTGGCCGCCGCCGTCGTGCTGGTGTCCGTGTTCCTGAGGGTGGGGCCCACGCTGACCCCGATGACCGGCACGGCGACCGACTGGCTCCACGCCGTGCTGCTGGCCGTGTTCGCGTTCTGGGGCTTCGACGCCGTCTACGCGCTCTCGGAGGAGTCGCACCCGGGCGTGCCGCGCCGGGCGGCGGCGGTCTCCCTCGTCCTGCTCGTGGCGATCTTCCTGGTCTTCTCGCTGCTCGGCGCCTCCCCGCACCCCGACGCCGCGGAGGCCCTGGTGCACCCCGTGGTGGTGGCCGGCGTCGTGGTCTCCTGCGTGATGGCGCTCGGCTCCACCCTCATCCCGACGGCGCGGGGCGTCTCCGCCATGGCCGAGCGCGGGCACCTGCCCTCCGCCCTGGCCCCGCTGCGCACCGCCGAGGTCGCCTCCGCGGCGGGAGCGGTGGCCTGGCTCGCCCTCGCGCTGGTGGTGCCGGGGATCTTCTGGGACTCGATCGAGATGCTCTCGATCTTCGTGGGCGCGTACTTCACCATCTCCTCGCTCACGGCGGCCGCCCACGACCGCGGCGCCCTGAAGGTCGTCCACCTGGTGGGCGCCGCCCTCATGGGGCTCATCACCGCGGCCGCGCTCGTGACCATGTTCGACCCGGAGTACGGGGAGACGCGGATCGGGGACGTGGGCGGCGTCGGCCTGCTGGCGGTCGTGTTCACGGCGCTCGGCGTCGCGCTCGCGGTGCTCGTGGTCCGCGGACGCGGGGCCTCCGGAGGCGGTCGGGCCGTCAGCGCCTGAGCACAACGTGCGCGCAGGACTGGCCGTCGGCCGGTCGTCCGACCGAGCGACCGCCCGACCGACCGAGCGTCCGGGCGCCCGCCCGACCGACCGACCCATAGTCAGTCGACCGAGCCCTATGAGGGTGTTGCGGTGCATCAGGGTCGGTCCGGCCGAGGGGACATGCTTCCGTCCCGCGGGTGACCCTCCCCGCGCGGGCCTCAGCGGTCCCAGCCCAGGAGCCTCCAGACCTCCGCCCAGCCCTCGAAGAGGTGGGCGTTGTACTCCGGGCCGAGCTGGTTCGGGTTGGCGAACAGCACCCAGTCGGCGGCCTGGACGGCCCGGTCTGCGGACAGCTGCTCGGCGACCTCCTCGGGCGTGCCCGCGTAGGTCGGGCCGGAGACGGCGCGGCGGCCGTCGAGGCGCCCCGAGGACTCCCGGGAGGCCCGCTCGTGGCCGAAGGACATCTCGTCGCGGTCGTCCTGGATCACGAACGCGGAGCGGGTGACCGCCGTCCGGGGCGCGCCGGTGCGCCCGAGGGGGCTGACGCCGTCGTGGTGGCCGGCCGCCGCATGGGCCTCGAGGTAGCGGGCGATCTGGTCGGCTTGCTGGACGTGGAAGGGGCGGCCGTCGTCCTCGAGGAGCAGGGTGGAGGAGAGCATGTCGTACCCGGCCTCGCCTGCGCGGACGGCGGTCGCGGTCGTGCCGGCACCCCACCAGACGCGCTGCGCCAGCGTGGGGGAGTGCGGCTCGATGCGCAGGGGCCGGGAGGTGTGGGCCCAGCCGGAGGAGAGGTCCGGCGTCGCGATGCCCGCGCCCGAGATGCCCTCCATGAACCGGCGGCCGCGCTCCCAGGCGACGTCGGACCAGGTCTCGCCGGGGGCGAGGTCGTAGCCGAACCGGTGCTGGCCGTCCGCGGCGGCCTCGGGTGAGCCGCGCGAGATGCCGAGCTCGAGGCGCTCGCCGGCAAGCAGGTCCGTGGTCGCGGCGGCCTCGGCCATGGACAGGGGATTCTCGTACCGCAGGTCGATCACGCCGGTGCCGAGGTGGATGCGCTCGGTGCGGGCGGCCATCGCGGCGAGGATCGGGAAGGGGGAGGAGAACATCTGCTGCCAGTGGTGGCTGCGGATCCATGCGCCGTCCAGGCCGGCGGCCTCGGCGGCCACGGCCATCTGCACGACGTCGCGCAGGGCCTGCCCGGCGTCGGGCTCGACGGGGACGCGGTCCACGGCGGGGCGGTGGATCCAGTGCCCGAAGTTGAGGAATCCTAAGTGCTTCTTGGTCATGGGTGTTTCAACCTTGAAAGACCGGCGGTTGTTCCCGGAGTGCGTTTCGGTGCGGCGTGGGTCCGCCGCCGGGGCCGTCCGGTCCCATCCCGCTCGACCGGTTCCCGCCCACCCGACCGGGCCCCCGCCCGCCAGACCGACCCTTATTCAGGAGAACACCCCCATAGGGATCGGTCGGGTGAATAAGAGTCGGTCCGCCGGTGACCGGTGGCCGGCGAGGATGGCGGTCCGCCGGCGGCCGGCAGTCCGCCGGTGAGCGACGTCCGGCGCCGGCCCTCCCGACTCCACCCGCCCGCGTGCGGGAGAATGGACCCATGACACAGCAGTGGAGCGAGGAGTCCATGGAGCTGGCCGCGCAGCTCTTCGACCTGGCACGGAACGGGGACACGGCCACCCTCAAGGCGTACCTGGACCAGGGCCTGAAGCGGAACCTGCGCAACGGCAGCGGGGACACCTTCCTCACCCTCGCCGCGTACTACAGGCAGACGGACACGGTGCGCATGCTGATCGAGGCCGGCCTCGACGTCGCCGCCGTCAACGACCGCGGCCAGGACGCCCTCGGCTGCGCCACCTTCCGCAAGGACGAGGACGCCGTTCGGGCCCTCCTCGCCGCGGGCGCGGACCCCGACGGCGGCTCACCCTCCGCGCGCGAGGTCGCCCGGACCTTCGGGCTCGAGGAGATGCTCGCGCTGCTCGACGGCCGTGGCTGAGACGCCCGAGGGCACCCCCTCCGTCGACGAGGTGTACGCAGCCGTCCGCGCCGGGCTCCCCGAGCTCGTCGCGGACCTGACCCGCCTCCTCGGCCCCGGCTGGGACGTCGAGGCCGACCCGGGGGAGCCCAGTCACCCCCACCTGCGCCTGCACGGGTCCCTCGCCGACGACGGCCGCCGCCTCGTCGTGGACGTCCTCCCCGTCCGGTGCCGCTCCCCGCTCTTCCACGCCACCGTCGGCGTCTCCATGCTCCCCGGCGATCTCGACCCCGCCGGGCTGGGCGCCGACGTCGAGCCGGCGTGGATCACGCGGGTGCGGGCCCTGGGCGAGGCCATGGAGGCGACGGCGGCGGACCCCGTCCGCGTCTCCGCGCACCCGGGCGGCGGCAGCAAGGGCGCGGCGGCCGTGAAACTCGCGCTCGCAGACCGCTTCGGCCTGCCGCGCCGGTACGCCAAGGGCTGGCCGGACGAGTTCCTCGGCGTGCGGACGAGCCCCGTCCCGGGGGAGCGGTACGGGGAGTTCGCCCGGGCGCTCGCCGCCCAGGTCCGGGTGCTGGACGCCGTCCCTCCACCGGCCTGACGCGTCCCTCGCGCGGTCTGGGAGAATGGGCGGGATATGACTGCTTCCCCTGACACCGCCGCGCGGCCCGCCTCGGACACCCGCGCCGCCGATCCGAACGCCGTCCACTACGCCAAGTCCGCCGGCGCCGGCCGCCGCATCGCGGACGACGACCAGCTCCACGAGGGCCGCCACGCCGCGCCCTCGACGGACCGCCTGAGCCTCCCCGCGCTGAAGCTCGGCCCCATCACCGTGGACGTGCCCGTGGTGCTCGCGCCGATGGCCGGCATCACCAACACGGCCTTCCGCCGCCTGTGCCGCGAGTACGGCGGCGGCCTCTACGTGAACGAGATGGTGACGGCCCGCGCCCTCGTGGAGCGCAAGCCCGAGTCCATGCGCATCATCAAGCACGATCCGGACGAGGTGCCCCGCTCGGTGCAGCTCTACTCGGTGGACCCCGTCACCACGGGCGCCGCCGTCCGCATGCTCGTGGAGGAGGACCGCGCCGACCACATCGACATGAACTTCGGCTGCCCCGTCCCCAAGGTCACCCGCCGCGGCGGCGGCTCCGCGCTGCCCTGGAAGTCGGAGCTCTTCGCCTCGATCGTGAAGGCCGCCGTCACGGAGGCCTCCAAGAAGGACATCCCGGTCACCGTCAAGATGCGCCGCGGCATCGACGAGGACCACCTCACCTTCCTCGACGCCGGCCGCACCGCGCGGGACCTCGGCGTCGCCGCTGTGGCGCTCCACGGCCGCACGACGCGCCAGTTCTACTCCGGCAGCGCCGTGTGGGAGGACATCGCGCGCCTGCGTGAGGCGCTGCCGGACATCCCGGTGCTCGGCAACGGGGACATCTGGTCCGCCGAGGACGCGATCGCGATGGTCGAGCAGACCGGCGTCGACGGCGTCGTGATCGGGCGCGGCTGCCAGGGCCGCCCGTGGCTGTTCGGGGACCTGCAGGCCGCGTTCGAGGGACGTCAGGAGCGCTTCCAGCCCACGCTCGGGCAGGTGGCGGACACGCTGTACCGCCACGCGGAGCTGCTCGTGGACACCTTCGAGGGGGACGAGCTCAAGGCGCTGCGGGACATCCGCAAGCATGTGGCCTGGTACTTCAAGGGCTACCCCGTGGGCTCCGAGATCCGCACGGCGCTCTCCACGGTGCCCACCCTGGAGGCCATGCGCGAGATCCTCGCGCGCGTGGACCGGGAGCAGCCGTACCCGGGCCTGGACGCCGAGGGCCCGCGCGGCCGCTCCGGCGCCCCCAAGCGGCCCCACCTGCCGGACGGCTGGCTGGACTCCCGCGAGCTCAACGCCGAGCAGCAGGCCATGATCGCGGCCGCCGAGCTGGACGTCTCCGGTGGCTGAGCCCACGACGCCGGCGCGCGCCGCCGCGTACGGGCCCGCCGCGCCGTCGTCGCCCTGGACCGGGGCCGCCCACCAGCCGGTGCTGTTCGGCTCCGAGGGCCGGCCCCCGTACGCCGGCCGCGCTGTGCAGACCCCCGGCTACTCGCCGTGGGACCGGGAGCGGTGGCTGCCCGAGCCGCCCAAGTCCTCCTACCGTTCGGACTTCGAGCGGGACCGTGCCCGCGTGCTGCACTCCGCGGGCCTGCGTCGGCTGGGGGCCAAGACCCAGGTGGTCGCCCCGGACGCGGACGACTTCGCCCGCACCCGCCTGACGCACTCGCTCGAGGTGGCCCAGGTGGGGCGTGAACTCGGCCGGTCGCTGGGCTGCGACCCCGACCTCGTGGACACCGCCTGCCTGTCCCACGACCTCGGCCATCCGCCCTTCGGGCACAACGGGGAGAAGGCGCTCGACGCGGTCAGCGAGGACGTCGGCGGCTTCGAGGGCAACGCCCAGACCCTGCGGCTGCTGGCCCGCCTCGAGCAGAAGAAGCTCTTCGCGGACGGCTCCTCCGCGGGCCTGAACCTCACGCGCGCCGCCCTCGACGCCGCGTGCAAGTACCCCTGGACCCGTGAGGACGCCCCGCTGCGCCCCGACGGCACGCGTTCGCGCAAGTTCGGCGTCTACGCGGACGACCTGCCCGTGTTCCGCTGGTTCCGCGCCGGTGTGCCCGGCCCCCGGAAGTCCATGGAGGCCCAGGTCATGGACCTCGCGGACGACATCTCCTACTCCGTGCACGACGTCGAGGACGGCGTGGTCAACGCCGCGTTCCAGCTCAAGTGGCTGGCCATCCCGGAGCACCGGGAGCGCGTCGTGGAGACCACCCGCCAGTGGTACCTGCCGCACAGGGACCCGGCCGAGGTCGACGCGGCCCTGGCCCGCCTCGAGGCCACCGACGTGTGGGTCTCCAAGATGGACGGCTCCCGGCGGGCGCTCGCGGCGATGAAGGACATGACGAGTCAGCTGATCGGCCGGTTCTGCAGCGCCGCCTTCGACGCCACGCGCCAGGTGTTCGGCAACGAGCCTCTGACCCGCCACGGCGCCGACGTCGTGGTGCCCGAGGAGACGGAGACCGAGATCGCCGTGATGAAGGGCATCGCGGCGGCCTACGTGATGACCGCGGAGCAGCGCCAGCCGCTCTACGCACGGCAGCGCGAGGTGCTCGCGGAGCTCGTGGCGCTGCTGGACGCCACGGGGGACCGGTACCTCGAGCCGATGTTCGCGTTCGACTGGACGCAGGCCCCCGACGACGCAGCCCGGCGCCGCGTGCTGATCGACCAGATCGCCTCGCTCACCGATTCGACCGCCGTCGAGTGGCACCACACCCTGGTGCGCGGCGAGCCGTTCACCCGCGTCTGGGTCTGAGCGCCTGGGCTGGAACGCGCAGCCGACGGGCTGCGGCCCGGTGACGATCAGTCCAGGTGGATCTCAAGGGCCGCCTCCAGCAGCGCGGCGCCGTCGTCGGGGGACAGTGGCCCGAAGTGGCCGAAGACCTCGGCGCTGACCGCACCGAGCAGAGCCGTCCAGGCACGGGTGGCCGCGGTGACCTGAGGCGCCGTGGCCTCCACCTGAAGCTCCTCGACGGCCTGCGCCACGAACGGCGGGCTGAGCCGGGCGGCGTCGTCGTCCTCGGTGCCGGGGGTTCGGAAGGCGCCGTCGGCGGCGGCCTGCAGACCGTGCCGGGTCAACCGCAGCCCGGGGCCTGAGGTGCGTTCGGCCGGGGCGTGGTAGCCGGGAACCGGTGAGCCGTAGATCAGCGCCCACTGCGCCGGGTGGGCCAGCGCCCAGGTGCGCATGGCGTGGGCGAGCGTCCGCATCCGGGTCCGCGGCTCGGTGATTCCCGCGATGTCCTGTTCCACCGCATCGGCCAGGGAAGAGAAGGCGTCCTCCAGCAGCCGGGTGAGCAGCTCGTCGCGGCTGGCCACGTACCGGTAGACGCCGGAGGGCACCACCCCGAGTTCGCGGGCGACCTCGCGCAGGGACAGTCCGGCGGCGCCGTGCTCGGCCAGCTGCCGCCGCCCGACAGCGAGCACTAGCTCATCCATCTCGGCACGGGTGCGGCGGGGGCGGGGCATGGATCCATCATGGCATCCGCTCGCAGAGGCTCCGGCGCGGGGTGCAGAGGCGATAGAGTGAGCACCGCTCACTCACTGGTGAGCGGTGCTCACTCCCGGCTCGTGGGGTGCGCGTCTTCGCCGTCGTCCCGGGAGTCCCCATGCATGCCGCCGTCTTCGGTGCCGGTCAGATCAGCTCCGCCCTCGTCCCCCTGTTGCTCTCCGCTGGCCACTCCGTCAGCATCGTCCGCCGCCGCGCCTGGACGGACGAGGACGCCGCACGGCTATCTCCGGCCGGTCAGCGCGGCGCGCTCACCCTGCTCACCGGCGACGTCGGCGACCCGGCTCTGCTGCGGCAGGCATTGGACGGTGCCGACGTGGTCTTCCACCTGATCCATGCCGCCTACTCCACCGAGGTGTGGCGCCGCGAGCTTCCGCCGCGGGAGCGGGCCGTCATGGACGCGGCCGCCGAGCGTGAGATCCCCGTCGTGTTCCCGGAGTCCGTCTACGCCTGGGGGCATCAGGCCGAGGACCTCCATGAGGGCCAAGCGGTCAGCCCGTGCTCTCCGCTGGGTCAGGTGCGCGCCGAGCTGCTGGCCGCGCGTCGAGAGCACCCGGCCCGGACCCTGTCCGTGGTTGCCTCCGACTTCATCGGGCCCACCGCGGCCGCCACCAGCGTGCAGGCCCTCGTCCTGGATCGCGCCGCCGCCGGCCGGCGTGCGGTGGTGTTCGGCGACCCGGACCAGCCGCACTCGCTGACACGGCTGCCGGACCTGGCCGCCGCCCTGCTGCGCTGCGCGGAGCACGCCGAGGACCTGGCCCCGTCCGGGGACGCGGTGCTGCACGCCCCGACGCCGCCGGCGCGCAGCCTGCGCGCCGAGGCCCACCAGGCGGCGACGACGGCCGGTGTGCCGCTGCGGGGGATGCTCGCCGTGCCCGGCCCCCTGCTGCGGGGCGCGGGACGGTTCTCCGCGACGGCGCGGGAGCTGCACCGGCAGCGCTACCTGTGGACGCGGCCCTGTGTGCTGCGGCCCGGCGTGCTCGGGCAGGCCCCGATCAGCTGAGCAGCGCGGGCAGGATCACCCCTGCCGGGCCGGCCAGGCGGTGGGTCACCGCGGGGGACAGCTCCGTGAGGTCCGGGTTGATCTCCACGACGGCGGCGCCGGCCCCCAGCGCGACGAACGGCAGGGACGCCGCCGGCTGCACGACGCCCGAGGTGCCGATCACGACGGCCAGATCGCACGCCTCGAGCGCGGCATAGGCGCGGTCCCATGCGTCGGCGGGGAGCATCTCGCCGAACCACACGATCCCCGGCCGGACGAGCCCGTCCCCGCACACGGTGCAGGCCGGCGGTGCCTCGCGGAGCATCGCCTCGAGGTCGGCCTCGGAGCCGGCCGTCGCCTCGTCCGCGGGCGCGCCCGGGTCGACGTCGGCGGGGGCCCCGCACTCGGCACAGCGGTGCTCGAACAGGGACCCGTGCAGGTGCGCGAGGACCCGGGCGCCGGCCCGCTCGTGCAGGTCGTCCACGTTCTGGGTGACCACCTCCAGGCCGGGTGTGCGGCGCTGCCAGGCGGCGACGGCGTCGTGCCCCGCGTTCGGGGCGACGGACCGGACCATGCGGGCGCGCCAGCGGTACCAGGACCACACCAGCGCGGGATCCGCGAGGAACGCCTCCTCCGTGGCGAGCTCCTCCGCGGAGAACCGCTCCCACAGGCCGGTCTGCGCGTCGCGGAAGGTCGGCACGCCGGACTCGGCGCTCATGCCCGCGCCGGTGAGCACCACGGGGCGCTCGGCGGCGCGGATCAGGCGGCGGACGGCGTCGAGGTCGGGGGAGTCGAGCGGGGCGGAGGTCTGGTCGCTCATGAGCCCAGCCTACGAGGGGCGCGCGTCCCCGCTGCCGGTCACCCGTGCGAACGCCCGGCGCAGCGCCCCCGCCTTGAGCAGCACCTCGTCGTACTCCGCGTCGGCGTCCGAGTCGGCGACGATCGCCCCGCCCGCGCCGATCGACCAGCGGCCTGAGCCTCCGGTCGCGTCGTCGTCGGCTCCCGGGGCGAGGACCGCCGTGCGGATCACGATGCTCAGCTCGCACGCCCCGTCCGCGCTGAGCAGCCCGAGCGCCCCCGAATAGACCCCGCGCGGCGCCCCCTCCCACTGCGCCAGCAGCTCGACCGTGCGCCGCTTCGGCGCGCCCGTCATGGACCCGCCGGGGAAGAGGGAGCGGGCCACGTCCACGGCGGTCAGCCCCGGGAGGGCACGGCCCGTGACGGTGGAGACCAGCTGGTGCACGGACGCGTACGACTCGACCGCCATGAGCGAGGGCACCTGCACGGAGCCGGGCACGCACACGCGCGTGAGGTCGTTGCGCAGCAGGTCCACGATCATGAGGTTCTCGGCGCGCGTCTTGGGGTCGGCGGCGAGCGCGCGGGCCGCGGCGGCGTCCTCGGCCGGATCCACGTGCCGGGCCGCGGTGCCCTTGATCGGTTTGGTGCTGTACCTCCCGTCCCGGCCGGAGAGGAAGCGCTCGGGGGAGGCGGAGACCACGGCCCAGCGGTCCGGGCCGGCGCCGTGCTCGATCAGCGCCGCGTACGGGGTGGGGTGGTGCGCCGCGAGGTCCCGGAACAGGACGAGCGGGTCCACGCGCACGGCCGGGTCCACGTCGAAGCGGGTGGTCAGGCACAGCTCGTAGGACTCGCCCTCGCGCAGGGCACGGTGGCACCGCTCCATGAGCGCGGTGTAGGCGGCACGGTCCGCGCGCCAGGTCCCTGCCACCTGGGCCCCTCCGGCTGCCCCCGCCACCCCCGACGACGACGGCGCGCGCCCGCCGTCCCCGGCCGGTGCCGCGTGCGCCCGGGGGACGGTGAGGGCGTCGCGCACGCGGGCCGCCCACGCCTCGACGCCCCGCTCCGCCGCGGCCGCGTCCAGGGAGACGACGCAGCAGGTGAGCGAGCCGTCGTGATGGTCCACGACCGCGTACCGGCTGGGACGCAGCCAGAACAGCGCGGGCAGCGGCGCCGGGTCCGCCGGACCGGCTGCGGGCGGGGCGACGCCCAGGTCGGCCAGGCCGAGCTCGTAGCCGAGGAACCCGACGTGCCCGCCGCGCAGGGGGAGGCCCTCGCCGCCCACCACGGGGCGCGGGGCCGACGCCGCGGCCAGCTCAGCCCAGGCTGCCTCGGCGTCGCGGGGGTCCGGCCGGCGGAGCACGCGCGGCCCCGGCGAGGGGACGGCCTCGGGGGAGCCGTCGGCGGCGTCCTCGCCCAGGACGTCGACGGCGTCGCCCACGATGCTCCAGCGCGCCTCGCCCGCGTCCGGCAGGGCGGAGTCGAGCCAGAACGAGGGGGCGCCGCGCACGACGGCGTGCTCGGCGACGGCGCCGGCCGCGCTCGCGGCGGTGTGCCCGAGCCCCGTGAGGGCGCCCGCGTCCAGGACCCGGGTGGCGATGTGCAGCGGCGCGGACGCGGGGGGCCGAGGCGGGGTGGGCATGGGGACCACTGTAGGAGCCCCACCCGCGTCGATCGTGACTGAACCGTGCCCTCGCCGTGATCGGCCTCATGCGTGGCGTCTGCCTAGGGTGGGGCATGGCCCTCTCGCACTCCTCGCCTCTCCGCCGGCACCGCCGCAGCGGCTTCGCGGCGCTGGCGGCCGTCGCCATGCTGGCCGGGGCCGGGTGTGCCGCGGAGCCCACCCCGTCCGAGGCGGCGCTGCCCACGGAGCGCGGCGCGGAGGTGCGCGAGCCCGACGTGCGCGAGACCGCGGAGAGCGTCCCAGGGGTCTCCGCGACTGCGCTCGAGTTCTGGCGGCCCGCGGAGTTGGTCATCGCCGAAGAGGTCGAACCCGCCGGCTCCCTCGTGGACCTGGCGGAACGGTCGGAGCTGGTGGTGTGCGGGACCGTCGCCGCGGTCCGCGAACGCGCCGGTGGCTTCGAGGGTGCCACGACACTGATGGTGGACGTGGGACAGGTCCTCAAGGGCTCGGCCGCGGGCCAGGTGCGCGTGGACGTCCACGTGCGGGTGGGGCAGACGATGGCGGGGGACGCCCTCGCGGCCGCGGACGAGGACTACCTCTGGTTCCTCACCCCGGGCGACGACGAGGACGTCTGGTACGCCACCACCGTGACGGGCGTCCTGGGCCCGGGCACGGACGGACCCGTCACCGCCGTGCTCCAGCCGCAGGACACCACGATGGTGGTGCCGGCCGATGTCGCCTCCCTGGACGCCGCCGCCCAGCGCGCCGGCCTGGCGGACGCCTGAGGCCGACGCGGCTCCTGCACCGCCAGCGCGGCCTCGTCTCCCGTCCCCACCCGCGCGTCCGCCCGGGGCTGAGCGCGTCGCCGCCTCCCTAGAATGGTCCGCATGGCCGGACTGATCGTGCGCAAAGACATCGACCTCGTCCGCGAGCGCGCCGATCTGAAGGCCGTCGTGGAGGAGTTCGTCACGCTGCGCTCGGCAGGCGTCGGCTCCTACAAGGGCCTGTGCCCGTTCCACGACGAGCGGACCCCGTCCTTCCACGTGCGCCCCGGCGTCGGGACCTACCACTGCTTCGGGTGCGGCGAGCACGGGGACGTCATCGCGTTCCTGATGGCGCAGGAGCACACCACGTTCACCGAGACGGTCGAGCGCCTGGCCGCGCGGGTGGGCGTCGAGCTGCACTACGAGGACGGCGCCGGTCCTGACCGCGCCGAGGTGGGCAGACGCCAGCGCCTGCTCGAGGCCAACAAGATCGCGGACGAGTTCTACCGGCGCGCCCTCGGCTCGAAGGAGGCCCAGACCGCGCGGGACTTCCTCACCGGCCGCGGCTTCACCCAGGAGCACGCCGAGCGCTTCGCCAACGGCTACGCGCCCCAGGGCTGGTCCACGCTCCTGGACCACCTGCGCCAGCGCGGCTTCCGCGACGACGAGCTGCGGGCCACTGGCCTGTTCTCGGAGGGCCAGCGCGGCCTCTATGACCGCTTCCGCGGCCGCCTGCTGTGGCCCATCCGGGACATGACGGGCGCGACCATCGGCTTCGGCGCGCGCAAGCTCTACGAGGACGACCAGGGCCCCAAGTACCTCAACACCCCGGAGACGCAGCTCTACAAGAAGTCGCAGGTGCTCTACGGCATCGACCTGGCGAAGCGGGCCATCGCGAAGGAGCGCCAGCTCGTGCTCGTAGAGGGCTACACGGACGTCATGGCCGCGCACCTGGCTGGCGTCGGGACGGCCGTGGCCACGTGCGGCACCGCGTTCGGCGCGGACCACATCAAGGTGGCGCGCCGGCTGATCTCGGACGATGGCACGGGCGGCGAGGTGATCTTCACCTTCGACGGCGACGAAGCCGGGCAGAAGGCCGCGCTCAAGGCGTTCGACGAGGACCACCGCTTCCTCGCCAAGACCTTCGTGGCGGTGGAGCCGAGCGGCATGGACCCCTGCGACCTGCGTCAGCAGAAGGGCGACGAGGCCGTGCGCGCGCTCATCGCCTCCCGCCGCCCGCTCTTCGAGTTCGCCATCCGCGCCGGTCTGAAGGACTACGATCTGGACACCGTGGAGGGCCGCGCCGGCGCCCTGCGCCATGCCGCGCCCATCGTGGCCGGCATCAAGGACTCCGTGCTGCGCCCCGGGTATGAGCGCGAGCTCGCGGGCTGGCTCGGGCTCGATCCGAACGCGGTGCACCGGGCCGTCGCCGCCGCGGCGCGCTCCACCCCACGCTCCGAGCGCGGCGAACGGGGAGAGCAGGCGACGCCCGCCGCCTCGATGTCGGCGAACCCCACCTCGGTCAACCCCACGTCGGGGGGCCCGGCGTCGGGCGAGGCCCCGCAGGTCCCCGTGGAGCCGCTGGTCGTGCGCGTGGACCCGCGCGATCCGGTGGCCCGGCGCGAGCGCGAGTCGCTCGAGGTGGTGCTGCAGCACCCCACACTGCTCTCCGCCGAGCAGTGGACGGCGCTGTACGAGGCGCGCTTCACCGTGCCGCAGTTCGCGGCCGTGCACCGGGGCGTCATGGCGGCGGGCTCCTCCGGCGCCACGCCCGCGCGCTGGGTGGACGCCGTGCGGGACGCGGTCCCCGAGGAGGTGGGCGGCGTCGTCTCCGAGCTGGCGGTCCGGGACCTGCCCGCCCGCACCGAGGCGGACGTGGACCGCTACTGCCGGGACATCATGAACCGCCTCTTCGCCCTCCAGATCGTGCACCGCAAGGAGGAGCTGCTGGGTCAGCTGCAGCGTCTGGGCCCGCAGGGCGATCCGGCCGAGTTCATGCGCCTCAACAGCGAGCTCATGGAACTCGAGGCCCGGCGACGGGCCCTGCGCGCCGACGACTGAGGGGCCACGGGCAGCGCGGATCGGTGGCGTACCGATCAGTGGCGCGCCGTTCAGTCGATCTCGACGACCTCGTTGCTCTCGGCGTCGATCACATCGAAGGCGGCGTCGTGCCCGGCGGCCTCAGACGAGGAGGCGGCGACGGCGCTCGGGTGGCGCAGACCCATCCGTTCTGGTAGTGTTTCCTCCGTTGCTCGGGCGGCTGGATCGCCCGAGACGCATTCCTCCGTAGCTCAATTGGCAGAGCATTCGACTGTTAATCGAAGGGTTGTTGGTTCGAGTCCAACCGGAGGAGCCCACTCGAAGCCCCTGCACCGACCAGTTCGGTGTGGGGGCTTCGTCGTGCCTGGAGGATGTTCCGGCCCAGCAAGTCGCCAAGCGTAAGCTCCAGCAGTTCTGCCACTTGTGCCAGCTCGGTGATAGAGAAGGCCATCACTCCACGAAGCCGCCGCGAAAGTGCGCTGGGGGTGATGTCTAGCGCCTCGGCCAGTTGCCGCTGAGACATGCCCCTGCGCGTCAACCACACGCGGACCTCCGTACCTACGTCCGCTGCTGTGAAGGCAGGTTCTGGGTGTCGTTTCATGTCTTCAACATAACGGAGACGGACCCAAAATGTCCATGAAGGACATGACGTGTCGCTGAGCGACACGGCGTGAATTGACAGGTCATGCCGCTGAGCGGCACGCTGTGCCTATGAGTATCGCGAAGGCGCTAAGCCTCAACATTCGAGAACGACTGGTTCGGTTAGAGATGACGCAGGGTCAGCTTGCTGCCGCAGTAGGAATGACGCCCACAGCGCTGTCGGCGCGGATGCGAGGGCAACGAGAGTTCCGCTTGTCTGAGATGGCTGCAATCGCAGAGGCCCTGGAGGTGGAGCTTCCCTATCTGGTTGCCAACGCGCCGGAGATGGAGGTTGAAGCGCCCTGGGTTTGTTGGAGACTCCTGACCTTGGAAACGAGGATGGAGTTATGCCGAAAGAGCAGACAGCGGGGAAGCCGACGACGCGTCGGTATTCGCCGGAGGAGAAGGCCGCGGCGGTCCGGATGGTGCGGACGCTGCGTGCCGAGCTGGGGACCGAGCATGGGACTGTGCAGCGGGTCGCGACGCAGCTCGGATACGGGGTCGAGTCCGTGCGGATGTGGGTCAAGCAAGCCGACATCGACGACGGCGTCACCTCTGGCGTGAGCAGCGCTGAGGCGCAGCGGGTGCGTGAACTGGAGCAGGAGGTCCGGGAGTTGCGGCGGGCCAACGAGGTCCTCAAGCGTGCTGCGTCTTTCTTCGGGGCGGAGCTCGACCGCCACTACCGGAAGTAGTCGCGTTCATCGACGCGAACAAGGATGACCTGGTCGACGGTCGCCGGCTCGGAGTCGAGCTCATCTGCAGGCTGCTGCAGGTGGCTCCGAGCAGCTACTACGCCGCCAAGACCCGCGCCCCCTCGGCTCGCGCGGTGCGGCACGAGGAGCTGATCCCGCAGCTGGTCGAGCTCTGGGAGACGAACTACCGCGTCTATGGAATCCGCAAGCTCTGGAAAGCCGCCCGCCGGGCGGGGATCATGATCGGCCGAGACCAGACCGCCCGGCTGATGCGCGCAGCAGGCATCGAGGGTGCGCGGCGGTCGAAGAGGGTCAAGACCACCCGGCCGGACCCGGCGTCGGCGCGGCACCCGGACCTCGTGAAGCGGGAGTTCACCGCGCCTGCCCCGAACCGGCTTTAGGTCACCGACCTGACGTTCGTGCCGACGTGGGACGGCGTCGCGTACGTCTGCTTCATCGTCGACGCGTTCAGCAGGATGATCGTAGGGTGGCGGTGCGCGTCACACATGCGCACCGAGATGGTCCTCGACGCGATCGAGATGGCCCGCTGGTCCCGCGGCGCTCGCCACGAGGACCTGCGCTGTCACAGCGACGCGGGGTCTCAATTCACCTCCATTCGCTACGGCGAACGCCTCGCCGAGATCGGAGCGACACCGTCGATCGGGACCGTCGGGGACAGCTATGACAACGCCCTGGCCGAGACCGTGAACGGCTATTACAAGGCCGAGCTCGTCCGCGGACCCGCACGGCCAGGTCCCTGGCGAACGGTCGAGGACCTCGAGCTCGCGACCCTCGGGTGGGTGTCCTGGCACAACACGCAACGCCTCCACGGCTACCACGGCGACGTCCCACCCGCCGAGTTCGAGGACACGTTCTATGCTGTCGAAGCCGGCCGCGAACAGCTGGTCGGAATCAAATAGCGCGAGTCTCCATCAGACCCAGGGCGCTTCAAAGATCCATCAGCTCGTCGATGGGACCGGGCTGCCGCTGGTCAGCCTGAT
Organism: Micrococcus sp. NPDC078436; assembly: GCF_040702705.1. Classification (NCBI taxonomy): domain Bacteria; kingdom Bacillati; phylum Actinomycetota; class Actinomycetes; order Micrococcales; family Micrococcaceae; genus Micrococcus; species Micrococcus sp. NPDC078436. Next base: position 45 of record NZ_JBFBLX010000019.1, on the reverse strand, counting down.
CACCCCCGGCCAAGCCGGGGACTCCCCGATGCTGCTGCCGCTGCT
>NZ_JBFBLX010000018.1:0-61490 GCF_040702705.1 Micrococcus sp. NPDC078436 | reverse complement strand
CATTGAGGGCGGCCGCGTCAGGGTCGTCGACGTGGTTGATCAGGACGCGGGCGTAGCCGACCGCCTCGCCGTCGACGTACGCCAGGTAGCGGCGCCGTCGCATGTGCAGGGGATGCCGGGCCCTCAGCCGATGCCGAGGACTCCCAGGCCCATCTCCAGCAGGATGGACACCGCGACGCCGAGGAGGACGAGCACGACGAACGGCCACGTGAGGTCCCGGGCGAGGGCCGCGGCGCGCGGCGAGCCGCTCCCGAGGGCGCCCGTCTGGATGGTGCGCGACGTGATCAGCCCGAGCTGGACGGTCACCATGGTCCAGACCACCATGCAGTAGAGGCAGAGGGTCCCGATGTCGTACACGGCCGAGTGCCAGAGCCACACGCAGAAGGCGAAGCCGGCCAGGATGCACGCGTTCATCAGCAGCCAGTACCAGCGCGCGAAGCGAGCGCCGGCGAACAGCGACATGGCGACGGTGATGAGCACGGAGAAGGCCACGACGCCGATGAACGTGTTGGGGAAGCCGAACGTCTGCGCCTGCCAGGACTGCATGACCTGCCCGCACGAGACCCACGGGTTCAGGTCGCAGCTCGTGCGGTGGGTCGGGTCCGCGGCCAGGATGGAGCGCTCGATGATGATGACGACGGTCGCCGCCATCGCGATGAGCGACGTGACCAGCAGCATCCACGCGGTTCCCCGGGTGCGGGCGTACCAGGGTAGGTCGAGGTCGAGGTCGAGGTCGAGGTCGCGGTCGGCGTGGGGGGAGGCGGACGCGGTGGGGGCGTCGAGGGCGCCGCGGGTGGAGGAACCAGGCATGTCCCGAGTCTAGTTCCGCGCCGGTGTGAGAGAATCGGCTCGGCCGTCCCGTGCCCACACCACGGGCCGTCCCGCTGTGCGCCCGACGACGGGCCGCCGCCGTCGCGTCGGCCGCGGGGAGTGTCCCCGTGCCGAGGTCGGCTCGGTCGATCCGATGCCGCCCCTGCGCCGATCGGCGAACCAGCCATCGAGCAGGCCCGGTTCGGCGCACACAGCGGTTCAGGCCCAGGACCCCTCCCGGGGCCCCGGACCCGTTCACCAGACGACTTCTCTCGGTGACCGCCTCCCGGCGCACCCCGGGCGCGCGAGCGCCCGCGGGGCAACGCGGCCGGGGCGCGGTCCGTGACACGCCGTGCCGGCGGTGCGTGTGGCGCCGACGGGCGGCGGGAGGTGCTGCCATGGCGGCCAATGAGAACCAGACCCCCGCGGACGAACGCTCCGCATCCCAGCCCGTGTCGGGCGAGACCGTCCTGTTCGATCCCCGTGACCCCTTCGCGGTCCCCGAGAACGTGATGGAGGTGCTGCGGACGCGTCCCGCGCGTCCGCAGCACGCGGCGGACGACGACGAGGACCGCGGCCACGAGGACCACGACCAGGACGACCGTGACGAGTCCGAGGATCGCGGGGACCGCCCGGCCGTCTCCCGCCGCCGTCGCAAGCGCCGCCGCGGCGCCGTCGACATGGAGCTGGACGGCGGTGAGGACGGCGACCCGGAGCACACCGTGACCCGGGTGCGCGCCCCCCGCGCCGCCGCGGCCGAGGCCACGCGCTCGGACACCGTCCAGGGCGTCAAGGGCTCGACCCGCCTGGAGGCCAAGCGCCAGCGCCGCCGGGACTCCCGCTCGGGCGGCCGCCGCCGCACCGTGATCACCGAGGCCGAGTTCCTGGCCCGCCGCGAGTCCGTGGACCGCAAGATGCTCGTGCGCCAGCGGGACAGCCGCATCCAGATCGCCGTGCTCGAGGACGGCGTGCTCGCGGAGCACTTCGTCTCCAACACGACCCAGGACTCGATGATCGGCAACGTGTACCTCGGCAAGGTGCAGAACGTGCTGCCCTCGATGGAGGCCGCGTTCGTGGACATCGGCCGCGGCCGCAATGCCGTGCTGTATGCGGGCGAGGTCAACTGGGACGCCGCGCAGCTGGACGGCAGGCCGAAGAAGATCGAGAACGCGCTCAAGTCCGGGGACACCGTCCTGGTGCAGGTCACCAAGGACCCGGTGGGGCACAAGGGCGCCCGCCTGACGAGTCAGGTCTCCCTGCCCGGCCGCTACCTCGTGTACGTGCCCGGCGGCTCCATGACCGGCATCTCCCGCAAGCTCCCCGACGTGGAGCGCGCCCGCCTGAAGAAGATCCTCAAGGACCACCTCCCGCAGGACGCGGGCGTGATCGTGCGCACGGCCGCGGAGGGCACCTCCGAGGAGGAGCTGCAGAACGACATCAACCGCCTCCGCGCGCAGTGGGAGGGCATCGAGGGCCGGGCCTCCGCCGGCAAGGTGCTGGCGCCCGAGCTGCTGTACGCCGAGCCGGACCTGACCATCAAGACCGTCCGCGACGTCTTCAACGAGGACTTCTCGGCGATGATCGTCCAGGGCGAGCAGACCTGGGACAACATCGAGGCCTACGTGACCTACGTGGCCCCGCACCTGCTGGACCGCCTCCACCACTGGGTCCCCGAGGACCTCGAGGGCGAGGACCTGTACGCCACGCACCGCGTGGACGAGCAGCTCCACAAGGCCCTGGACCGCAAGGTCTACCTGCCCTCCGGCGGCTCGCTCGTGATCGACCGCACCGAGGCCATGACGGTGGTGGACGTCAACACCGGGAAGTTCACGGGCTCGGGCGGCAACCTCGAGGAGACCGTCACCAAGAACAACCTCGAGGCGGCCGAGGAGATCGTCCGCCAGCTGCGTCTGCGGGACATCGGCGGCATCATCGTCATCGACTTCATCGACATGGTGCTCGAGGGCAACCGGGACCTGGTCCTGCGCCGCCTCGTCGAGTGCCTCGGCCGTGACCGCACCAAGCACCAGGTGGCCGAGGTCACCTCGCTCGGCCTCGTGCAGATGACGCGCAAGCGCATGGGCACCGGCCTCGTCGAGGTGTTCTCCGAGACCTGTGAGCACTGCGCCGGCCGCGGCATCCTCATCCACGACGCGCCGGTCGAGAAGGGCCGCGTCCAGGCGGAGCCGCGCTCCGAGGGCGAGGGCCGACGACGCAAGCGCCGTCGCGGCTCCGACGTGGACGCGCCGCACGACGAGTCGACCACGGGCGAGCCCGATGAGGAGGCCTCGGACGAGGCCCGTCAGCGCCGCGAGCGGGCGGCCGCCGCCCGCGCCGCCCTCCACTCCATCGCCAAGGCGTCCGGCAAGATCGAGGAGGCCCCCGTCGAAGCCGCCTCCGATGCCGCCCCGGCCTCCGATGACCAGCGAGGGCAGGAACCGGAGGACGAGGAGTCCGCGCCGGTCGAGTCGGACCGCGGCACCCGGCCCGAGCGCGACAGCGCCGACGCCGAGACCGAGGGCGACGAGGAGAACGGCGGCCGCCGCCGTCGGCGCCGTGGAGGCCGCCGCGGCCGCGGGGGCGACGACGGCTCCCGCCCGTCCGGCGACGAGCGCACCGACTCCGGCCGGGACGCCCGCGAGGCCGCCCCGGAGCAGGAGTCCGCGACGACGGCGGACGTCCAGCCGGCCGGCGGCGTGCCCGCCCAGGCCGAGCCCGTCGAGTCGGAGCCTGCCGCAGAGCCCGTCCAGGCGGAGGCCCCGGAGGCCCCCGCCGCCGAGGAGGAGGGTGAGGGCCGTTCCGGAGGCCGCCGTCGTCGTGGCGGGCGCGGGCGTTCGCGCCGCGCGGACGCCGACCGCTCCGCCCCGGAGGCGCCGCGGGCTCCCCAGGATCCCGAGCAGACCGAGGCCGAGGCCTCGGCGGTCACGGACACCTCGGAGGAGCCGGAGACGGCTGCCCCGGCTCAGGCCGCACCGGCCCCCGACGCCCCCTCCGAGGCCACTCGTGAGGTCTCCGGGGTCATCACGTTCGACGGCGAGGACGTCCCCGTGCCGCGTCGTCGGCGGTCCCGCCGGGCCTCGAGCGACGGTGCCGTGCGTCCCGCCGCAGAGCTGAAGAGCCTGGAGGATGCCCTCGAGCGCCGCGGCGCGGAGGCGCCCGCCTCGGTGGCCGCCCGGGCCCCGGAGCCCGTGGCCGCGGAGGCGCCCGAGCCGGTCGCCGAGCCGGCACCCGCCCAGGCGCCCGAGCCCGTCGTGCCCGAGCCCGCTGTGCCCGCTGCGCCCGCCGCCGAGCGTCCGGCCCGCCGTCGTTCGCGGCGTGCCGTCTCCTCGGACGGCGTCCAGGTGGAGGTGCAGGACGCCTCGGCCGCCGCCACCGGGAGCCGCTTCACCGCCTCGGCCGCCGCTGCGCCGACCGAGCGCACCGCCGCGGAGGCCCCGGCCCCGGTCATGCTGGGCGTGGGCGTGAAGGCCGCGGACCTGGCCCGACGCTGACGGGCCGCTGCTCGGCGCGTCGCCCCTCTCGGGGGCGCGACGCGCCGAGCGTGTCGCGATTGGTGCGGGTGCGGGGGACGCAGTATGATGAACAATCGGTGTTCACCGCCCGCACGCTCCTGCATGTCCCGGTGAGGGACCGTCGTACCCGGGCGCACGCTGCGGTCGAGGTACGGGTGTGAGAACACAGCCGAATCCATTGAAACGTCGAGAGAAGTGAGTCCCAAGTGGTGTACGCGATTGTCCGCGCTGGCGGCCGCCAGGAGAAGGTTTCCGTCGGAGACCTCGTTACCCTTGACCGCGTCCCCGCTGAGACCGGTGGCTCCGTCGAGCTGCCCGCTCTGATGCTGGTGGACGGGGAGAAGGTCACGGCAGGCGCCGACGCCGCCGGTGTGAAGGTGACCGCCGAGGTGGTCTCCCACTCCCGCGGCAAGAAGATCGTCATCCAGAAGTACAAGAACAAGACCGGCTACAAGAAGCGCCAGGGCCACCGCTCTGAGCTGTCCACGGTCAAGATCACCGGGATCGCCTGAGCCGTCACCGGCTTCGCGCACCCCGAGCATCCGAGAGGTTAGGCAACAGCAATGGCACATAAGAAGGCCGGCAGTTCCTCCAAGAACGGCCGCGACTCGAATCCCCAGTACCTCGGCGTCAAGCGCTACGGCGGCGAGGACGTCAACGCCGGCGAGATCATCGTCCGCCAGCGCGGCACCAAGTTCCACCCGGGCCAGAACGTGGGCCGCGGCAAGGACGACACGCTCTTCGCGCTGTCGGCCGGCTCCGTGTCCTTCGGTCAGCGCCGCGGCCGCAAGGTCGTGGACGTGGTCGCCGCCGCCGAGTGATCCCACTCGCGGCCTGAGCGCGGGCCACGCCTCCCACCCGGAGGCGGTCCGCGCGGCTTGACGCCCCGGCGGGGGCGGGTCACTGTTCTCAGGACCCGCTCCCGCCGTCGTCGTCTCACCCCTTCTCTCCCACCGTCAGGATCCTCCCCATGGCAGCCTTCGTGGACCGCGTCGTCCTCCACCTCACCGCCGGCAACGGCGGGCACGGGTGCGTGTCCGTGCACCGTGAGAAGTTCAAGCCCCTCGGCGGTCCCGACGGCGGCAAGGGCGGCGACGGCGGCGACATCACCCTCGTGGTGGACTCGCAGACCACCACCCTGCTCAACTACCACCACGCCCCGCACCGCTCCGCGGAGAACGGCCAGCCCGGCATGGGCGACCACCGGGCGGGCAAGGACGGCACGTCCCTCGTGCTGCCCGTGCCGGACGGCACCGTGGTGAAGGACGAGAACGGGAACATCGTGGCGGACCTCGTGGGGGAGGGTGCCACCTACGTGGCCGCGGCGGGCGGTCAGGGCGGGCTCGGCAATGCGGCGCTGGCCTCCGTCAAGCGCAAGGCCCCGGGCTTCGCGCTCCTCGGCCTGCCGGGGGAGAGCCGCGAGCTCTCGCTCGAGATCAAGACGGTCGCGGACATCGCCCTGGTCGGGTTCCCCTCCGCGGGCAAGTCCTCGCTCATCGCGGCGATCTCGGCGGCGCGCCCCAAGATCGCGGACTACCCCTTCACCACGCTCGTGCCGAACCTCGGCGTCGTGCAGGCCGGGGAGGTCCGCTACACCGTGGCGGACGTGCCGGGCCTCATCCCCGGAGCCTCCGAGGGCCGCGGCCTCGGCCTCGAGTTCCTGCGCCACGTGGAGCGCTGCGCCGCGCTCGTGCACGTGCTGGACTGCGGCACGATCGAGCCGGACCGCGACCCGATCGCCGACTTCGAGGCCATCGAGGCCGAGCTCGAGGCGTACGCCGTGGAGCCCGTCTTCTCCCAGGGCGGCGACGGCGTGGTGCCGCTCAACGAGCGCCCCCGCCTCGTGGCGCTGAACAAGACCGACCTGCCGGACGGCGCCGAGATGGCGGACATGGTCCGCGCCGAGCTCGAGGGCCGCGGCCTGCGGGTCTTCGACATCTCCGCGCTGGCCCGCGAGGGCCTGGAGGCCCTCAAGTACGCCATGGCCGACCTGGTCACGCAGGCCCGCGAGCGGGTCCCCGAGCCGGAGGCGCCCGCGCCCGTCGAGGTGCCCCGCCGCTTCCACCGCAAGGGCGAGCGCGGGGAGTTCACCGTGGTCCGCGAGGAGCGCAACCTCAAGCCCCTGTTCCGCGTGCGCGGCGAGAAGCCCGAGAAGTGGGTCGCCCAGACCGACTTCGTCAACGACGAGGCCGTGGGCTACCTCGCGGACCGGCTGCAGCGCCTCGGCGTCGAGGACGGCCTGTTCAAGGCCGGCGCGACGCCGGGCGACGCCGTGGTGATCGGCGACGACGAGTCCGGTGTGCTCTTCGACTGGGAGCCCACCCTGTCCGCCGGCGCCGAGCTCCTCGCCGGCCCGCGCGGCACCGACCTCCGCCTCGACGAGCGCAGCCGCGCCACCCGCGCGGAGAAGCGTGCCGAGCAGGACCAGCGCCGGGCCGCCCGTGCCGCCACGCGGGCTGAGATGGAGGCGGAGCGGCGCACCGGCCTCTGGACCGTGGACGAGACCGAGGACCCCGACCGAGAGGACTGACCCATGTCTGCACGCCGCACCGTCGTCACCCGCTACGCCACGCCCGCCACGGGCGGGCCGGAGGACCCCAAGGCCAACCCCGTGACCACGCGGGAGACCCTGCCGGCCGCGCGGCGCGTGGTCATCAAGATCGGCTCGTCCTCCCTCACCACGCCGACCGGCCTGAACACCGAGGCGATCGATGCGCTCGTGGACGTGATCGCGGACCTGCGCTCCCGCGGCACGCAGGTGGTGCTGGTCTCCTCGGGCGCGATCGCGGCGGGCTTCCCGCAGCTGGGCCTCACCCGCCGCCCCAAGGACACGGCCACGCAGCAGGCGGCCGCCTCGGTGGGCCAGGGGAGCCTCATGGCCCACTACTCCCAGAGCTTCGCCCGGCACGCCACCACCGTGGGCCAGGTGCTGCTCACGGCGGAGGAGCTCATGCGCCGCGGCCAGTACATCAACGCGCACCGCTCGCTGGCCCGCCTGCTCACGATGGACGTCATGCCGATCGTCAACGAGAACGACGCGGTGGCCACCCGCGAGATCCGCTTCGGCGACAACGACCGCCTCGCCGCCCTCACCGCCAACCTCGTGAAGGCGGACCTGCTCGTCCTCCTCTCGGACGTGGACGCGCTGTACACGGGGCACCCGTCGCTGCCGGACTCGCGGCGGATCGCCACCGTCTCCTCGGACGAGGACCTCGCGGGCGTGGACGTGCGCACCCCGGGCTCCGCCGGCGTCGGCACGGGCGGCATGGTCACCAAGGTGGACGCCGCCGGTATCGCGGCCACCACGGGCATCCCCACGCTGCTGACCTCGGCGCCCAACGCCGCCGCCGCCTTCGCGGGGGAGGACGTGGGCACGTGGTTCGAGGTGGCCGGCCGGCGGCGCTCGGCCCGCGCCGCGTGGCTCGGCCTCACGGCCGAGGTCCGGGGCCGCCTCACCATCGACGACGGCGCGGTCGCCGGCGCGATCGACCGCGGGCGCTCGCTCCTGGCCGCCGGCATCACGGACGTCTCCGGGCAGTTCACGGCCGGCGACGTCGTCGAGATCGCGGATCAGGACGGCCGGGTGCGGGCCCGCGGCCTCGTCCAGTACTCCGCGTCCCAGCTGCCGCGCATGCTCGGCCGCTCCACGGCCGTCCTGAAGGAGGAGCTCGGCGCAGGCTACGACGGCGTCGTGGTCCACGCGGACGACTGGGTCCGGCTCGCCCCCTCGCACGCGGCCTACAGCTGAGCGCGAGCCGCGCCCTGCGTGCCCGCCGCCCCGTTCGCTAGGGTGGCGGGCATGGACACGGAGCAGAACGCCCAGCAGCAGCCCGCCCCCGACGTCGTGGAGGCGATCCGCAGCCGGTCCGCGTGGGCGCGGGCCGCGTGCGGCGAGCTCGCCCGCGCCGGCCGTGCCCGCAAGGACGAGACGCTCCTGGCCCTCGCCTCCGCCCTGCGCGCGAACGGCCCAGCCATCCTGGCGGCCAACGCGGAGGACGTGGAGCGCGGGAAGGCCACCGGCACGACGGCGGCCCTCCTGGACCGCCTCACCCTCGACGACGACCGCCTGGAGGGCCTCGCCGTCGCTCTGGAGGACCTCGCCGCGCTGCCCGATCCCGTGGGCGTGGTCGTGCGCGGCCGCAGCCTGCCCAACAGCGTCCGCATGCAGCAGGTGCGCGTGCCCCTCGGCGTCGTGGGCGCCGTCTACGAGGCGCGTCCCAACGTCACCGTGGACATCGCCGGCATCGCGCTGAAGTCCGGCAACGCCGTGATCCTGCGGGGCGGCTCCGCCGCGGAGCGCACGAACACCGTCCTGGTCCAGGTCCTGCGGGAGGCGGTCGGCGCCCAGGGGTTCGACCCCAACCTCATCCAGGGGATCGACGACCTGGGCCGGCCCGGCGTCGCCGCCCTCATGGAGGCACACGGCTCCGTGGACGTGCTCATCCCGCGCGGCGGCCGGGAGCTGATCCAGCGCGTGGTCCGCGAGTCGCGCGTCCCCGTCATCGAGACCGGCGAGGGCAACGTGCACCTCTACATCGACGCCTCCGCGCCCGTCGAGATGGCGGCGGACATCGCCCTGAACGCCAAGACGCACCGCACCTCCGTGTGCAACGCCGCCGAGACCCTGCTGCTGCACCAGGACGCCGAGGCGGCGGGCCGCGAGGTGCTGCGCGCCCTCACGCGTGCCGGGGTCCTGCTCCACGTGGACGCCGGGGCCCGCGCCTGGCTGCCGGACGCCGCGGACAGCGGGCCGGCGGCGCGCACGGCCCTGGACGCCACCGAGGAGGACTGGGGCCGCGAGTACCTGGACATGGAGATGGCCGTGAAGACGGTGGGCTCCCTGGACGAGGCCATGGAGCACATCCGCCGCTGGTCCACGGGGCACACCGAGGCCATCGTCACCAACGACCTCGCGAACGCGGACCGCTTCGTGACGGAGATCGACGCGGCCGCCGTGATCGTCAACGCCTCCACCCGGTTCACCGACGGCGGCGAGCTCGGCCTCGGCGCGGAGGTCGGCATCTCCACGCAGAAGATGCACGCCCGCGGACCCATGGGCCTCGAGGAGCTGACCACCACCAAGTGGATCCTGCGCGGCGACGGCCAGATCCGGCGCTGACCGCCGCTAGGATGGACTGAGGCACACCCTGGCCGGGGCATGGACCCGGCCGTCGCACCCACGCACCGAGGAGCACCCATGCTGAACAGCGCACTGATCCTGGCCGCCGCGGAGGGCCACCACGTGGTCCACGAGCTGCCCATTCCCGCCATCTGGTACGGGATCATCATGTTCCTGCTGCTGATGGCCTCCCTGCTGGCCATCATGTCCATGCGGTCCGTGTCCCTGCGCCACCCGGAGCCCACCACCACGGTGCAGCGCCACGGCGGGCACGGCTCCACCGGCTCGCACGGCGCCGGCCACTGATCGTGTCCGCCGACGCCGGACGGCGTCCCCGCCTCGGCATCATGGGCGGCACCTTCGACCCGATCCACCACGGCCACCTCGTGGCGGCCAGCGAGGTGGCCGCGGAGTTCGACCTCGACGAGGTCGTCTTCGTGCCCACCGGCCAGCCGTGGCAGAAGTCGGACAAGAAGGTCTCCCCGGCCGAGGACCGCTACCTCATGACCGTGGTCGCCACGGCCTCCAACCCGCGGTTCACGGTGTCCCGCGTGGACATCGACCGCCCGGGCGACACCTACACCGCGGACACCCTGCGCGACCTGCGTCGTCTGAACCCGGACGCCGAGCTCTTCTTCATCACGGGCGCCGACGTGCTCGCCCAGATCCTCACGTGGAAGAACGTGGACGAGCTGTGGGACCTCGCGCACTTCGTGGGCGTCACCCGGCCCGGCCACGACCTCACGGACCTCGGCCTCAAGGACGACATCTCCCTCATGGAGATCCCGGCCATGGCCATCTCCTCCACGGACTGCCGCGCGCGCGTGGCCCGTGGCCGTCCCGTCTGGTACCTCGTGCCCGACGGCGTGGTGCAGTACATCAACAAGTACGGGCTCTACCAGCCCGAGGACGACGCGCACCCCGCGTTCGACATCGACCCCCAGGCTCAAGGAGCACCGTGACCGTTCCCCAGACCACCCTCGACGCCCTCACCGTGGCCGCCGCGGCCGCCGCGGAGAAGCTGGCCACGCACGTCGTGGCCGTGGACGTGGCCGAGCGCCTCGGCCTCACGGACGCGTTCCTCATCGCCTCGGGCGCCTCGGAGCGTCAGGTCAACGCCATCGTGGACGGCGTCGAGGAGGCCCTGCTGAAGGACGAGCAGCTCAAGCCGCTGCGCCGCGAGGGCCGTTCCGACGGGCACTGGGTGCTCCTCGACTACGGGCACTTCGTGGTGCACGTGCAGCACCGGGAGGACCGCGAGTTCTACGCGCTCGACCGCCTGTGGAAGGACAGCCCGGCCATCGACCTGGGCCTGCCCGAGGAGGCCACCCGGCCCGACGCCGCCGGTGAGGCCTCGGACGCCGCCCACCAGTACTGAGCCGCCCGTGCGCCTGATCCTCCTGCGTCACGGCGAGACCGACTGGAACGCCCTCGATCGGTACCAGGGCCGCACCGACGTCGACCTCAACGCCGTGGGCGAGCGGCAGGCCCGCTCGGCCGCCGCCGGAGCGGTGGGGGACCTCCTCCAGGACGCCGACGAACTCGTCGCCGTCTCCTCCCCGCTGTCCAGGGCGCAGCGGACCGCCCGCATCGTGCTCGAGGCCGCCGTCGGCGCGGTGGACCTGGCGCTGGATCCCGAGCTCATGGAGCTGCACGGCGGCGAGTGGGAGGGCCTCGAGCTCTCCGCGATCGCCGAGCGCTGGCCGGCGGAGCACGAAGCGTGGCGGCGCGTGCCGTCCCTCGACGCCGGGCCCGTGGGCGGCGAGGTGCTGCGCGACGGCGGCGCCCGGGTGCTCCGGGCCGTCGCCGCCCACGTGCCCGCCTCATGGACCACCGGCACCGCGGGCGGTCGCGGGGCCGGTCCTGCGGCCGGGCCGGCGGACGACCCGACGCGGACCGTCCTGGTGGTCGCCCACGGTGCAGTGCTCCGCTCCGCGGTGGGGCAGCTGCTCGGCCTGGAGGGGGATCGCTTCGCCGCGCTCGCCCGCCTCGAGAACGCGCGGGCGGCCGTCCTCGAGGGATCCTTCGACGGGGGAGGCGTGCACGATCCTGCGGGCACTGCCCGCACGACAGGCGACGGTGCGTGGGAGCTGCTCGGCTACAACGTGTGATCCAGGCCGGGGCCGGGGCCGATTTGTCCCGCCGTCCCGGCCGGTGTACAGTGGTCGAGTTGCCAGCGAGGCGAACGGAACGGAAACGATTCGTAAACGTCGCGGGGAACACCGGCTCTCGGGGGTATGGCGCAGTTGGTAGCGCGTCTGCATGGCATGCAGAAGGTCAGGGGTTCGAATCCCCTTACCTCCACCGAAGAGCGATGGCCCGGTCCCTCAGGACCGGGCCTTCGTCGTCGTTGGGGCCCGGGGCAGACCGCCCGTTCGGCTCTTGCGGCCTGGAATGCCCGGACCGGCACGACTGCCCGCTCGCCGGCGCTGCCCCGTGGGCGTCGATTTGCAGCCGAGGTTCCAGGGCCGCTATGCTGTCCTGGTGCTTCCGGCGGTTCACCGCTGTGGGAAAGCACCTGACTTGGGGGTATGGCGCAGTTGGTAGCGCGTCTGCATGGCATGCAGAAGGTCAGGGGTTCGAATCCCCTTACCTCCACCAGGGAAGGCCCCGGTCCACGTGGACCGGGGCCTTCGTCGTCTCAGAGCCCCGCCAGCAGCAGCTCGAGACCGGTCTCGAACGGATCGTCCGCGTAGGGGTTCACCCCGAGCGTCCCGACGGCGGGACCCTCGTCGGTCGCGTGGCTCCCGTCGATGCCGATGCCGATGTCGCGCCGGCAGGCGGCGGCCGCCGCCTGGAATGCCGGCAGCTCTCCCGGCGCGGCGGCGACCTCGAAGAGGTGGGCCGGCGCGTGGACGTCGAAGGCGGAGCCGTAGATGAACGACTCCAGGGCGATGATGCGGGGGAGCACCTCGGTCTCGGCCACGCCTGCGGTGCCCAGGGCCGCCGCCACCGCGTCGTACATGCGCTGCGTCTGCTCGGCACCCGCGATGGGGAGGGTCGCGATCATCGGGATGAGCGGGGTGTGGCCGGCGAACACCCGCCGGTACGAGTGCGCCCAGTCGCGCACGGCCTCCCGCACGGGGACCTCGCCGGCCACGGCGGCGCGCAGCCCGTCCACCTCGACCTCGCCCATGACCTCGTCCTGCAGGAGCGCGAGCAGGTCCGCCTTGCCCGTCACGTGGTTGTACAGGGCGCTCGGCGCCACGCCGAGGCGACGGGCCACCGCGGCCATCGTGAGCCTCTCGTAGCCGTGTGACCGTGCAACCTCGAGGGCAGCCGTCGCGATGCCCTCGCGCGTGGCGGCCTGGTGCCGGGGGCGGCCTCGACGGCGGCCGGTGCCGGAGGCCGCGGCGGGGGAGTCGGGTTCCTCTCTCACTCGTCCACGCCGGACGTGCGACGTCGTCGTCATCGGCGCCGGTCCCGCCGGCCTCATGGCCGCCCGCACGGCGACGGCGGCCGGCCTGTCCGTCACCGTCCTCGAAGCGCGCGAGCGCGTCGGCGGACGGACGTGGAACGGCCTCGTCGAGGACGAGCAGGGCCGCGACCACTTCATCGAGATCGGCGGTCAGTGGATCTCTCCTGACCAGACCCGACTGATCTCCCTCGTGGAGGAGCTAGGCCTGCCCACGTTCCAGCGGTACCGCGAGGGCAAGTCCGTGTACCTCTCCCCGGACGGCGAGCGTCACGTGCATGACGGCGACATGCCCGTCTCCGCGCGGACCCAGGCCGAGATGGACCGACTCATCGCCGAGCTGGACACGCTCGCGGCGGAGATCGGCGCCACGGAGCCGTGGGCCCATCCGCGGGCCGCTGAGCTGGACGCCATCCCGTTCCGCATGTGGCTGGCCTCGCTGAGCGATGACCAGGAGGCGATCGACAACGTCTCGATCTACGTCGCCTCGGGCATGCTCACCAAGCCCTCCAGCACGTTTTCGCTGCTGCAGGCCGTGCTCATGGCCGCCTCCGCCGGCTCCTTCTCGAACCTCGTGGACGAGGACTTCATCCTGGACCGGCGTGTCGAAGGCGGAATGCAGTCCGTGTCCCGCGCGATGGCCGCGACACTCGGGGACGACGTCGTCCTCGGCCAACCCGTACGCACCCTCCACTGGGCCGAGCCCGACGAGGCCACCGCGGACGCCAAGAACGCGGTGGCCGCGGACGTGCGCAACGGCGTCGAGCACGACGGCGGCCCCGGCCGCGTCCTGGCCGTCACCGACGGGCTCGAGGTCGAGGCCCGCTACGCCGTCCTGGCCGTGCCGCCGAACCTGTACTCGCGCATCTCCTATGTCCCGCCGCTGCCGCGTCGGCAGATGGTGGCCCACCAGCACCTCTCCATGGGCCTCGTGATCAAGGTGCACGCCGTGTACGAGACGCCGTTCTGGCGCGAGGAGGGGCTCTCCGGCACGTGCTTCGGCGGTGGCCGCCTCGTCCAGGAGCTCTACGACAACACCAACCGCGGCGTCAACGACGCCGGTGGCGAGGCGGGCATCGAGGACTCCTTCGGCACGATGGTGGGCTTCGTCTCCGACGTGCACGCCGAGCGCATGTGGGAGCTGCCCGAGGCCGAGCGCCGCGAGGAGATCCTGGCCGCGATGGCCGAGTACCTCGGCCCGAAGGCCAAGGAGCCGGTGGCGTTCTTCCTCTCCGACATGGCGGCGGAGGAGTGGACCCGCGGCGCGTACGCCACGAGCTATGACCTCGGCGGCCTCTCCCGCTGGGGCCACCTGCAGAACCAGCCGGTCGGGCCGATCCACTTCGCGTGCTCGGACATCGCGGCCGAGGGCTACCAGCACGTCGACGGGGCCGTCCGCATGGGCGAGGCTGCCGCGCAGGCCATCGTGCACCGGGAGGGTCAGGCATGAGCTCCTCCGCCCGCGGCCCCCGCGACGACGCCGACGGCAGCCACGCGGCGGACGGACCGGGCCACCACCACGAGCTCGCCTACCCCAGCACGAAGGAGGTGCAGCAGGTCTCCCTGCTGAACCCCGGCGCACCCGCCCAGACGGGCGTGGCCGAGAAGGGCCCGACCATCGGCACCGTCGGCACGTTCGTGCCGGCGATCCTGCTGCTCGGCTTCCTGCCGATGCTTCTGGTGGCCATCGGCTATCGGGAGCTCAACAACAAGGTCCCCGACTCCGGCACGTCCTTCACATGGGCCACCCAGGCCTTCGGCCCCTACGTCGGCTGGATGGGCGGCTGGGGGCTCGTGGCCGCGTCCGTGATCGTGCTGTCCAACCTCGCCGCCGTGGGCGTGGACTTCACGTTCCTGCTCCTGGCCGAGGTCACGGGCCGGCCCGAGATCGCGGACCTCACCACGAACCTGTGGATCAACATCCCGCTCACCCTGGTCTACCTGGCGGCCGCTGCATGGATCTCCTACCGCGGCATGGACGCCACCAAGAACCTGCAGTATGTGCTCGTGGTGTTCCAGCTCGTGGCCCTCGGCGGCTTCGCGATCGCCGCCATCGTGCAGGCCTCGAGCGGCACCGGCTTCGACGTGACCCCGTTCCAGTGGGAGTGGTTCAACCCCTTCGCCGTGGGCGACTTCTCCGTGGTGGCGGCCGGTGTCTCCCTCTCGATCTTCCTGTTCTGGGGCTGGGACGTCACCCTCACCATGAACGAGGAGACCAAGGACCCGGAGAAGACCCCGGGGCGCGCCGGGTCCCTCACGGTGGTCACCATCATCGCGATCTACGTGCTCGTGGCGCTCGGCGTGATCATGTGGGCCGGCGTCGGCACGGGAGAGCTGGGCGCGGGAAACCCGGACAACCAGGAGTCGCTCTTCGCGGTCCTGGGCGGACCGATCATGGGGCCGTTCGCGATCCTCATGTTCATGGCCGTCCTGGTGTCATCCCTGGCCTCCCTGCAGTCCACGATGGTGGCCCCGGCCCGCACCTTGCTGGCCATGGGCTTCTACCACGCGGTCGCGCCGGCCCTGGCCCGCGTGAGCGCCAGGCACCGCAGCCCCTCCGTGGCCACTTGGGTCTGCGCCGCGTGCGCCGCCGTGTTCTACGCCGTCACGCGCCTCATCTCGGAGAACGCCCTGTGGGACACCATCACGGCGCTGGGCCTGATGATCTGCTTCTACTACGGGATCACCGCCCTGGCCTGCGTCTGGTACTTCCGCCGCGAGTGGTTCGCCTCCCCGCGCGCCGTGTTCTACCGGCTCGTCGCGCCCCTGATCGGCGGCGTCACCCTCCTGGTGATGTTCCTGCGCACCGCGATGGACTCGATGGACCCGGACTACGGATCGGGCTCATCGGTGTTCGGAGTGGGTACGGTGTTCGTGCTGGGCACGGGCGTCCTGCTGATCGGCGTGGCGCTCATGCTCTGGACGCGCGTGCGCCACCCCGCCTACTTCCGGGGGGAGACGCTGCCGCGGACGGACTCGACCCGACCCATCCCGATCATCCGTCCGGACGACGACGGCACTGCCGTGGTCCGGGACCCGAACGAGAGGACCCACTCATGAGCACCCCCACCGGCTATCGCGTGCAGGACCCCAGCACCGACCAGGTCGTGCAGACCTTCCCCGCCCTCGCCGACGGTGAGGTCGACCAGCTGCTGGCCGCCGCCGAGACCGCCCAGCGTGCGTGGGCCGCCCGCCCCATCCAGGAGCGCGCCACCATCGTGCAGAAGGTCGCGGACCTCTTCGAGGAGCGCAAGGACGAGCTCGCGCAGATCATCGCCACCGAGATGGGCAAGCGCGTGACCGAGGGCGTCGAGGAGGCGGAGTTCAGCTCGGCCATCTTCGGCTACTTCGCGGACAAGGGCCCCACCCTCGCCGCGGACCGCCCCATCGAGACCTTCGAGGGCGGCCGCGCCATGATCCGCCACCTGCCCCTGGGTGTGCTGCTGGGCGTCATGCCGTGGAACTTCCCGTACTACCAGATCGCCCGTTTCGCCGCGCCGAACCTCATGCTCGGCAACGCGATCGTGCTCAAGCACGCCGAGATCTGCCCGCGCTCGGCCCTGGCCGTGCAGCAGATCATGGACGACGCCGGCGTGCCGGCCGGCGTGTACACCAACGTCTTCGCCACGCACGACCAGATCGCCGAGTTCATCGCCGACCCGCGCGTGGCCGGCGTCTCCCTGACCGGCTCCGAGCGGGCCGGCTCCGTGATCGGCGCGCTCGCGGGCCAGCACCTCAAGAAGGCTGTCCTCGAGCTCGGCGGTTCGGACCCGTACATCGTGCTCGACGCCGAGGACCCGGCCGAGGCCGCCCGCACCGCGTGGGCGACCCGCATGTACAACATGGGCCAGGCCTGCAACTCCAACAAGCGCATGATCGTCTCGGCGGACATCCATGACGCCTTCGTGGCCGAGCTGGTGTCCCTGGCCGAGGCCATGAAGCCCGGGGAGGCCGCCGACGAGGACCCGACGGTCTTCACCCCGCTGTCCTCGCGCGGTGCCGCCGAGGGCCTGGCCGAGCAGGTGGAGCGGGCCCGTCAGCAGGGCGCGACCGTCCACGTCGGCGGGACCGTCACGGACGAGGCGGGCGCCCGCTTCGCCCCGGCCGTGATCACGGGCGTCACCTCCGAGATGGACGCGTACCGCGAGGAGCTCTTCGGCCCCGTCGCCGTCGTCTACAAGGTGGAGTCCGCGGACGAGGCGCTCGCCCTCGCCAACGACTCCCAGTACGGCCTGGGCGGCGCCGTGTTCTCCCAGGACGAGGCCCAGGCCGAGAGGATCGCCCGGCAGCTCGAGGTCGGCATGGCCAACGTCAACACGCCGGCGGGCGAGGGGGCGGAGATCCCGTTCGGCGGCGTCAAGCGCTCCGGCTTCGGCCGCGAGCTCGGCCCGCTCGGCATGGACGAGTTCGTCAACAAGCAGATGTACTTCGTCCAGGACTGACACCCCACGACGACGACGGGCCCGCCTCCGGTGACCGGAGGCGGGCCCGTCCGCGTCCCGCCGGCGTGGCGGGAGCGATGGGTCAGCGACGCGCCTGGCGCACAGCGGGTTCTAGGCTGGCGCGCCCTTGTCCCTTCCACCGGGAAGTGGCCATCATGGACCGGTTCCCCCCCCTGAATCCCAGCAGAATCGAGATGTCTGATGTACCCCACCCCGATGACCTTCGACGTGGCGCGTGCCGGCCGCGCTCTCGCCCAGGTAAGTGTCCGCACCCTGGCCACCGCGGCCGGCCTCGAGAAGGTGCAGCTGCGCCGCTTCGAGAAGGGGCTGGCCGACCTGCGGGTGGACGAGCGTCTGCGTCTGGAGAAGGCCCTGCGGAAGTACGGCGTCGGGCTGGTCCCGGAGGACGAGTTCGGTGGCACGGGGGTCCGCCGGATCTTCACCGCCGAGAAGTCCCGGCGCATCGAGGCCCTGGAGAACGAAGGCGGCCCCGCGTACGAGGACGACATCTGAGTCCTCCGCCGATAGGCGGACGGCCCCGCATCCCGAACGGGATGCGGGGCCGTCGTCGTCGGTCCGCCGGAGGCGGGGCCTGCGGCGTCAGGCGCTCTTCAGCGCCGCGCTCACCTCGGCCAGCCCCTCGCGCAGCAGCGCCTCGCCGATGGTCAGCGGGGGCAGGAAGCGGACCACGTTGCCGTAGGTGCCGCACGTGAGCAGGATGACGCCGGCCTGGCGCACGGCGGCCGCCACGGCGTTGGTGAGCTTCGCGTCGGGCTCGCCGGTGGCGGGGTCCACGAACTCGACGGCCATCATGGCGCCGCGGCCGCGGATCTCCCCGATGCGGGGGTCCGGGTTCTGCTCGAAGTGCTCGCGGATGATCGTCTCGATCTTCTGCGCCTCCGTGAGCAGTCCGTCCTCCTCGATGGCCTCGATGACGGCGAGTGCGGCGGCCGTGGCCACCGGGTTGCCGCCGTAGGTGCCGCCCAGGCCGCCCGGGTGCACGGTGTCCATGATCTCGGCGCGCCCGGTCACGGCGGAGAGCGGCATGCCGCCGGCGATGCCCTTGGCGGTGGTCATCAGGTCCGGCTCGATGCCCTCGAACTCGGAGGCGAACCACTGGCCGGTGCGCGCGTAGCCGGACTGCACCTCATCGGCAATGAACAGCACGCCGTTGTCCTTGCACCACTGCACCACGGCCTTCAGGAAGCCCTCGGCCGGGACGATGAAGCCGCCCTCGCCCTGGATGGGCTCCATGATGACGGCGGCCAGGTTGTCCGCGCCGATCTGCTTCTCGAGGGCGCTGATGGCGTGCTTCGCCGCCGTGGCGCCGTCCAGCCCGTCCCGGAACGGGTACGACCCCGGCACGCGGTAGACCTCGGGGGCGAACGGGCCGAAGTGCTGCTTGTACGGCATGTTCTTGGCGGTCAGCGCCATCGTGAGGGTGGTGCGGCCGTGGTAGGCGTGGTCGAACGCGGCCACCGCCTGCTTGCCGGTGAAGGAGCGGGCCACCTTGACGGCGTTCTCCACGGCCTCGGCGCCGGAGTTGAACAGGGCCGTGCGGGTCTCCCCGGAGATCGGCGCGATGCGCCCGAGGGCCTCAGCCACGGCGATGTAGCCCTCGTAGGGCGTGATCATGAACGAGGTGTGCGTGAACTGAGCCACCTGCTCCTGCACGGCCTTCACGACGCGCGGGTGGGCAGCGCCCACGGAGGTCACGGCGATGCCCGAGGCGAGGTCGATGAAGCGGTTGCCGTCCACGTCCTCGACGATGCCGCCGGCGGCACGGGCGGCGTACACGGGCATGGTGGTCGCGACGCCGGCGGGCACGGAGGCCGCCTGGCGCTCCGCGAGCGCCTGGGACCTGGGGCCGGGCACGGGGGTGGCCAGGAGACGGGACTGCTCGACGCCCTCGGCTGAGAGGGGGGACTGGGTCATGGGTGGCACCTCGCCTGTGAGGCTCCGCGCGAGGGGAGCTGGGGATGGGGGCGCGCCCCGTGCGGGGGCGCGTGGCTCCATGATCCGGCGCACCCAGGCATGTCGTCCAATGAGCAGCGGGGATGAACTCTATGCTCATCTGTCATGGACGCCCGCCTCCTCGCCACCTTCGTCGCCGTCGCTGAGTCCGGCACGGTGACCGCCGCCGCCGAGCGGAGGGGCCTGGTGCAGTCCGCCGTGAGCCGTCAGCTGCAGCGTCTCCAGCGCGAGGTGCGCCTGGACGTCGTGGCCCGTGCCGGCACGGGGATCGTCCTCACCCCCGCGGGAGAGGCGTTCCTCCCCGTCGCCCGGCGGGTCCTCGCCGAGCACGCGGCTGCCGAGCAGGCCGCGCGGACCATCGCCGCCGGGCGCCTCATGGACGTGCGCATCGCCGCGCCCGGCACCACGCTGATCGACGTCGTCATCCCGTTCGTGGCCACCCTCGGGGCGGGCCAGCCGCGGGCGAAGGTGGCCGAGACGCCTCTCGACGTGTCCCTGGAGGAGGCGGTGATGAACCACGACCTCGTCGTGATGCCCTCGAGCCCGCGGCCCACGATCGCCTCGACGGCCCTGGTCGACCTGCCCCTGTGGGCGTACGTGGCGCCCGGCCACCCGTGGGCCGCGCGGCGGTCCGTCGCCCTCGAGGAGCTGGCCGCGGAGCCGCTCGTGGCGCCCTCGCGCAGCTTCATGTCCCGGCGGGTGCTCGACGGCGCCCTCGACGTCGCAGGCCTCACGGCACCGGACCTGACCGAGGCGAACTCGGGCCGCGTCGCGCAGGCACTCGTGGCCACGGGCAGCGGGGTGGCGGTGGTGACCGACGACCCGGCGTTCGACCTCGTGCCCCTGCGGGTGGTGGCCCAGGGACGCGACCTCCTCGTTCGACTGCACGCCGCGTGGCAGCGGGACCACTACTCGGCCGAGACCCTCGAAGACCTGGCCGGCCGACTGCGCTCGTTCGCGCGCTCGCGGTATCCGGACCGGCCCGCCCCTGGCCCGCATCTCGCACCGTCGAGCATCAGGTGAGCGTGTGGCCCACCGCGCGGAACGGGGCCCAGACGCGTCCGATGCACCGCAGTCTCCATGTCGTGCACATCACCAGCCTCCGGAGGGGACCCATGAAGGCCACCGCCACCGCGCGTCTGACCGCTTCCGGCTGGTGGACAACGTCGACCCCGCCGACGTCACGATCATCGTCACCACGGCCGCCGGCGAGGAGGTGTCCGTGCCGTTCGAGTTCGACACGGTGACCGACACCGGCGTCCTCACGGCGGAGACCCTCGCGGAGGCCCTGGGCGACGAGCTGACCGCCGGGTTCGAGCTCTCCGTCGACGGCGACGGCCAGCTGGCCTTCGGGGGTGCGTTCGACGACGAGGGCAACTTCACCGACATCGAGGCGGATGAGCTCATCCCCTTCGAGGCGGGGCGACCGTGGGCACCTGGTCCGTGACCACCGACCAGAACGCCACGGTGGAGGAGCCGCTGACCGTCGATGACGCGGGTGTGCCGGTCGCGATCGACGCGACGCTCATCAAGAGGCCGGAGCACGGCACCGTCGTGATCGGCGCGTCCAGCGACGGCTACACCCCGGACGAGGACTTCCTGGGACGCGACACCTTCACCGTGCAGATGACCTCCGGCGACGTCACCCGCACGGTCGAGTTCACGGTGGACGTGCTGGACCTCCCCGGTGAGTCCACGCCGACCCCGATCGAGCCTGCCGATCCGGCCGATCCGGCCGAGCCTGCCGAGCCGGCCGTCGAGGGCGACGGTCACACCGTCCCCGAGAGGGTGGAGACGGGCGACGCCGCGCGTTCCCTGCTCGGCGGGTCGCGTCACGGTGTCGTGACGCTGCCGGCGGGACGCGGCGTCGGTGGCCCGGGCCTGACATGATCGACGCCGACACCACCACGCATGAGGGAGCGGTCGATGAGCACGAACGTCAAGCGGGGCCTCTGGGCCGTCCTGCTGCTGGCCTGCATCGCGGCCGTCTGGTTCGCGGTGCGCGGGGGCCTGGCCCTCGGCGACACCCCGATCAGCGCTCCGCCGAGTGCCGCATCCACCTCGGCCTCGTCGAGCGACACCGCCTCGGCCGGCCCGACGCCGACCGAACGATCGTCGTCCGCCTCTGCCACGGCATCGTCGGCGTCCGTCACGACGTCGTCGAGCGCCCCGGCCTCCACCGCGTCCACGGGCAACGCGGTGGCCTCGGCCCCCACGACCGCCCCGGCGTCCAGCGCCCCGGCCGCCACGAGCGCCCCGGCCCCCACGACCGCCCCGGCCACACCGACCCCGAATGAGGCCCCGTCCTCCTCCACGGCCTCCGCGTCGGGGCTGCTGACCGGTCCCGCCGCCCCCTGGGAGGACATCGCCGCCGCCCCCGTGCACGTGGCGGTGTACCGCGGGCCGGATCGCAGCGCCGAGCAGATCGTGGGCGCCTCGATCGAGCTCACCCAGATGCGGGACGACGGCGAGATCAACCCCACTCCGCAGACCGTCGGCTGGTACGGGCCCCCGCAGTGGTCCACGACGCCGGGCGAGCGGTCGGGCTACCCCGGCGTGCTCGCCGGCCACATCATCCACTCCGGCTCCAAGGACGTCTTCTACCGGCTCCAGGAGGCGCGCGCGGGAGACGCCGTCGTGATCTCCTACGACGACGGCACCCAGGCGGCCTTCCGCATCCAGGACGACGCGGTCTCCGCGGACAAGACGGCCTTCACCCAGGACGAGGAATGGGCGTGGGCGTGGAAGCTGGACGTGCCCGGGAACGTGGTCACGCTGATCACATGCGAGCTGGTGGAGGGGTCCGGGATGACCGGATACTCGCTGAACAACTGGGTGGTGCAGGCGGACCGGGTCGCGTGAGCGCCGGGATCTGCGGGGGTACCCTGTGAGGGCCGGAGCGGGCTCCACCGCGCCGGAACGCCCGTGACTCCTGCGGGCGCCGCCCGCCGAGAGGACCGCCAGCCATGCACCGTGCCCCCCACGCCTCCGCCCCCGCACGACGGCGGCGCTGGACCGCGGCGGTCGCCGGCGCCGGCCTGGCCGTGGCGCTGGCCGGCTGCACGGCGAGCGAGGAGGTGCCCGCCGCGTCCGGCTCGGCCAACACCTACCTCGACGGCGTGCTCTCCACGCCCACCCACACGAGCCTGAACCCCCTGCAGGGGGACATCGACTTCGCCACCATGACGGTGCGCAACCACCGCCAGGCGGTCCGGCTGTCCGAGGCCTTCCTCGCCAAGGAGGACGTGGACCAGGAGGTGCGTGACATTGCCGAGGGAGTGCGGGACCAGCACGCCGCGCGCATCGATGAGCTGAGCCGCCTGCTCGAGGGCTGGGGCGCGGCCGTGCCCGAGGAGGAGCCGGAGCCGTCCGCCGAGGAGTCCTCGACCCTGTCCCCGGGGGAGGAGGAGGCCCAGCTGTCCGCTCAGGACACCGCGGACATGCGGGCCGGCCTGCTGACCGCCTCGGACAGGGCTGCACTGGAGAGCGTCGGGGGAGAGGACGCGGACCGCACCTACCTCCTTCAGCTGCACCGCCTGCTCCAGGGGGCCGTGACGGTCGCGGGCAACGAGCTGCAGTCCGGCACGGATGACGCGGGCAAGAAGGCGGCCCAGGGCATCCTGGACCAGAACCGGACGGCCATGCAGCGCCTGGTGGAGCTCCTCGCCCAGAAGGGCGCCATCGGCGCGGACGGCACGCCCACCGCGCGCCCGTCCGGATTCACCGGTCCCATCAAGATCGAGGGGGGCGGCGCCGACGGAGGGAACGTGGACCGCACGCCCTCGCTGCTGCAGTCCGTCCAGGCGGAGCAGTCCGCCTACGCCCGGACCAAGCCGTCGCCGTCCCCCACGCCCAGCCCCGCGGACACCGCCCGGCCCACGCCCGGCCCGTCGCCGTCCCCGTCGGCCACGGACGGCTGACCGCGCGCCCCGCCCCAGTGGCGGGGCACCCTTCCTTCCCGGTCGACGACCACATCGCCGCCGCCGGGCGTGCGCGGTTCGCGCAGCGCGGTGAAGGGTGCGGGTCAGCGCGGCGCGAGCAGGTGGGACTGCTCGGGGTGCTCATCGAACCACTGCGCCACGTACCAGCACAGCGGCACGACGCGTCGGCCGCCCGCGGCGCCCCCGCGCTCGGCGATGTCGGCCACAGCGCCTGCGGTGAGCGTGGCCGCGTGGCCCTGGCCGCGGAAGGTGGGGACCGTGAACGCACGGGTGAGGGCGACGTCCGTCCCGTTGTCGCGGTAGTCGAGGACCGCCAGGAGCGTGGCGCCGTCGTGCAGCTCGTAGCGGGAGGCGTCGTCGTCGCGGGTGATGGTGGGGGAGATGGTCATGGTCCGTGCAACACGCCGCTCCACGAGGCGTATTCCATGCCGGGATTCATGGGTGAGTGGCAGGGCATGCAGCCCCAGGCCTGGCGATCTGTACGCCTGCGGGGTCGATGATGCCCGCCAGGCCGAGACCGTCGACCGCGTGCCCACGCCACGCCGGTGACGGTGCAGACCGGCGACGCCGCCGTGGGGTGGCTGGCCGGTGCCGGCGCACCCTCACAGCACGACGGCGGCCGGGGTGAGCCGGGCGGGCCGTCAGCGGGTCAGATCCGCGAGGATCCGCTCGGCGAGGGGCTCCGAGGACTGGGGGTTCTGCCCCGTGTAGAGGTTGCGGTCCACCACCACGTGGGGGCGGTAGGGGATGGTCGTCGTGGAGACGTCGGCGCCGCGGCGCTCCAGCTCGTCCTGGAGCAGCCACGGGGCCTTGTCCGCGAGGCCGGCGATCTTCTCCTCGGCGTTGGAGAAGCCGGTCATGGCGTAGCCGTGGAACGGCCAGTCCGCCCCCTCACCGGGGGCGGCGAGCATGGCGGCGGGGGAGTGGCACAGCAACGCGGTCGTGCGGCCGGCGGCCATGCGGGCCCGGAGCAGCTCCCCGGACACCGGGTCCTTCGCGAGGTCTTCGAGGGGGCCGTGGCCGCCCGGGTAGAAGACGACGTCATACGCCGCCTCGTCCACGTCCGCGAGCGCCCGCGGGTGCTCCAGGACGGGCGCGAGGCGCTCGAGGTCCTTCTTCAGCTGCGCGGTCTTCCAGGGCAGTCCGCCCATCACGCCGAGGCTGGTCCTGTCCACGGTGGGGGTGACGCCTCCGGGGGTGGCCAGGGTGATGTCCCACCCGGCCTCCGCGAAGACGTCGTGGGGAGCCACGAACTCCTCGGCCCAGAAGCCGGTGTCGTGGCGGGTGCCGTCCTTCAGGGTCCAGTGGTCGGAGGCGGAGAGGACGAAGAGCACGGAGGGCATGGCTGTTCCTTTCGGGTCGTGAGGTCAGTGCGTCCACCGTAGGTGCTCCGCGGGGCGGGGAGGCAGGTCCTGACCGCGCTGCCGGGATCTGAAGTTCCGGCAGGCCGCGTCCCCATCGAGCCCGATCCGAGGCCGCACCGGCCCGCTCAGGCACCAGCCCCCTTCGCGCGAGGGGACACGGAGATGTCCGTCCGCACCGCCTCTCTCCGACCTCGCCCACATCTTGTGCCCTCCGGACCCCCGACACGCCGGGCCCGGACGTGGTGGACCAGACCTTCGGGCTGTGCGTTTCCCGGGCCGCTGAACCCACCGCCTGTGGACATCTCGCCCAGCCTCTCGGCGTGTCCCGCTTGCCCGCGCGGATCGCCGCCGGGCGCCCGCTGTGGACAGCTCTGGGGACAGTCCCACCCGTGGAATTACATCCGTGTCACTACTACATCTAGGGATGCGCAGGCTCCGGCATCACTAGATGTAGTATCGATCGGGACCGGACAGAACACCTCCCGTTCACCCGGGAGACGTCATTTCGGGCCCCTCACGGGCCCACGAGGATCGAAGGAACAGGGAAGCCGCATGACCGTCACCGTGTACACCAAGCCCGCCTGCGTGCAGTGCAACGCCACCTACCGCGCGCTGGACAAGAAGGGCATCGCCTACGAGGTCGTGGACATGTCCCAGGACCCGGCCGCCCTCGAGCGCGTGCGCGCCGCCGGCTTCATGCAGGCCCCCGTCGTGATGACGGAGACCGACTCCTGGTCCGGCTTCCGCCCGGACAAGATCGACGAGCTGGCCGCCTCCGTGGCCGCCTCGGTGGCCTGATCCCCACAGACCGCGCCATGAGCCCCACCCCTGCGGACCAGACCCACATCCGGTCCGCACAGGCGCAGGGCCTCACCCCCACGGACGCGCAGCTGATCTACTTCTCGTCGACGTCCGAGTACACGCACCGCTTCGTGCGCAAGCTGGACCTTCCCACCGGCCGCGCGGCACGACTTCCCCTCCGCACCCCGGAGCCCACACCGGGGGCCACCGCGCCGTTCGTCCTGCTCACCCCCACCTACGGCGGGGGAGACGGCGACGGGGCGGTGCCCAAGCAGGTGATCAAATTCCTGAACGTCCCGGGCAACCGCGCGCTGATCCGCGGGGTCATCGCCTCCGGGAACACCAACTTCCATGAGGGCTACTGCCTCGCGGGCTACATCATCGCCCGCAAGTGCCAGGTCCCCCTGATGTACAAGTTCGAACTCATGGGCACCCCCGACGACGTCACCGCCGTCCGGGAGGGCCTGAAAGGACTCCAGCCATGACCATCACCGAACAGGACCTGATCCGCGGGGCCAAGAGCATGCCCGCCGAGTGGCAGGGGCTCGGCTACCACGAGCTGAACGCCATGCTGAACCTCTACGGGGCGGACGGGCGGATCCAGTTCGAGGCCGACCACGCCGCGGCCCGCCAGTACTTCCTGCAACACGTGAACACCAACACCGTGTTCTTCCACGACCTCGAGGAGAAGCTCGAGTACCTGCAGAAGAACGACTACTACGAGACCGAGACGTTCGACCAGTACCCGTTCGAGTTCGTCCGCGAGCTCTTCGCCCGCGCGTACAAGGCGAAGTTCCGCTTCCCCACGTTCCTCGGCGCCTTCAAGTTCTACACGTCCTACGCGCTCAAGACCTTCGACGGCAAGCGCTACCTGGAGCGCTACGAGGACCGCGTGGCCGTCGTCGCGCTCCACCTGGCGCGCGGCGACCAGGAGCTGGCCACCCACCTGGTGGACGAGATGATCTCCGGCCGCTTCCAGCCGGCCACCCCCACGTTCCTCAACGCGGGCAAGAAGCAGCGCGGCGAGCTCGTCTCCTGCTTCCTGCTGCGCATCGAGGACAACATGGAGTCCATCGCGCGCGGCATCAACTCCGCCCTGCAGCTGTCCAAGCGCGGCGGCGGCGTGGCCCTCTCGCTCACCAACATCCGCGAGCACGGCGCGCCCATCAAGCAGATCGAGAACCAGTCCTCCGGCGTCATCCCCGTGATGAAGCTCCTCGAGGACTCCTTCTCCTACGCGAACCAGCTCGGCGCGCGCCAGGGCGCCGGCGCCGTGTACCTGCACGCGCACCACCCGGACATCCACCGCTTCCTCGACACCAAGCGCGAGAACGCGGACGAGAAGATCCGCATCAAGACCCTCTCGCTCGGCGTCGTCATCCCGGACATCACGTTCGAGCTGGCCAAGCGCAACGAGGACATGTACCTCTTCTCGCCGTACGACGTCGAGCGCGTCTACGGTGTTCCCTTCTCCGAGATCTCCGTGACGGAGAAGTACGACGAGATGGTGGACGACGCCCGCATCAAGAAGACCAAGATCAACGCGCGCGAGTTCTTCCAGACGATCGCGGAGATCCAGTTCGAGTCGGGCTACCCGTACGTGGTGTTCGAGGACACCGTGAACCGCGCGAACCCCATCAAGGGCCGCATCACGATGTCCAACCTGTGCTCCGAGATCCTCCAGGTCTCCGAGGCCTCCGAGTACAACGAGGACCTCACCTACGAGCACGTGGGCCAGGACATCTCCTGCAACCTGGGCTCCATGAACATCGCCAAGACCATGGACTCCCCGGACTTCGGGCTCTCCGTGGAGACGGCGATCCGCGCGCTGACCGCCGTGTCTGTGATGAGCGACATCCAGTCGGTGCCGTCCATCGCCAAGGGCAACGCCGCCTCCCACGCGATCGGCCTGGGGCAGATGAACCTCCACGGCTACCTGGCCCGCGAGCGCGTGCACTACGGCTCGGAGGAGGGCGTGGACTTCACGAACATCTACTTCTACTCCGTGCTGTTCCACGCGCTGCGCGCCTCGAACCGGATCGCCATGGAGACCGGCCAGCGCTTCGGCGGCTTCGAGGACTCGACGTACGCCTCGGGGGAGTTCTTCGACACGTACACGGACGCCGAGTGGAAGCCGGCCACCGCCCGGGTGGCGCAGCTCTTCGCCGACGCCGGGATCGCCGTCCCCACCCAGGAGGACTGGCGCGCGCTGAAGGCCTCCGTCATGGAGCACGGCATCTTCAACCGCAACCTGCAGGCGGTGCCGCCCACGGGCTCCATCTCCTACATCAACAACTCGACGTCGTCGATCCACCCGGTGGCCTCGAAGATCGAGATCCGCAAGGAGGGCAAGCTCGGACGCGTGTACTACCCGGCGCCGTTCCTCTCCAACGACAACCTCGAGTACTACGAGGACGCGTACGAGATCGGCTACGAGAAGATCATCGACACGTATGCCGCCGCCACGCAGCACGTGGACCAGGGCCTCTCGTTGACGCTGTTCTTCAAGGACACCGCCTCCACGCGTGACCTGAACCGCGCGCAGATCTACGCGTGGAAGAAGGGCATCAAGACGATCTACTACATCCGTCTGCGCCAGCTCGCGCTGGAGGGCACCGAGGTCGAGGGCTGCGTGTCCTGCATGCTGTGACGCCTTGAGGGTGTGCCGAGGGGTCTGACCCCGCATCGACAGTGGTGCGAACATACGCTCATTTCGGCCTTCAGAGGCCGGGAGGCCGTATCTTCGCACCACTGTCGCGTTGGCGGAGAACGCTCGTCCATCGAGTGGCCCATTTCACAACGACGCCGTGAGGAGGCACTCATGGCCAAGTCCGGTTCTTCTTCCAAGTCCTCGTCAAGCAAGGGCGATCACTGCCGTTCGGGAGAAGTGACGGGTCCGTCCGCTCACTGAGCGCACATCAGGGCCGCCATCCCCGCTCTGCGGGGACGTCGGCCCTCGGCATTTCCACGGTGAGGCGGCCGCCGACGTCCTGGGGCGTCTCCCGTCCAGAACACCCCTCGCGCAGGCGTACGAGGACCGACAGGGACAAACGCGCAGCGTCTGGGATGCAACGTCAAAGCAGCACATGGTCAGCTGGTTCAGTGCCCAGTGAACTCTCGGCGCAGGGGCCTCCCCGCGGTCCACCCCCGGCACATCTGCCCAGCGCGCTTATAACCGGCTCCTCTGCAGTGAGGCCATCCCCTGGATCGCCGAGACATTCGGCGCTGACGGCCACAGCGCCGACCGCGCTACGTCCCCTCAGATGGAGTTTCCGGTCCAGCGTCCTCCCAGGTCACAATGGACCGCATGACCACCATCACGCCGGACTCGGCCACGCCTGATGACACTGCGCACCCCGTCGCCTTCGCCGAGCTCCTGGACGACCTCGCCTACTCCGGGCTGACTCCGCAGGAGCAGGGGCGCCGGTTCGAGCGTCTGGCCAAGCGGTTCCTCCAGGTCGAGCCGAAGTTCGCCGACCAGTTCTCGGACGTGTGGCTGTGGAACGAATGGCCGGGGCGAGGCAACCGGCCGGACAACGGCATCGACCTGGTGGCCAAAGACCGCTACACGGGCGAGCTCACGGGCGTGCAGGCGAAGTTCTTCGACCCGTCGGTGAGGCTGCAGAAGGGGAAGATCGACTCGTTCTTCACGGAGCTGGGCAAGGCTGACTTCGCCCAGGGGCTGGTCGTCAACACCTCGGTGGAGTGGTCCTCGTCCGCGGAGGCGGCGCTGCAGGACCAGTCGAAACCGATCACCCGCCTGGGCGTGGACGAGCTGGTGGACTCCACGGTCGACTGGTCGCAGTTCTCCTTCGACCGGCCCGAGGATCTGGTCCAGCGGCCCAAGAAGGAGCCGCGCCGCTACCAGCGGGAGGCGATCGACGACGTCGTCCGTGGCTTCGAGACGAACGACCGCGGCCGGCTGATCATGGCCTGCGGCACCGGCAAGACGTTCACCTCGCTGAAGCTGGTGGAGCGCATGGTGGCTCCAGGCGGCTCGGTGCTGTTCCTGGTACCGTCCATCGCGCTGCTGCAGCAGACGCTGAACGAGTGGACCGCCAACGCGGACGCGCGGCTGCGCTCCTTCGCGGTGTGCTCGGACGCCTCGGTGGGTCGGAACACGAAGCGGCTGGAGGAGGACATCGCCGCGGTGGACGTAGGCTTCCCCGCGACGACGGACGCCGCCGTCCTGGCCCAGCGCGCCGCCCTGCCGGGCGGGGAGGACGCGATCACGGTGGTGTTCTGCACCTACCAGTCGATCGACGTGGTGACCCGCGCCCAGGGGATGGGCCTGGGAGAGTTCGACCTGGTGATCAGCGACGAGGCCCACCGCACCACGGGTGTGACCGAGGCCGGCAAGGACGGCTCCGCGTTCACGGCCGTCCATGATCCCGCGAGACTCCAGGCGGCGAAGCGCCTCTACATGACGGCCACGCCCCGCCTGTACCTGGAGGACACTCGGGCCAAGGCGGAGCAGGACGGCGTCACCGTCTATTCGATGGACAAGGAGGACACCTACGGCCCTGAATTCCATCGACTCGGCTTCGGCAAGGCCGTGGAAATGGGTCACCTGACGGACTACAAGGTACTGGTGCTGGCCGTGGACGAGCAGGCCGTGCTGGACCGCTTCGGCGCGGTGATCAGCGGGTCCGGCGAGGTGAACCTGGAGGACGCCGCGCGGATTGTGGGCTGCTGGAACGGCCTGGCCAAGCGGACGGTCAACGGCGAGAAGCTGGACATCCAGGATCGCAGCCCCATGCGCCGCGCGGTGGCGTTCAGCCGGTCCATCGCGGACTCGAAGAAGCTCGCCGCCCAGATCGAGACGGTGGGCCGGGAGCTCGTGGCCTCCAACGACGACGACGACGCGCCCGCCTTGCGCATGGAGGCCGACCACGTGGATGGCACCCACTCCATGCTGGAGCGCTCGAAGCGTTTGGACTGGCTCAAGCAGCCGGCGGGCGAGGACGTGGTGCGGATCCTCTCCAACGCGCGCTGCCTCTCCGAGGGCGTGGACGTGCCCACCCTGGACGCGGTGCTGTTCCTGAACCCGCGCAACTCGCCGGTGGACGTGGTGCAGTCCGTGGGGCGCGTGATGCGCACCGCACCGGGCAAGGAGTACGGCTACATCATCCTGCCGATCGCGGTGAAGGCGGACGAGGACCCGGAGACGGCTCTCAATGACAACAAGCGGTACCGCGTGGTGTGGGACGTGCTGCAGGCGCTGCGCGCCCACGACGACCGCTTCGAGGCCATGGTCAACAAGATTGACCTGGGCGGCACCCAGGACAAGGTGGACGTCGCCCTCATCACGAAGGAGGACCTCCCGCCGGTGCTCGCGGATCCGGAGGCGGAGACCGACGGACCCGGGGCCGACCTGGTGCCGGCCGATCCTTCTGCGGCGGACGACGACACGGCGCCCGGCGGAGACGAGGACGTCGAAACCGATCCCGATGCCCCGGGCTCCTCCCACCGGGGCGTGGCGGATGCCCTGTTCCACATGACGCCGGCGCAGGCGTGGCGGGACGCGATCTACGCGCGCATGGTCCGCAAGGTGGGGGACCGGCGCTACTGGGAGGACTGGGCCAAGGACGTCAAGGACATCGCGGACCGCCACATGACGCGCATCCGCGGCATCCTGGACGGCGAGGACCCCCGCCCCCGTGAGGAGTTCGGAGTGTTCCTCGACGGCCTGCGGGGCAACCTCAACGAGTTCATCACCGAGGACGACGCGATCGGCATGCTTTCCCAGCACCTGATCACCAAGCCGGTGTTCGAGGCGCTGTTCGAGGACTATTCCTTCGCCGCCCACAACCCGGTCTCCCAGGTGATGGACTCCATGGTGCGGGTGCTGGACTCCTACAACCTCAAGACCGAGGTGGACTCCCTGGAGGACTTCTACCGCGGCGTGCGCGTCCGGGCCGAGGGCGTGGACACCGCCGAGGGCAAGCAGAAGATCATCACGGAGCTCTACGAGCGGTTCTTCAAGCTGGCGTTCCCGCGGACCGCGGAGTCCCTGGGCATCGTGTACACGCCCGTGCAGGTGGTGGACTTCATCCTCCGCGCCGTGGACGAGGCCCTGCGGGAGCACTTCGGCGCGTCGATCTCCGACGAGGGCGTGCACATCCTGGACCCGTTCACGGGTACCGGCACGTTCATCGTGCGCCTGCTGCAGTCTGGGCTCATCCGCCCCGAGGACCTGCTGCGCAAGTACACGCAGGAGCTGCACGCCAACGAGCTCCTGCTCATGGCGTACTACATCGCCGCCATCAACATCGAGGCTACCTTCCACGGCATGCTCGTCGAGCGCGCGCTCGCGGCCGGGGAGCCTGCCGAATCCGTGGGGTACGAGCCCTTCGGGGGCATCGTGCTCACAGATACGTTCCAGATGACCGAGGACGGGGACACTCTGGACGAGGCTGTGTTCACCTCGAACAACGCCCGCGTGGTGGAGCAGAATGCTCTGGACATCCGGGTGATCATCGGCAACCCGCCGTACTCGGTGGGGCAGACCAGCAGCAACGACGACAACGCGAACCTGCGGTACCCGACGCTGGATGAGTCGATTCGGTCAACGTACGCGAAGCAGTCGACGGCGCAGAACAAGAACTCCCTCTACGACTCCTACATCCGTGCGATCCGTTGGGGCTCCAACCGTCTGCTCAACTCGGAGCAGGGCGGCGTGCTCTGCTACGTGTCCAACGGTGGGTATATCGATGGCAACACGGCGGACGGCCTGCGGAAGTCGCTGTACTCCGAGTTCCACGAGATCTACGTGTACAACTTGCGGGGCAACGCGCGCTCGGCGGGGGAACTGCGTCGCAAGGAGAGTGGTAACGTTTTCGGAGAGGGCAGCAAGACCACGGTGGCGGTGCTACTTCTCGTGAAGCGCCCCGGTGAGGTGGAACAGTGCCGGCTCCACTACAAGGACATCGGGGACTACCTGAACCGCAACGAGAAACTCAATCTCGTCGATCAAGCGACGTTGGGCAAACTTGAATGGACCATAGTCACCCCGAACGCCGAGGGTGATTGGATCAACCAGCGCGACGACCGATTCCATACTTTCCAGCCGTTGTCCGCAAGGGACGGCACAGTCGGGATCTTCGCCTCCAGCGGTCGTGGACTCGAGACGGGGCGCGACGCTTGGGCATACAACTCGAGTGCCGACTCGGTTGCGATGAACATCGAACGGATGGTCGCCAACTACAACAAGGACGTGGAGCGCTGGATCGGAGCCGGTAAGCCGAAGCCCGTCGAATCGTTCATTGACAACAGTGGTCACAAGATCAGTTGGTCTCGATCACTCAAGCGGGCGCTAGAAAACGAAATTCGCCTCGAGCATAATTCCGGCGCGTTGAGGTTCGCTCTATACCGGCCATTCAGCAAACAGTGCGTATATTTCGCCCGTTACATTAATCATGAGCGCGGCAAGCAGCCTGTAAACTTTCCGACGCAGGCTAGTAATAACTACGGTTTTATGCTAACGGCGCCGGCGTCGCATTACCCGACATTCTCGGCGCTCATGACGAATGCGCTCCCGGACCTCCACTTGCACGACTCGGGTCAGTTCTTCCCCCGCTACACCTATGTCGAGACGAATGGGGACCTGTTCTCCCAGGGTGACGGGCAGTCCCCGTCTGGCGGTCGGTACACCCGCGTGGACAACATCACTGACGCCACGCTGACGTCGTACCGGGCAAGGTACGGCGCGGCCGTCACAAAGGACGACGTGTTCTTCTACGTCTATGGGCTTCTGTACTCGCCGGACTACCGGGAGCGATTCGCAGCGGACTTGAAGAAGATGCTGCCGCGCATCCCAC
Organism: Micrococcus sp. NPDC078436; assembly: GCF_040702705.1. Lineage (NCBI taxonomy): Bacteria > Bacillati > Actinomycetota > Actinomycetes > Micrococcales > Micrococcaceae > Micrococcus > Micrococcus sp. NPDC078436. Next base: position 28,292 of record NZ_JBFBLX010000018.1, on the reverse strand, counting down.
AGGTGCCGTCGGTGGAGGACTTCCGGGCGTTCTCGGATGCCGGCCGGGCGTTGTCCGAGCTGCACATCGGGTACGAGGACGTCGAGCCCTACCCGCTGGAGGAGCACTGGACGGCGGCGGCCGAGGGGCCGGATGAGTACGAGCGGTTCCTCGTTACCAAGATGAAGTACGGCGGCAAGGCCGGCGCATGGGACAAGACCACCGTGAAGTACAACAGCGGGCTTACCCTCACCGGCATCCCGGAGGAGGCCCAGCGCTACATGCTCGGCTCCCGCTCCGCGCTGGACTGGATCCTCGAGCGGTACCAGGTGAAGACGGACAAGGCGTCGGGCATCGTGAATGACCCCAACGACTGGTCTCGTGAGCACGACCAGCCCCGCTACATCCGCGACCTGATCGGCCGGATCGTGACGGTGAGCCTGGAGACTATAAGGATCGTCGACGCCCTGCCGGGGCTGGAGGTGGAGTAGTGGGCCACTGGGAAACAATCGTGCCCGCGGGGACACATCTGGGGGATTCCAGGGATGGCGATGGCAAGAAAGCTAGTCTCCTGTTCGAAGATGGGACCAACCGGCTACTAGGGCCAGCCAGAGTGATTTGGGTAGACGACGATGACGTGCACTCCTCGATGTCTGATTGGCCGGAGGAAATGGGATCTCCGCATCCACAGGGAGACGCGGCCGCCGAATCGCCCATGGCTGGGCTGGTCCTCCTTGTTGCTATTCTGCTGGCGCCGAAAATTCTCGATGGGGCGAGAGGATTCTGGTGCTCGGTCAAACTTCGGAAGTTTCTCCAGCGGTGGGGGTGGAATCGCTGGAGGAGTACGGCCCCCGCGGAGCCTGCGGACCTTGTTCGCCCTTTATTGGCGAGTCCGGCTGCTTTCGAATCGGAAATCACCAATATCTACAATGGTAGTCACAATATCGACGAACGGGTCATGCGGGCCTACCTTATTGGTATGGCCGTCCAGGAAAACTTGCGGACTGCTGGTACGGCTGACTCGATCCTGGCAGCACTGCCTGAATCGACCCGTCGAGAGTGGGAAAGAGCCGTCTCGCACCTTTCGGACAAACAATTCCTAGCTCTAGTGGACGATGCCCACATGCGGTACGGGGACCTTCCACTCGAGTCCATAGCCGAACATGCTTTTGCGCTCATGCCCCCTGAACAGGCAAGTGCTGCTGGCTCGTCCCAGGAGAAGGGTGGCGTTGATGTCTGAAGGACTTACATACGGTCGGACCGGGGCTGACCCCACGGTCCAGGATTACCTCAGCCCCACGCTTCGCGTCCTCGCCGACAGCCAGTCCCGCACCAGCAAGCAGCTGCGGGAGGAGGTCTACGACCTCATGGGGCTCACCGAGGAACAGCGTGCCTACACCCACGAGAAGTCCGGCCAGCGGCGGGTGGACGTCCGCGCCAACTTCGCGGTGTCCCACCTGCGGCGCGCCGAGGCGCTGGAGGGCGGCTACGGCGTTGCCCGGATCACCGACGTCGGGCGCCGGCTGCTCGCCGGGCACCCGGAGGGGCTCACTCTCGACGATCTCCAGGCGATCCCGGCCTACCGCGACTACGTCCCCCAGAAGGAGGGGCAACTTGAAGCCGCCCAGGAGGAGATGGGTGACCAGGACGAGGGCGAAGACACGGTGTCCGCGCCCGTGGACGGCACGGCGTGGTTCGTGGGCGCCTACATGACGGACGAGGAGACCGGCCAGCGGGTGGACCGCTCGGTGGAGTTCCTCCGGGAGGGCCGGTGGGGCATCGACCGGGACTCGACGCAGAAGCTCGTCAACTACGTGAAACAGATGCGGGTGGGGGACCGGATCGCCATCAAGTCCGTCTACGTCCGCAAGCAGGGCGTGCCGTTCAGGACGAACGGCAACCCGGTGTCCGTCATGGCCATCAAGGCCGCCGGACGGATCACGGAGAACCCAGGCGACGGCTTCGCGGTGCGGGTCGCCTGGGAGCAGGACTTCACCGATGCCCCGCGGGAGTGGTACTTCTACACGTTCCAGAAGACCATCTGGCGGCTCAGCGCGGACCAGCCCAGCGCGGCGGCGCTGATCCGCTTCGCGTTCCAGGGCGTGCCGCAGAATATCGACGCCTTCCGCAACGCCCCGTATTGGGCCGACCGCTTCGGCGATGATGCCCACCCCGCCGCCCCCGGCGGCGACCCGGATGTGGAGGACCCGGCCGTCGTCGTCGACGTAGACGACGACGAGGCCCCGGCTTACACCACTGAGGGGATCATCGCGGACGGCGGCTTCCTGGAGAAGGACGAGCTCGAGGCCATCCTGCGCACCTGGCGGCAGAAGAAGAACCTGATCCTCCAAGGGCCGCCCGGCACCGGCAAGACGTGGCTCGCGAAGCGACTGGCCCGCGTGCTGGTGGGGACGGCGGACGAGGACCTGATCACCTCCGTGCAGTTCCACCCCACCGTGTCCTACGAGGACTTCGTGCGCGGCTGGCGGCCGGCGGGCGACGGCACCCTCACTCTCGTGGACGGGGTGCTCCTGCAGATCGCCCAGCGTGCGGCCGCCGAGCCGGACCGCGTGCACGTCCTGGTGGTGGAGGAGATCAACCGCGGCAACCTCGCCCAGATCTTCGGCGAGATGCTCACGCTCCTCGAGGCGGACAAGCGCACCGCGGAGCAGGCCATGCGTCTGGCTTACATGCAGAAGGACGAAAAGCCCTTCCACCTCCCGGAGAACCTCTACGTGGTGGGCACCATGAACCTCGCCGACCGCTCGCTGGCCATGGTGGACTTCGCGCTACGGCGCCGGTTCGGCTTCGCGGACCTCACCCCGCAGTTCGAGCTGCCGTGGGTCACGTGGGTGGGTGAGCGCGTGGACGGCGCGGACGAGGCGGACGTCCAGCGGCTGGGCGGGGCGCTGAAGGCCCTCAACACGCAGATCGTCGCAGCTCCTGGTCTCGGGGAGCAGTACCAGATCGGCCACAGCTTCCTGACGCCGGGCAAGAACGAGCGCGGCCTGGAGTTCCGCCCGTGGGCGGAGTCCGTGATCCGCCAGGAGATCCGCCCCCTGCTCACCGAGTACTGGTTCGACCAGCCCGCCCAGGTGGACGCCGCCGTCTCGGATCTGCTGGCCGCCTTGCCCGTCACGCCGTGACCGAGACCCTGGACGACCTCGGGGTCCTGATCTCCGGGGCCACCCGCATCCCGGTGCGGAACCTCTGGCTCCTGATGCTCTACGCCTCGGAGCTGTTCGCCCAGGACCGGGCGCTGCAGTCCGCCGGGACGGAGGACGCGGCGGAGGACCTGCCCGACCTCGTGGCTGAGGTGCTGGTGACCGCCGCGGAGCATCGGCTGCACCGGCCGCTCAGCCGCCGACACGTGCCCCAGGCCCAGGACCTCTCCCGGGTCCGCGGCAGGATCGACCACCTCCGCACCCGCACTCGTTCTCTCCTGATGCAGGGCCAGGTGGCCTGCCGGTTCGACGACCTCTCCGTGGACCACCCGGTGAACCGGGTGGTCCACACCGGGCTGGTGACCGCCTCCCGGGTGGCCCGTCGGCCGGAGCTGCGGGAACGGGCCGCCGCGGCGGCCCGGCTGATGGTGTGGTCCGGCGTCGCCACCACCCCGGTGAGTGCGGTGGAGGCCTCCTCCGTGGTCCTGAGCCGCAATGACGACGCCGAACGCCGCGTGGTCTCCGCCGCCCAGCTGCTGCTGCAGATGGCGGTGTTCACCGAGGACGCGGGACTGCTGCGCGGGACCGCTCCGGAGCGGGACATCGGGCGGTGGCGCCGGCTCTACGAGGCGGCGGTGCGGGGCTTCTACGGCGCCGTGCTGCGCGGCGACCCATGGACGGCGGAGACGGTCCAGCGCTCCCACCGCTGGCCGCTGGCGGACCCCACCCCGGGCATGGCGGCCCTGATGCCCTCCATGGAGACGGACGTGCTGCTCCGGGCGCCCGGCCAGCTGCGGATCGTGGAGACCAAGTTCACCTCACCCACCGCGGTGCACGGCCAGTACGGGGGAGTGACGTTCAAGCGGGACCACCTGTTCCAGCTGCACGCCTACCTGAGCACCGTCCCGGACGCCGTCCGCGGGGACGGCACCGAGGTGGACGGGGTGCTCCTTTACCCCCAGGTGGGTGCGCCGATCGACGAGAGCGCCCGCGTGGCGGATCACCGGTTGCGGGTGATGACGGTGAACCTCGGCGGAACGCATGCCCAGATCCGCGAGGGGCTCCTGCGGGTCTTGAGGTGAGCCCGGCGGGCATCGCACGGACGAAAGTCACTCCGCGAGCCCGTCGCCATGGGTCTCGTCGGGGTCTAGACTGGACCCTCGAAACTCTCTTCCCTGCACCCTCAGCGTGACACGCACTGAACCCCGTGATCACGCCGATTCTCGCACTAAGGATGACTCCGGACATGACCGCCACCCAGGAACCCGCGACCCAGGACCAGCACGCCCACGGACCCTCCGTGAAGCACCACCTCGTCGAGGCCGTGAACTGGAACCGCATCCAGGACGAGAAGGACGTGGAGGTCTGGAACCGCCTCGTCAACAACTTCTGGCTGCCGGAGAAGGTGCCGCTGTCCAACGACGTCCAGTCCTGGGCCCACCTGACCGACGACGAGCGCCTGCTCTCCATGCGCGTGTTCACCGGCCTGACCCTCCTGGACACCATCCAGGGCACCGTCGGTGCCGTGTCCCTCATCCCGGACGCGCTGACGCAGCACGAGGAGGCCGTCCTGACGAACATCGCGTTCATGGAGTCCGTGCACGCGAAGTCCTACTCCTCGATCTTCTCCACGCTCTCCTCCACGAAGGAGATCGACGAGGCCTTCCGCTGGTCCCGCGAGAACGAGAACCTGCAGCGCAAGGCGCAGATCGTCGTCGACCGCTACGACGGCGAGGACCCGTTCAAGAAGAAGGTCGCCTCGACCCTGCTGGAGTCCTTCCTCTTCTACTCGGGCTTCTACTGGCCGATGTACCTCTCCTCCCGGGCGCGCCTGACCAACACGGCGGACCTGATCCGCCTGATCATCCGGGACGAGGCCGTGCACGGCTACTACATCGGCTACAAGTACCAGCGCGGCATCGAGGCGCTGCCCGCCGAGCGCCGCGAGGAGCTGAAGAACTTCACCTTCGAGCTGCTCTTCGAGCTGTACGAGAACGAGGTCGAGTACACCCACGACCTCTACGACGCCGTGGGCCTGGCCGAGGACGTGAAGAAGTTCCTCAACTACAACGCCAACAAGGCCCTGATGAACCTGGGCTACGAGCCGATGTTCCCGGCCGAGGTCACCAACGTGAACCCGGCCATCCTCTCGGCGCTCTCCCCGAACTCGGACGAGAACCACGACTTCTTCTCCGGCTCCGGCTCCTCCTACGTGATCGGCAAGGCCGAGAACACCGAGGACGAGGACTGGGACTTCTGATCCCGCGCTGACCCGCGGCGTCTCTCCGCACGGACCCACGACGCCGGCCGTCCGCCTCCTTCACGGAGGCGGGTGGCCGGCGTCGTCTGTGTCTCCGGTGGGCCGTCCGTGACGTTCTGCGACATCAGGTGAGCACCTGCCGGAAAGGCCGGGCCATCCTGCGATAGGATCGGCGTCAGCTTCAGGAGAAGCGGCTTTCGGCCCCGCCCCACCGGCGGGACCACGTGGTCCCACGACGAGCCGCTCGCCAACCCCATGTTCACGGGTGGCATCGGACCGAGAAGCGGCCCCCCTCCGCCGCACGGAGGCCCCTGACGGGGCACAGTGCGGTGGCTGGAGGACGGGCAAGAGCATCGTCGAAAGGAACCCCGGCCATCGGCCCGGGGCGAGCCACGCCCCTCCTGCGCCACGCGCGCCGGCCCCTCTGGCCCGCCGTGCCGCGCCCACAGCCGTCCCACCGCCCCCAGCGGGCGCCACCTCATCGAGGAGAACCCCATGACGCAGAACATCACCCGCCGCTCCTTCGCCGGCCTCTCCCTGGCCGCCGTCGGCGCCCTCGCTCTCACCGCGTGCAACTCCCAGTCCGAGAACAAGGGCTCCTCCGCCTCGGGCTCGGGCGACGCGAAGAAGGTGCGCATCGGCGTCGTCTCGGAGAACGAGACCCACCGCCTCCTGGCCAAGATCGCCAAGGAGGAGCACGGCATCGACGTCGAGATCCGCAACTTCACCGAGTACACGCAGCCCAACCCCGCGCTGGACAACGGCGACGTGGACATGAACTGGTTCCAGCACATCGCCTACCTGGCCGACTACAACCAGGCCTCCGGCAAGGACCTCACCCTCATCGGCACCACGGAGATCATCCCGCTGCCGCTCTACTCCAAGAAGTACAAGGACCTCAAGGAGTTCCAGAAGGGCGACGCCGTCGCGATCCCGAACGACACCGTCAACCAGGCGCGCGCGATCAACGTCCTGGTGGCAGCGGGCCTGCTGAAGCTCAAGAACGACACGATCCGCCCCGAGGTCCGTGACATCGACGAGGCCGCCTCCCTCGTGAAGGTCCAGCCCGTGGCGGCGCAGCAGACCGTCAACGCGCTCGAGTCGGTGGCCGGCTCGATCATCAACAACACCTTCTCCGCGGACGCGGGCATCGACACGACCACCGCCCTGTTCAAGGACGACCCGCAGGCCGACTCCGCCAAGCCCTTCGTCAACGGCTTCGCGGTGCGCCGCGCGGACCGCGAGAACGAGACCTACAAGACCGTCGCGGACCTGTACCACGACGAGCGCGTGCTCGCCGAGTCCGCCAAGCTCTCCTCGGACACCTCGGTGCCGGTGAAGCTGGACGAGGGGCAGATCGACGAGACCCTGAAGCAGTACCAGGATGCCATCGCGAAGCAGGGTGCCTGAGCCGGTGACCGGTTCGCACACCCCTGAGCACCCGGCGGCCGTCACGGCCGCCGGTACCCCGAGGCGCGCCACGCAGGGCGCCCCGGGGGAGGACATCATCGTCTTCGACCACGTCAGTCGCGTGTTCACCACCGGCGGCCGCGAGGTCACGGCGGTGGACGACGTCTCCCTGTCCGTCCGCCGCGGTGAGGTCTTCGGCGTCATCGGGTTCTCCGGAGCCGGCAAGTCCACCCTGATCCGCATGATCAACGGGCTGGAGAAGCCGACGTCGGGCACGGTCACCGTGCTCGGCGAGCAGGTCTCGCACCTCTCCGAGGCGCGCCTGCGACCCCTGCGCACACGGATCGGCATGGTGTTCCAGCAGTTCAACCTGCTCACCTCCCGCACCGTGGCGGGGAACGTGGAGTACGCCCTCGCCACGGCCGGGTGGCCGCGGGGCGACCGCAAGGCCCGCGTCGCGGAGCTCCTCGAGTTCGTGGGGCTGGCCGACAAGGCGCGGCACTACCCCGAGCAGCTCTCGGGCGGGCAGAAGCAGCGCGTGGGCATCGCCCGCGCGCTCGCCGCCGAGCCGGAGATCCTCCTGGCCGACGAGGCCACGAGCGCCCTCGACCCCTCCACCACCCAGGAGGTCCTCACCGTGCTGCGGCGCGTCAACGAGGAGCTCGGCGTGACGATCGTGGCCATCACCCACGAGATGGAGGTCATCCGCTCGATCGCCGACCGCGTGGCCGTGATGGACACCGGCCGTGTGGTGGAGTCGGGGAAGGTCTACGACCTCTTCTCCCGTCCGGCCCACTCGGCCGACGCCGCGTCCTTCGTGGCCACCGCCCTGAAGGACCGCCCCACGGCGGAGGAGGTCGCCCGCATCCGCGAGCGCACCGCCGGCCGCCTGGTGATGGTGTCCCTCAAGGACGCCGCCGCCGTGTCCGGGGTGCTCGGCACCGCCGCACAGCGCGGGGTGGGATTCGAGATCGTCCACGGCGGCATGTCCGCCACCAAGGACTCGGCCTACGGCCTGCTCACCGTGGCGCTCACGGGTGAGCCGGCCGCCGTCGAGGCGTTCGTCGCGGACCTGGCGGGCGCCGGGGACGTGCAGGAGGTGCAGCACCCGTGATCCAGGACATCCAGAACCTCGACTGGGACTACTACGGCCCCGAGCTGCTCTCCGCGATCGGCGACACCCTCTACATGGTGGGGTGGGCCTTCCTGCTCGGCGGCATCCTCGGCATGCTCGTCGGCATGGTGCTGTACACCACGCGGCCGGGCGGCATCTACGCCAACCGGGTGGCCTACGCCGCGATGAACTTCGTGGTCAACCTCATCCGGCCGATCCCGTTCGTCATCCTCATCGCCGCCCTGCAGCCGCTCACCATCCAGGTGGTCGGCACCGGCATCGGCAACACGGCGGTCGTGTTCTGCATGATCTGGGCCTCCACGTTCGGCATCGCCCGCATCGTGGAGCAGAACCTCGTCTCGCTGGACCCCGGCGTGATCGAGGCGGCCCGGGCCATGGGCGCCTCCCGGATGCGGATCATCCGCACCGTGGTGCTCCCCGAGGCCCTCGGCCCGCTGATCCTCGGCTTCACGTTCGTGATCATCTCCCTCGTGGACATGTCCGCCATGGCCGGCATCATCGGTGGCGGCGGCATCGGCAACTTCGCCATCGTCGAGGGGTACAACCGGTTCCGCCCCGAGATCACGTGGCTCGCCGTCGCGGTCGTCATCGTGCTCGTCCAGGCGCTGCAGCTGGCAGGCAACGGGATCGCCCGCCGGGTCATGCGCCGCTGAGCGGAGGCTCGTCGCGCTGTCCTGCCGCGCCCCACTCGACGCCGGCCGGTCGTCTCCCCACGGAGGCGACCGGCCGGCGTCGTTCTGGCAGACTGCCGGGCATGACCACTGATGCCCACGACGGCGGCGCCGAGACCGGCGCTGAGCCCCGCGCGTACTACGTCCGCACCGCCGATCCCCGCACCACCGAGGAGGGTGTGCGCATCGCCGACGTCCGCTCCACCGTGCACGCTCAGGGCGCGTGGCGGCCCGAGGAGATGCACATGGCGGCCGTGTCCGCGCTGCTCGTCCATGAGATCCAGGCGGAGTTCGGCAAGGACGGCCTGCGGATCGCTCGCCTGAGCTTCGAGATCCTCGGCACCCTCTGGTCCGGCGACCTGCACGTGGAGACCCGTGTGATCCGCCCGGGAAAGACGATCGAGCTCGTGGAGTCCGTGCTCACCGCCCGCGAGCGGGCCGTCCTGACCTGCCGCGCGTGGCTGCTCACGACGACGGACACGTCCGCCGCCCTGAACATCCCCGACGAGCTGCTCACCCCGCGCGAGGAGTGCGCCGGCGAGGGAGCCCTGTCCGGGTGGGGCGGCGGCTTCATCGCGAGCCTCGACGGACTCGAGGCCCCCGGCCACGAGCCCGGCCACGGCCGCGTCTGGCTGACCTCGGACGTCGCGATGGTGGACGGGGAGACCACCTCGGACCTCGTGCGCCTGATCGGACTGGCGGACGCGGCGAACGGCATCGCGCCGGTGCTGCCGCCCAAGCCGGGCGGCTGGTTCTTCCCGAACGTGGATCTGCAGATCCACCTGTACCGCCAGCCGACGGGCTCCTGGCTGGGCATCGCCAACCAGGTCACCGTGGGCCCGGACGGCGTGGGCCTCACCTCCTCCGTGCTCCACGACGACGGCGGCCCCTTCGCCCACGCCGAGCAGACCCTGACCGTGCGCCCGTGGCCAGAGGCGTGAGCGGGTCCGGACCGACGGACGGATCGAGGGACGAGGCGTCGGACGCCGCGGACGGTGGTCGCCTGAAGCAGCCCGGGGAGGGCGCGGCGCCCCAGGGGGTCCGCTGGTTCGTGCAGGGTGAGTCGTTGGGCGCGACCGAGGACCTCGACTGGGCCATGGACGCGCTCGGCCAGTTCCGGGCGGCCGCGGCGGCGGGCACGCCGATGGCCGACCTGATCCGGGTCTACGTGCCGGAGCCCACCGTGGCCTTCGGCCAGCGCGACACCCGGCTGACCGGGCACGCGTCCGCCGTCGACGCGTGCCGTGCCCATGGCTTCGCGCCAGTGACGCGCCGGGCCGGGGGACGGGCGGCGGCCTACCACCACGGCTGCGTGGTGGTGGACCACCTCGCCCTCGAGGAGGACGCCGGGGTGCGCCAGCAGGCACGGTTCTCCGAGTTCGCGGACCTGTTCGTGCGGGCGTTCGCGCGGATGGGGGTCGAGTCATCCGTGGGGGAGATCCCGGGGGAGTACTGCCCGGGCGAATTCTCCGTGCAGGGGCCGGCACCCGGGAATCCGGTGAAGCTGGCCGGCTCGGCGCAGCGCGTGGTCAAGGGGGCGTGGCTGTTCTCCACCCACGTGGTGGTCGCCGACGCCTCCCCGCTGCGCGCCGTGCTCACTGACGTCTACCGCTCGCTCGGGCTCGAGATGGACCCGCGGACCGTCGGCGGGGCGGACGACGTGCGACCCGGGGCCGCGGTGCCGGCGTTCACGGTCGCCCTGCGTGACGAGTACGCGGCGTGGGCGCAGGGGCAGGGGCGCGGCGTCGTGGACGTCTGAGCGCCGTCGACGCCCGTGAGGCGCGCCACGAGGGCGGTGTCGGCGGCGATCACGGTGGAGACGTGGCGGCTGCTCACGCGGAGCCCCCCACCCCGCCCGTCATGGCCAGCGCCGCGAGTTCGCGCTTCAGCCGTGCCTTTGACCGCGGCGCGAAACCGGCAGCGAGCGCATGCGCCCGGCGCTCGGCGTCCGTGCGGTACAGCGCCCAGCCCCGCTGCACCAGGAACGGGACCGGCTTGCGCCGTTCGGCGACGTCGCGGCCGAACCGGCGCACCGCCGTCGTCCCCCGCCACTGGTCGATGTACCAGGCCTCGAACGGGACGCCTGCGCGGGTGAGCGCCGCCGGCATCTCCTCCGCGAAGATGCCCTCGGCCACGATCACGCCGTCCGGTTCCAGCGAGACGGCGGTGTGCCCGAGCACGGAGGACGTGGAGATGTCGTAGTCGGGGACGCGGGTGACGCCCTCCTCGAGGAGCTCGACGACGGCGTCCACCGCGGCCTGCTCGTTCCACGTCCCGGGGTGGTCCCAGTCGATCTCCCCGTAGGGGGTGCGCGGGAAGACGGGGCCGGAGCCGCCGCCGTCGTCGGACTGCTGGAAGTAGAACGCGTCCAGCGGGAGGTGGGGGCGCCCGTAGCGCCGGGCGAGGTAGGACTTGCCCGAGCCGGAGGCACCTCCGAGGAGGACGACGCGCGCGGCGTCCGTCAGGGTGTCCACGGGGCTCAGTGACCCCGCTCGATCCACTCCTGCAGGTGCGGCTTCTCGTCCCCGATGCGGGTCGAGCCGCCGTGGCCCGTGTGGACCACCGTGGACTCCGGCAGCGTGAGCAGGCGCTCGCGGATCGATTCGATGATCGTGTCGAAGTCCGAGTACGAGCGGCCCGTGGCGCCGGGCCCGCCCTGGAAGAGCGTGTCGCCGGAGAACAGCACGCCGGTGGGGGTGCCGTCGTCGTCCTGCTCGCCGAGGTCCGGGGCGTGGAGGCACACGGAGCCGGGGGAGTGCCCGGGCGTGTGGAGCACGCGCAGCTCGACGCCGGCCACACGCATCACGTCGCCGTCGGTCAGTTCGCCGTCGGGGGCGTCGTCGGGGAAGACGGCGTCCCACAGCATGCGGTCGGCCGGGTGCATCAGCACGGGGGCGTCCACCATCTGGCGGAACTCCTGGACCTGGCGGATGTGGTCGTCGTGGCCGTGGGTGAGGAGGATGGCCAGCACCTGGCGGCCGGCCACCTTCCTCCACACGGCGGAGGCATCATGCGCCGGGTCGATGACGACGCACTCCTCCGCGCCGCCGACGACCCACACGTTGTTGTCCACCTGGTGCGTCTCGCCGTCGAGGGAGAACGTGCCGGAGGTGACGGCGTGGTCGATGCGCGCGGCCATCAGAGCACCACCACCGAGCGCAGGACGTCGCCGGACTTCATGGTCTCGAAGGCCTCGTCGACCTGGTCGAGGGCGACGGTCTCGGTGACGAACTCGTCCAGGGGCAGGCGGCCCAGGCGGTACTGCTCCACCAGCATGGGGAAGTCGCGCTCGGGCAGGCAGTCGCCGTACCACGAGGACTTCAGGGCGCCGCCGCGGCCGAACATCTCGAGCAGCGGCAGGGTGAGCTGCATGTCCGGGGTGGGCACGCCCACCAGCACCACGCGGCCGGCGAGGTCGCGCGCGTAGAACGCCTGCTCGTAGGTCTCGGGGCGGCCCACGGCCTCGATGACGACGTCGGCGCCGAAGCCGCCCGTCGCGGCGCGGATGGCTTCCACCGGGTCCTGCTCCTTGGAGTTCACCGTGTGGGTGGCGCCCAGCTCGGTGGCCTTGGCGAGCTTCTTGTCGTCGATGTCCACCGCGATGATCGTGGTGGCCCCGGCGAGCTTCGCGCCCGCGATCGAGGCGACGCCCACGCCGCCGCAGCCGATGACGGCCACGGACTCGCCGCGCTTGACCGCGCCGGTGTTCATGGCGGCGCCGATGCCGGCCATGATCCCGCAGCCGAGCAGGCCGACCGCGGCCTGTTCCTCGGGCGTGTCGACGCCGTCGACCTGGGTGCACTGCTTGGCGTGGACGAGGGTCTTGTCGGCGAAGGCGCCGATGCCGAGGGCGGGGGAGAGCTCCGTGCCGTCCTCGAGGGTCATCTTCTGGGCGGCGTTGTGCGTGGCGAAGCAGTACTCGAGCTGGCCCTTCTTGCACGCGCGGCACTCGCCGCACACGGCGCGCCAGTTGAGGATCACGGTGTCGCCGACGGCCACGTGGGTGACGCCCTCGCCGATCGCCGAGACCACGCCGGTCGCCTCGTGGCCGAGCAGATACGGGTACTCGTCGCCGATGCCGCCCTGCACGTAGTGCAGGTCCGTGTGGCACACGCCGCACGTCTTGACGTCGACGACGGCCTCTCCCGGTCCCGGGTCGGGGATGATGATGGTCTCGATGCTGACGGAGGCGTCCTTCGCCATGGCGACGACGCCGCGGACCTTCTGTGGCACGCTGACTCCTTGTGCAGTGGGGGTGGCTCGGTGTCCATCCCACCACACTCGAGGCCGGGGCGGCATCCGGTGGGGACCGGCGGCGACCCCGTTGTGGTGGGGCACACTGGGGGCATGTGCGGACGGTATGTGATGGCCCGGGCGGCCGGTGACCTCGTCAGGCTAGGCGGCGGCATGCTGCCCGATGAGACGCTCGAACTGCGGCCCAACTGGAACGTGGCCCCGACGGCGGACGTGCCGATCCTGCTGGAGCGGGCGGTGGACGGGGACGGCGCGGGGGCGTCTGGCGGGGGCGAGGCGCCCGACGGGGAGGTGCGGCGCGAGCTGCACGTGGCGCGGTGGGGACTCGTTCCGCCATGGGCGAAGGAGCTGTCCGTGGGGTCGCGGGCGTTCAACGCCCGGTCCGAGACGGTGGCACAGAAGCCGACGTTCCGGGCGGCCGTGCGTTCGCGCCGTTGCGCGGTGCCGGTGGAGGGGTACTACGAGTGGAAGAAGCCGGAGCCCGGGGCGAAGGGAGCCGACGGGAAGGCCGCCGAGAAGCAGCCCTTCTACGTGCACCCGGCCGGCGCCGGTGACGGCGAGGGGCCCGTGATCTGGTTCGCCGGGCTCTACGAGTGGTGGCAGGACCCGGAAGCGAAAGCCGCGGGAGAGGACGCGTGGGTGCTCTCGACGTCGATCCTGACGATGGCGGCGCCGAACATGGAGGCGGAGGATCCGCTGCTGGCGGAGCTGGGGGAGCTGCACGACCGGCTGCCCGTGCCCTTGGGAGCCGAGGCGATGGCCCGCTGGCTGGAGCCCGGGAAGCTCGGGTCGGCAGAGGAGGCCGAACTGCTCGTGGACGAGGTGTGCGCGCAGGCGTACGGCGTGGCGTCGGGGTGGCGCCTGCGCCCGGTGGGCTCGGCCGTGGGGAACGTGCGGAACAACGGCCCGGAGCTGATCGAGGAGCCCGGCGAGGTGCAGGAGCGACTCCTCTGAGGTGGGCCGGGTGGGGCGCCCGGAGGTGAGCCGAGGAGCGGCCTTCAGCCGCCGTCCGGGGCGTCGATGGGCCCGGTGCAGCCCCACGCGGAGGCGTCGGCGCCGCAGTCGTCGGCGACGTTGCGCGTGACTGTGCGCCAGATGTCCGCGGTGACCGGGGCGGCGTCCAGGGTGATGGTGCCGGGGATCAGCTGCCACTCGCCGCCGGCCACCCGGTACTCGCCGACGTACACCGTGGTCAGGCCGACCGTGTAGGACCCCGTGTCCTCGTAGACGTGGCTCGTGGGGGTGGGCACGTTGAACTCGGGCTGCGCGTGGCCTCCGTCGTGGGTGGTCACGGTGCCGGTGCCGTCACCGTAGGTCCAGTGGAAGGTGACGGGCGTGGCGCGGAGTTCGATGTCCTGGCCGGCGATGGTCGTGGTCAGGGAGACCGGCTGCGCGAGGGTGTAGAAGTTGGTCTCCGCGTTGCGGACGCCGCGGCCGGCGTTGTCCGACTCGATCGTCGGCTCCAGGACCAGGAGGGTGCGGACTTCGTCGATGGTGACCGGGGGAGCGGCGTCGCCTGCGGCGCCGATGGGAGCCGGGCCGGTGCCGGTGCCCGTGCAGATGGGGGTGGAGTAGGTGACCTGTGGTGTACCCGTACTGATGTCAGTTGTCTCCGTCATAACCCACTCGCCACCGTCAGGACAGAACTTTTCCTTCTGCTCTTGACAGGTTTTGAAGTCTGGGTTGCCCACCTGGTTCGGGTCGCAGGCGTTCATTGTGACGTTTGTCTTCAGTGAGGGCTCTGGTGCGGACGCCTCTTCTATGTCCCGCGGAGGCGCTTCTGGGTCAACGTCATTGACGATCCCCGTTCTTTTAGAAACTCCGCCCTGGTGGCACTTCTTTGAGACAGCGATGGACGAAGCGGAGAGTGCGTAGATTGCTTTATTGGTGGTGCATTCCTCGGAGATTTGCTGGCCGCGAGCCGGGGTGACGCCAATGATTGCCAGCGTGAGGATCAACAGGGCCATATTCTTGATTGATCTGGTGGTTTTGAATTTCATTGTCATCTATCCCCGCGTCCCTGGAAGGTCATTGATTCTACAAACCAACTCTTCAAGTCATCATCATAGATGAGATCAGCTACCCAAGGGGCGCCCTTTGATTCCGGTACGTTTCCCCCCTCGGGCGTAGAGCCATCGCGCATGTATCCCGTGCCGCTGGAGAAATTCATGATAAGCGTCGCGTTATATCCACTAGAAGATGGCCTGAGGCGAGCGGAACTCACATTGGACTGGGTGCCTGTGAACCATCCTTCATTCGAGTAGATGGCCTCCATCGAGCTAATTATGTGACTGCAGAAGGCGCAAGCCTCCCAAGATGCGGTGCGTGTGGGACCCGCATCCCCCGTCTGCTGCATGTAGTAGACCGTCTCCCAGAAGTACTTCACCGCCGCCTCGGCGCCCTCCTGGGTCTCTTCCTTCATGACCTCGGGCATCACCGGCTTCGGCACGTTCTGGGCGGGGCCTTCGGCGGAGGCGGGGACGTACGGACCGCTCGCCGTTGCGCTCGCGGGTCCGCTCCCGCTAGATGGCGCCGTGCCGCCGTCGGGGGTGGAGGGAGATGCGCCGGCCGTAGCCGTAGCCGTAGCCGTGGGGGTGTCAGCGGCCTGCGTGGACGAGGCGGGCGCCGTCGTCGTGGTCTCGGTCGGTGCCGGGTCTCCGCCGCCGCAGGCCGTGAGGGCCAGTGCGAGGGCGGCTGCCAGCGATGCGGCCTGGGCGGGGCGTCGGCGGGGCAGGGCGCGTGGGGGTGCGGTGATGGACAAGGTCCCCTCCTCAGAAGACATCCGTTCCGTCCGCCGCCACGGCTCTGATCCCGTGAAGACCACCGCGTGAGCGGCGTGTGAGTGGCGACACTGGCGAGTGTACGCATGCCTCCGCGACACGCGAGGGGTTCTCCACAGGGCGGACCGTGAACATCGTCAGACGCGCAGGTGTCGTGTTCCCGACCGTTCATCTGCTCGTTCCGTGGGCGTTCCGCGCCGGGCATCCCCGGGGTCATCTCAGCCTCCTAACGTCCAGGTCAGCGACGCTTCCGCGACGTCATCGACCGCCGCTTCAGCAGGAGAGAGCCATGACCGATCGCATCCCCGAGTCCCCGTCCGTCGATCGCCGCGGCATCCTCGCCGGAGGCGGAGCCTTCGCCGCGGCCGGCGTGCTGGCCGCAGCCCCCGTCGCCCAGGCCGCGCCTCCGGCCCACGCCCCTGCCCATGGACGTCGCCGTGACGCCGGCGCCCAGTCCATGCCGCTGGCGTTCGGCAAGAGCCGCCGCTTCAAGATCGTGCAGTTCAACGACACCCAGGGCGGCCACGCCGCGGACCGTCGCACCCTCGAGTTCATGGGCAAGGTCCTGGACCGGGAGAAGCCGGACTTCGCGCTCATCAACGGCGACGTCATCGACGGCTCGCCCACCACGGACCTGCAGGTGATGCAGGGGATCAACAACTTCGTCATGCCGATGGAGTCCCGCGGCGTGAAGTGGGCCATCACCTTCGGCAACCATGACGAGGACTCGGTCACGGAGCACGGCACCTCGATGACGGAATCCCGGATCGTGGACTTCGTGCGCCAGTACAAGCACAACCTCAACCCGGCCGTGGACCCGTCCAAGCCGGGCCACTCCGACGCCCAGCTGCTCGTGCGGGGGTCCCGCGGCGCCGCCCCCTCCTTCGCCATCTGGCTGCTCGACTCGGGCCGCTACGCCACCGCCCAGGACGCCGCCGGGCAGTCCACCGAGGGCGTCATGGACTACGACTGGATCCGTCCGCAGCAGATCCGCTGGTACGAGGAGGCCTCGGAGGCCACCGCGGAGCGCTTCGGCAAGGGCGTCCCCGGCCTCATGTTCTTCCACATCCCCACGTTCGAGCACTCCTACATGTGGTACGCCTCCCAGGGCGAGAAGGACGAGGCCCGCCACGCGGAGGCCGTGCGCCGTCACGCCATCGAGGGTGTGAAGCACGAGGACGTCTACCACGGTCTGATCAACTCGGGCATCTACGCCTCCGTGAAGGAGCGCGGCGAGGTCAAGGGCATCTACTGCGGCCACGACCACATCAACACCTACAAGGGGAACTACTACGGCGTCGAGCTCGGCTACGCGCCCGGCACCGGCTTCGACACCTACGGCCTCAACGACGGCACGTGGGATCAGCACACCCTCCGCGGCGCCCGCGTGTTCGAGCTCGACGAGCGCACCGAGGCCGTCTACACCGGCGACACCCGCATCGTCTGGGCCCGTGACCTCGGGATCGACATGAACCCGGAGGGCAAGCCGGTGGCCGCGCCTGCCGCCTTCCCGCGGTACGTGAAGGCCTGAGCGCGGCCCCGCCCCGCCCGGGGGCGTGAGCACGGCGACGTCGGCACCCGCGCGGGTGCCGACGTCGCCTTTTCCCCGGGCCCCCTTAACGTGTCCGCTGCCACCCGTAGTGTCCCTCCCATCGGGTTCGAACACATGTTCGGGTACGATCGAGAGTGCGACCTCCGGCCCTCGGTCCCATCGCGGGCCGAGGCTTCCCGACTCTTCCCCTGCCCGCCGTCGCGGGTGGGTCGCGCTCCCGCCGTCCGTCGGCGCCCGCCGGCGGATCCGTCCGCAGCGCACACAGGGAGAGAGCAGCATGGGAGTCTTCACGCAGTCCGTGGCGGTGGAGCGCGCCCCGGACGGCGCGCCGCAGGGCCTGCATTGGAACGGGCGGGACTACGTCATCGCCGAGCGGCCGATGCGCTGGTTCGAGCGTCGCCGCTGGTGGGCCGAGGAGGTGCGGGCCGAGAAGGGCCGCGGGCCGGGCCTGGTGGACCATGAGATCTGGCGCCTGCAGGTGCGCCTCGCCCGGGCCGGCTCCGCCCCCGTGCAGACCCTGGACGTCGCCCACCACCTCGACTCCGGGCGTTGGCGCCTCATTCGCGTCCACGAGGTCGCTCATGACCTGCGGAGGACGGCGTGAGGTCCCGTCCGCCCCTCCGGGGCCTGCCCCCCGCTTCCGTCATTCGAACATGTGTTCTATTGTGGGTGAGTGGCCGCCTCGGCGGCCACAGGCCGCCCCGACCGCCTCCTTCCCCTGGCTCGGACCCCCGCACGCTTCCCGGCTCGTGCACCCGCCGCGCTTCCCGCGCCGCCCCCGTCGGAGACCCCGGCGGGGTGGTCCAGCACGTCCAGGAGAGCTCCCCATGGGTGACCGCACGCCCCCGCCCGTCCCGTTCCCCCATCTGCACATGGCCTCGGCCTTCAGCGCCCACTACGGGGTGAGCTGGCCCGAGGACCTCGCCGCGGCCGCCGCCGCGGCGGGCATGGACCTGCTCGCGTGCACCGATCGCGACGGCCTCTACGGCATGGCCAAGCACGTGGGCGCGTGCCTGCAGCACGGCATCGCGCCCGTGGTCGGGGTGGACCTCGCCCTGCGCTGGTCGGAGGAGGACGGCGACGCCGGCCGGGCCGTCATCCTCGCCCGGGGTGGCTCCCACGGGTCCGGCTACCGCGCCCTGTGCCAGGTGATCTCCGCGGCCCATGCCCGTACCACCGGGGGAGCGGGCGGAGGCAGCCCCTGGGCCGCCGTCGCCGAGCTGGCGGAGGCCGCCGGGGGGCGCGTGCCCACCGCCGCCAACCCCGCGAACCCGCCGAGCCCGGAACTGTTCGTGCTCCTCGGGCCGGACTCGGACCTCGGACGCCACCTCGCCCGCCGCCGCTACACCGCGGGAGTGGGCGCCCTGCGCCGGTGGCGCTCGGCCCTGCCCGCCGGATCTGTGCACGTCGACGTCGTCACGCACCTCTCCGCGCCCGGCCGACGGCTGGACACGGGCCACGCCGTGAAGATGCTGCGCGCCGCCCGGGACACCCGCACGCCCGCCGTGCTGACCAACGCCGTGCGGTACGCCGCCCCGGACGGCGCGGCCACCGCGGACGTCCTCGACGCCGCCCGGGCGCTGAGCTCCCTCGACGCCCTGCACGACCTGCAGCCCAACGGACAGGGCTGGCTCAAGCCCACCGAGCACATGCACCGGATCGCCCGTGAGGTGTGCGAGGCCGCGGACGAGCCTGCCGCGCCCCTCCTGGAGTCCACCCGCCGCCTGGCCGAGGCCTGCGCCCTCGACCCCGAGAGCGATCTCGGCTGGGGCCGGCCCCGGGTGCCCGAGGCCTCCGTCATCGGGGTGGACGGGCCGCCCGACCGCGTGCTGCACGAGCGGACCCTCGCCGGCCTGGCCGCCCGCTACCCGCGTCTGCACACCGGCTCCGGGTTCGGCACCAGTCAGGAGGCCCGCGACCTGCAGGACCGGGTCGAGCACGAGCTCGGGATCATCTCGCGCCTCGGGTTCGCGAGCTACTTCCTCACGGTGTCCTCCGTGGTGGACCTGATCGAGGGGATGGGCGTGCGGGTCTCCGCGCGCGGCTCCGGGGCGTCGTCGCTGGTGAACCACGCGCTGCGGATCTCCAACGTGGACCCCATGGCCAACGGCCTGATCATGGAGCGCTTCCTCTCGGACGCGCGCTCCACCCTGCCGGACATCGACATCGACGTGGAGTCCGCGCGCCGCCACGAGATCTACCGTGCCGTGTTCGAGCGCTTCGGGGCCGAGCGGACCACGCTCATGAGCATGCAGAACGCCTACCGGGCCCGCGGCGCCGTCCGGGACGCGGGGATGGCCCTGGGCCTGCCGGACGAGGACGTGGACGTCATCGCCAAGCAGCTGTGGCGCTTCTCCGCCTCCAGCTTCCGCGAGGCGCTGCAGCGCATGCCCGAGTTGGGGGAGCTCTCCCGCCGCGTGGAGTCCGGCCGCCGGGCGGGGCGGCATCAGCTGGACCTGCTGGTGGACATCACGGAGCGTCTCGATCGCCTGCCCCGGCACATCTCCATGCACCCGTGCGGCGTCATCCTCGGCGACGCCACCCTCCTGCACCGCACGCCCGTGCAGCCCTCGGGCATGGGCCTGCCGATGAGCCAGTTCGACAAGCACGACATGGACCCCATGGGCTTCCTCAAGCTGGACATCCTCGGCGTGCGCATGCAGTCGGCGATCGCCTACACGCTGGCGGAGGTGGAGCGCATCACGGGGGAGAGGCCGGACCTCGAGCGGGTCCCCCTCGACGACGAGGCGACCTTCGAGATGATCCGCACCACCCACACTCTCGGCTGCTTCCAGATCGAGTCGCCGGGCCAGCGGGAGCTGATCGGCAAGCTCGCCCCCCGCGAGTTCAACGACCTCACGGTGGACATCTCCCTCTTCCGTCCCGGCCCCATGCAGTCGGACATGGTACGGCCCTTCCTGGAGCAGCGGCACGGCTGGGCGGCGGCCCGCTGCCCGCACCCGCACCTCGAGCCCGTGCTCGCCGAGACGCACGGCGTCACCGTGTTCCACGAGCAGGTGCTGCGCACCATGGACGTCATGACCGGCTGTGGCCTGGCCCGCGCGGACGAGTTCCGCCGGCTCCTCGGCGGGCCCGCCGAGCGCACGGTGGAGGAGTACTTCCGCTCCCACGCGCTGGAGAAGGGGTACGACCTCGACGTGATCGACGAGGTCTGGGGCACCCTCCACGCCTTCGGCTCGTTCGGCTTCTGCAAGGCCCACGGCGCCGCGTTCGCCGTGCCCACCTACCAGTCCGCCTGGCTCAAGACGCACCACCCCGAGGCCTTCATGGCCGCCATCCTCGAGCATGACCCCGGCATGTACCCGGCCCGCCTCATGGTGGCCGAGGCCCGCCGCATGGGCATCCCCGTGCTCCCGGTGGACGTCAACGCCTCCACTCGGCACGTGCGCGTCGAGTGGGTGCCCTCGCACCCGGAGGTGGACGGCCACGGCCTCCACGGGGAGGGCGCCCACGACGACGGCGCGCGTCACCCCGCGGACGGCGGATGCGTGGACGACGACGGCGCGCCCGGTCCTTCCAGGCCCAGCACACCCGGCCCTCCGACGCCCGGCCCACCCGCACCCGGCAGCTCCGCGACCGCCAGCTCCGCGACCGGTCCCGACGGCCGCGCTCGCGGTCGCTGGGGGATCCGCCTGCCCTTGACGAGCCTGTCCGGGTTGAGCGAGGCGGAGGTCGAGCGCCTCGACGCGGGCCGCCCCTACCACTCCCTCGCCGACGTCCGGGACCGTGCCCGGCCCACCAGCCGCAACCTGGAGCGGCTCGCCCAGCTCGGCGCCCTCGACTGCCTGCTGCCGCCCGGCGGGGCGTCTCGCACCGACCTCGTGCACCACCTCGAGCTGCAGCACTCCAGTACGCGGGGCACCGGCCCGGGCCGCGGGGCCACCCGTTCGCGGCCCCCGCGGACCCGCCAGGTGGACGGTCAGCTGGCCCTGGACCTGCCGGACACCGAGCTCAGCGCCCTCACCCCGATGTTCCCGTCCCCGCCCACGGCCGCGCAGGTGCGCACCGAGCTGGACCTCACCGCTCTGGACGTGACCGCCCATCTCATGGACTCCCACGCGCCGTACCTCGACGCCCTCGGGATCACCCGCGCGAAGGACCTGCTGCGACTGCGCTCGCAGTCGCGCGTGCTCGTGGCGGGGGTGCGCGTGGCCACGCAGACCCCGCCCATGCGCAGCGGCAAGCGGGTGGTGTTCCTCTCCGTGGACGACGGGACGGGCTGCGTCGACGCGTCCTTCTTCACCGAGGCCCAGCACGCCTCGGGGGAGATGCTCTTCTCGGCGCGCCTCCTGCTGATCGAGGGGACCACGCGACGCACCGGCCCGCAGGCCGTCTCGGTGCAGGCCGTCCGCGCATGGGACCTGCACCGCTCCGAGACCCTGCCCGACCCCGACTACCTCGACGCCACCCGGGAGCAGTGGCGGCGCTGGCTGGCCGCCGACCGGAAGGCGGCCGCGGTCCGGCGTCGCGGCGGCACGCCGGGCGGGCCCGGCGGCGGGGCGTCCCTGCCGGACATCCCGCACCACGGCACCGGCGGCTGGCCGGTCAAGGTGCGCCCCGAGGCGCTCGTCGCCCAGGACGCCGAGCGCGTGGAGGCCGGGGCGAGCGCCGGGACGCCGCAGGCCACGGCCGAGGCCCCGGGGTGCAGCACGCCCATCCCGGTGCCCCACCCGGACACGTGGGAGCTACTGCCCACGCCGGAGCGGTGAGCCGTCCGGCACGGATGAGGGGCTGCTTAACGTGTCCGGGCCCCGTGATGGACTGCATGAGGAAAGGGGGGAAGAGACATGGACGTGATCGGTGAGACCAGGCGCGTGATGAACCCGTCTGCGCGCCTCGGCAACGCCGCTGACGGCGCCGGCAGCGGCAGTGCAGACCGGAGTTCCGGCGAAGGCCTCGGCGAGGGTCCACGCTCGCCTCTCGGCGCGCCGGTCGCGGACCTGCTCGGGGCCGCGCAGTCGGACGTCCTGGCTCTGCTCGAACGGCTCGGGGACCCGGAGTGGCACCCGGAGGTCGAGGACCTGCGGCTCCCGGCCCTGCTCCAGGAGGTGGAGCGGCTCGCGCGCACCGTCGCCGCGGTGCAGACCTCCCTCGCCGGGCACCTCGCCCAGGTCTACGGGCACGAGGCGGATCGTCATGAGCTCCTGGGCATCCCTCCGGGCAAGAGCCCCCACCGGGACGAGGCCGACTGCCTGCGCTCCCTCCTCCACATCGACCGCCGGGACGCCCAGCGCCGACTCCGCCGAGCCGAGGCCACCCGACCCCAGCGCGCCTTCGCCACGGCGCCGGTCGCGGAGCCGCAGCTGCCCGCCATCGCCCGTGTGGTGGCGGCCGGGGCCGCCGAGCCGGGGGCCTGCGACGTCGTGATCGAGACGCTGACGCGTGCACGCACCGACGCCCTGATCGCCGGCGTGCCTCGGGACGAGGTCGAGGACCTGGTCGACGCGGGAGAGGGCATCCTGGCGGACCAGCTCCAGCGCATCGAGCCGGACGGCATCCGTCGGCTCTGCGCCCGGTGGCGTCAGAACCTCGACGCCCTCGTCATGCCGGACACCGCCGCGCCCACGGAAGCGGAGCTGAACGCCGCCCAGGGACTGTTCCACCGGGGCCAGCGCCGTGGGCTGCACCGGTGGGACCTCCACCTCACCGACGCCCAGCATGAGGTCCTGCAGACCGTGGCATCCGCCGCGACGAACCCCCGCGCCGTTGCCGGCGTGCAGGACGCCGGCTCGGCCCCGGACCCCCGGACGCGCGGGCAGCGGCAGGCGGACACGCTGGTGAGCGCCCTCCAGGCGGCCCTCGCGCATGCCGGTGCGGAGGCATTGCCCTCCACCGGCGGGAACCGTCCGCAGGTGCTCGTCACGATCGACCATCGGACGCTCCTCGGGGAGCTGCGCGCCGCCGCCGACGGACGCATGGGGTCCGCCGTGTCCACGGCCGACCTCACTGGACCGATCGACCCCCGCGAGATCCGGCGCATCGCCTGCGACGCGGACATCATCCCCGCCGTCCTGGGCGGCGAGGGGGAGATCCTCGACCTCGGCCGGGCGCGTCGTCTCTTCACCCGTGCCCAGCGGCGGGCCGTGACGGCGCGGGACGGCGGATGCGCCGCACCCGGCTGCGCGCTGCCCGCCAGCTGGTGCGAGGTCCATCACATCGGCCACTGGGAGCACGGCGGGCCCACGGACGTGGCCAACGGCGTGCTGCTCTGCTCGCACCATCACCAGGCCGTGCACGCCGGGTGGTGGGAGGTGTCGGTCATCGAGGGCGTCCCGTGGTTCGTCCCGGCCCGCCACCTCGACCCGGACCGCACGCCGCGCCGGAACCAGCATCACCGGACACGCCCGGGCCCACCCGGGGCGGCTCCTGCTCCGGCGAGGCGGGAACCACTCCCTCCGCCGGAGCGACCAGCCTTCCCCGAGCCCTGGACCCGGCTTCAACCGCCCCTGCGGATCGGTCGCGCCCAACGGAGCCCCGGCGGGTGGGAGGAGTCCGCCGCGTCGACGCGGGTCGGCGCCCTCCTGCGTCGTCGCCGCCCTGTTCCCGCCCGCCCCTAGAATGGGGGCGGCTGGCGGTGGCCTCCGTATGCCACACGCCCAGAAGCCTGACCCGAGAAGGAGCACCGTGTCCGAGCCGAAGAACATCCTGCTGACCGTGGACGGCCAGATGCGGGAGGTGACGCACGGCATCACCGGCCTGGAGCTCTTCCGGGAGCAGCCCACCACGGTGGTCATGCGCGTGGACGGCCACCTGTGGGACCTCGCCCGCGCAATCCCGGCCGGCGCCAGCGTCGAGGCCGTGGACATCACCGAGCCCGAGGGCCTGAACGTGCTGCGCCACTCGACCGCCCACGTGATGGCCCAGGCGGTGGAGCAGCTGCGCCCCGACGCCAAGCTCGGCATCGGCCCGTACATCACGGACGGCTTCTACTTCGACTTCGACGTCGCCGAGCCCTTCACCCCGGAGGACCTCAAGCAGCTCGAGAAGATGATGCTGAAGATCGTCAACGCGAACCAGCAGTTCCGCCGCCGCGTGGTCACCGAGGACGAGGCCCGCGCCGAGATGGCGGAGGAGCCGTACAAGCTCGAGCTCCTGGGCAAGAAGAACGAGGCCGACACCGCGGGCGAGGGCGCTTCCGTGGAGGTCGGCGCCGGCGAGATCACGGTCTACGACAACGTGGACCGCAAGTCCGGCGACGCCGTGTGGTGCGACCTGTGCCGCGGCCCGCACCTGCCGAACACGAAGCTCATCTCCAACGCCTTCGCGCTGACCCGCTCCGCGGCCGCCTACTGGCTGGGCAACGAGAAGAACAAGCAGCTGCAGCGCATCTACGGCACCGCCTGGCCCACCAAGGCCGACCTGAAGGCCTATCAGGAGCGGCTTGCCGAGGCCGAGCGACGCGACCACCGCAAGCTGGGCGCGGAGATGGACCTCTTCTCCTTCCCGGACGAGCTCGGCTCGGGCCTGCCCGTGTTCCACCCGCGCGGCGGCATCATCCGCAAGACGATGGAGGACTACTCGCGCCGCCGCCATGAGGAGGCCGGCTACGAGTTCGTCTACACGCCGCACATCACGAAGCAGCACCTCTACGAGGTCTCCGGGCACCTGGACTGGTACGCGGACGGCATGTTCCCGCCCATGCAGATCGACGAGCAGCGCGACCCGGAGACCGGCGAGGTCACCCGGCAGGGGCAGAACTACTACCTCAAGCCGATGAACTGCCCCATGCACAACCTCGTGTTCCGCTCCCGCGGCCGCTCGTACCGCGAGCTGCCGCTGCGCCTCTTCGAGTTCGGCTCCGTGTACCGCTACGAGAAGTCCGGCGTGGTCCACGGCCTGACCCGCGTGCGCGGCATGACCCAGGACGACGCCCACATCTACTGCACGCGCGACCAGATGAAGGACGAGCTCACCACGACGCTCACCTTCGTCCTCGACCTGCTCAAGGACTACGGCCTGGACGACTTCTACCTCGAGCTGTCCACGCGTGACCCGGAGAAGTCGGTCGGCTCGGACGACATCTGGGAGGAGGCCACCCGCACCCTCGCCGAGGTCGCCGAGGGCTCCGGCCTCCAGCTCGTCCCGGATCCGGGCGGCGCCGCGTTCTACGGGCCGAAGATCTCCGTGCAGGCCAAGGACGCGATCGGCCGCACCTGGCAGATGTCCACCATCCAGCTGGACTTCAACCTGCCCGAGCGGTTCGACCTCGAGTACCAGGCCGCCGACGGCACGCGTCAGCGCCCCGTGATGATCCACCGCGCCCTCTTCGGCTCGATCGAGCGCTTCCTCGGCGTGCTCACCGAGCACTACGCGGGCGCCTTCCCGGCGTGGCTCGCCCCCGAGCAGGTCGTGGCCATCCCCGTGGCCGAGGCGTTCAACGACTACCTGGCCGACGTCGTCGCGAAGCTGCGCGCCGAGGGGATCCGGGCCCGCCTGGACGACTCCTCGGACCGCTTCCCGAAGAAGATCCGCACGGCCTCCAAGGAGAAGGTGCCGTTCGTGCTCATCGCGGGCGGCGAGGACGCCGAGGCCGGCGCGGTCAGCTTCCGCTTCCGCGACGGGTCGCAGGACAACGGCGTTCCCGTGGACGAGGCCATCGCCCGCATCGTGAAGGCAGTCCGGGAGCGCGAGGTCACGGCGTGAGCACCCCCGACGGCGACGCCGCGGCGACGGACGGCTTCGGGCTGCCCGGCGTCCCGGACGCCTTCGATCGGCTCTGGAACCCGCACCGCATGGCGTACATCAACGCCGGACCGGACCAGGTGAAGGACGAGCACACGTGCCCGTTCTGCGCGGCGCCGCATCGCACGGACGAGGAGTCGCTGATCGTGCACCGCGGGCGCACGGCCTTCGTGATCCTCAACCTGTTCCCGTACAACCCGGGGCACCTGCTGATCTGCCCGTACCGCCACGTGCCCATGTACACGGACATCACGGCGGAGGAGACGGCGGAGATGGCGGAGCTGGCCCAGACGGCCATGCTCGCCCTCGAGGGGGCCAGCCGCCCCAAGGGCTTCAACCTGGGCATGAACCAGGGCGTGGCCGGGGGAGCGGGCATCGCGGCACACCTGCACCAGCACGTGGTGCCGCGGTGGACCGGCGACGGCAACTTCCTGCCGATCATCGCGCACACCAAGAACATGTCCCAGACCCTGGGCCAGACCCGCGACCTCCTCGTGGCAGCCTGGCCCGCAGCGGCCGCCGAGCTCACCGCCCGCAGGAGGCGCGACGCCGGGGCAGAGCCCGACGACGCTCCGGACGCTCCCGGCGACGCGACGCCCGCCGCGGCACCGCAGGGGGACGTGCGCTGATGCTGGACCGGCATGCCCGCGGGGTGACCACGCGCGTCTTCCTGCCCGTGGCCCGCGGGCTGCTGCGCGCCGGCGTCAGCCCGGACGCCGTGACGGTGACGGGCACCGTGGGCGTGAGCCTCGGCGCGCTCGTGTTCTACCCGCTCGGCGAGCTGTTCTGGGGGACGATCGTCATCACCCTGTTCGTGTTCTCGGACCTCGTGGACGGCATCATGGCCCGCGAGGCCGGGACCACGGGCCGCTGGGGATCCTTCCTGGACTCGACCCTGGACCGCGTGCAGGACGCCGCGGTGTTCCTCGGCGTGCTGTGGTGGGGCTTCGGCGTCGGGGACAACCCGACCGTGGGCGTCCTCGCCGCCTCCTGCCTGGCGCTCGGCATGCTCGTGTCCTACGCCCGGGCCAAGGCCGAGTCGCTCGGGTTCACCGCCAACGTGGGCATCGCCGAGCGCGCCGAGCGGCTCGTGGCCACGCTGGTGGCGGTGGGCCTCACGGGCCTGGGGCTGCCGCCCGTCCTGCTCACCGTGGTCCTCGCGCTGCTCGCGCTCGCCTCCGTGGTGACCGTGCTGCAGCGGGTCGCCGCGGTGCGTCGCCAGGCCCGCGCGTCCGCGGCCTGAAGCACCCTGCCGCCTCAGCCAGCAGTCACCTCAGTCGGCAGCGATCGCCGCCACGACGGCGCCGCTCACCGCGACGAGGTCGGCGGGGGCCAGCTCGACGTCGAGCCCACGCTGCCCGCCCGAGAGGTACATCACCTCTCCTGTGAGGGCGGACGCGTCCACCACCACGGGGTGCCGGTTCCGCTGTCCCAGCGGGGAGATGCCGCCCCGCACGTAGCCGGTGCGCCGCTCGGCCACCGCGAGGTCGGCCATCACCGCCTTCTTCACCCCCAGCGCTGCCGCGGCGGCGCGCAGGTCCAGCTTCCCGGACACGGGCACGACGCACGCGGCCAGCGAGCCGTCCGGCAGGGCCACCATCAGGGTCTTGAACAGACGCTCCGGGGGGACCTCCAGCGCGTGGGCCACCTGCGCGCCGAAGCTCTCGCCGCCGCCGTCGAGGGCCACCTCGAACGTGTGGAGCACGTGCGGCACCCCGGCCGCCACGAGCGCCGCGACGGCGGGGGTCGCCGTGTGCTTCAGCGCGCCCCGATCCGTGCCGCCCCGCCTCCGTGCCATGCCGGCCGTCCTCGCCGGCTCAGAGGCCGGCCTGCTCGCGCACGTTGCGCTTGATCCGCCCGAGCATGGCGGACATGCCGCGCAGCCGCAGCGGGGTCAGCGCCTTCTGCAGGCCCAGCTTCGCCGGGATGTCCTCGGGGACGTCCAGGACCTCGCGCGCCGTGGACCCGTCGAGCCCCTGGGAGAGGACGGAGGCGAATCCGCGCGTCGTGGGTGCCTCCCGCGGCGCCGTGATGTACAGGCGCACCACCGCGTCCGGGCCCGGCTCGCCCTCCAGCTCGACCGCGAGGAACAGGGGCGACTGGCACTCGACCACCTGCTCCATCTCGGCCTCGTGGCCGTGGAAGCGGGCGGGCAGCTCCGCCAGCTCGTCGGAGAACTCCAGCAGCAGCTCGAGCTTCTGCGGATCGGGCACCCCCGCGAAGTCGTCGATGATCTCGGACAGGGCGGCGGGGGTCGCGGTCGACTCGGTCATGGTCACCCAGTCTAGTTGTAGGAGGGCATGACGTTGTTGACTCGGGCCGGGGCCAGTGAGGCCGGAGGAGCCTCTGCGCAGGAGGTATGAGGCCGATGGTAGTTGTAGTGG